>JAZNBX010000019.1:0-8172 GCA_045587265.1 Acutalibacteraceae bacterium | reverse complement strand
GGTTGGAATGTAATTACGATAGACGGCCATAATTTCGATGAAATTGAATCTGCTTTAAATGCCGCACGCGAGTGCAAAGGCAAGCCCACCGCAATTATTGCTAAAACAACTAAAGGTAAGGGCGTTTCTTATATGGAAAATCAGGTTAGCTGGCACGGCTCTGCACCTAATGCCGAACAAGCAGAGGTTGCTTTGGGAGAACTAGAAGCACAGTTAGCAGAATTGGAGGGCAAATAATATGGCAGACGTAGTAAAAATTGCAACCCGTGATGCCTACGGTAATGCATTGGTTGAAGCAGGTAAACTTAATCCCGATTTCGTCGTTCTTGATGCAGACCTTGCAGCTGCAACAAAAACAGGCGTGTTTAAAAAAGAATTTCCCGAAAGATTTTACGATTGCGGTATCGCAGAAGGTAATATGATTAGTATTGCCGCAGGTATCGCCGCAACGGGCAAGCGTGTATTTGCAAGTTCTTTTGCAATGTTTGCCGCAGGCCGTGCTTTTGAGCAGGTTCGTAACTCAATCGGTTACCCACACCTAAACGTTATTATCGGCGCAACCCACGCAGGTATTTCTGTTGGTGAGGACGGCGCAACCCATCAGTGTAATGAAGATATTGCTTTAATGCGCACTATCCCCGGTATGACCATCATTAACCCTGCCGATGCTACTGAGGCAAGAGCCGCAGTTTTAGCCGCACTAGAACTAGACGGTCCTGTTTATATCCGTTTTGGCAGACTTGCAGTTCCTGTTATTTTCGGTGACGATTATAACTTCGAGGTAGGCAAGGGTGTAGAACTTCGCGAGGGTAATGACGTAACTATCGTGGCTTCGGGCCTTTTGGTAAATGAGGCTTTGCAGGCTTATGATATGTTAAAATCTGAGGGTATCAATGCTAGAATTATCAACATTCATACCATTAAGCCACTTGATAGCGATATTATCATAAAAGCCGCAAAGGAAACAGGCGCTATCGTTACTGCCGAGGAACATTCGGTAATCGGCGGTCTTGGTTCAGCAGTTTGCGACGTTGTTTCGGAAAACTGCCCTGTTCCTGTAATTAAGGTTGGCGTTTATGATGAGTTTGGTAAATCAGGTCCTGCAAATGACTTGCTCGACATATTTGGTCTTCGTGCAGTAAATTTAGTAGAAGCCGCAAAACGCGCAATCGCACTAAAAAAATAAAAAACAACGCCGCACCGTTACTGGTGCGGCATAAATTTTTAAAAGGCAGGTGGGAAAATGCAAACCTATGTACCTAGTTACTATGCAAAGTTTTCGTGTATCGCATCGCGTTGCCGTCATAACTGTTGCATCGGTTGGGAAATTGACATTGATAGTGATACGTATAGCAAATACATAAATATAAAGGGCGAGTTTGGCGCACTCTTAAAACAAAATATCATAGGTGGCAAAAACCCACGTTTTAAAATGCTAAAGGGTGGAGGTTGCCCATTTTTAAATAAAGATAACCTTTGTAATATAATTATAAATCTTGGCGAAGATAGTTTGTGTGAGATATGCCATCTGCACCCGAGATTTATAAACTATTTCGAAAATAGGGCAGAGGTAGGTTTAGGCCTTTGTTGTGAAGAAGCGGCTCGAATTATCTTGAAGAATAAAGATAAAGTAGAAATCGAGTGTGAAAACTCAACTGACAATACAGAAGAAACCTCTTTTTTGAAATTAAGAAAGAGAATTTTTGATGCCTTGCAAGATAGAGCAGTACCTATTGAAAGCCGAATAGAAAATGCTTTAAGTAATCTAGGCGTAGTATATAGAAAGCCTACCTGTAAACAAATTTATGATATATATAAACCATTAGAACGGCTTGAATCTATTTGGGATACTGAACTTGATAGGCTTTTAGAATCAGAACAATATCCGCTTAATGATTTCGATATTATAGCAGAGCAGATGCTTGTGTATTTTGTTTATAGGCATTTTAGTGAAAGCCTGGAGGACGGGCTTTTTGCCGAGCGATTGGCGTTTGCGATTTTAAGTTATAACTGCATAAAGGAGATATGCAAAAGTTATAAAAACATCAGTATAGAAAAGATAATTGATATTGCTAGAATGTATTCGTCGGAAGTGGAGTATTCGGGCGAAAATTTGAGGGAAATTTTAAGCAAAATTTAACAATTTATACTTGAATAAAATATATAGTTGCTATATAATAAACTAGTTAATTATAAAACAATAAACATACCTTTGAAAGCGAGTTGTTTTAAATGATAAAGCGTCTGGCAAAAAGTGTCAGAGAATACAAAAAACCGACGATTATTACCTTGATTTTTATTGTAGCAGAGGTAATAATTGAGGTTTTAATTCCATTCATTACCGCCAATTTGGTTAACACCATTAAGAACAACCCTAACGTGCAACCGAAAGATATACTTAAAATGGGTTTGCTTCTTGTGGTTATGGCGGCACTTTCATTAAGTTTTGGTGGTATAGCAGGATTTACTTGTGCTAAAGCATCTGCAGGTTTCGCCAAAAACTTAAGGCACGATATTTTTGAGCGTATAGGAACTTACTCTTTCAGTAACATAGATAAGTTTTCAACCGCCTCATTGGTAACTAGAATGACCACCGATATTGCAAACGTTCAAATGTCGTATATGATGGTTATTCGTACAGCAATCAGAAGTCCATTGATGATGATTTTCGCAGTAATAATGGCGTATATAATGGGCGGCCCACTAAGCAGCGCATTTGTAGTTGTTATTCCTGTTTTGGCACTAGGCCTTTGGTTTGTTAGCAGAAAGGCAATGCCTGCTTTCCGCAGAGTGTTTAAAAAGTACGATAAGTTAAACGAATCGATAGAAGAAAACGTACGCGGTATGCGCGTTGTAAAAGGTTTTTCTCGTGAGGAGCATGAGCAAGAGAAATTTACTACCGCCTCGCACGATATATGTAAAGACTTTACCAAAGCTGAGCGAATTGTTGCACTAAACACACCTATAATGCAGTTCTGCTTGTATTTTAATATGATTTTCGTTCTAATTGTTGGTTCGCGCCTTGCTATTACAAGTGGCGGTAGCGCTATCGACGTAGGTCAGATATCCGCAATGTTAACCTATGGCATGCAAGTGCTAATTTCTTTGATGATGCTTTCTATGGTGTACGTAATTCTAACCATTTCTGCAGAGTCATTTAAACGTATTGCCGAGGTTTTGGCAGAAGAACCTGCGCTTAAAGATCCCGAAAACCCCGTAACCGAACTTAAAGATGGTTCGATAGAGTTCCAAAACGTAAGTTTTAAGTACTCAAAAAGTGCGGAGCGTAGTTCGCTAGAGGGAATAAGTTTAAAAATTCACTCGGGCGCTACTGTTGGTATAGTCGGCTCGACGGGTTCAGGCAAAACCACCTTGGTGCAGTTAATACCAAGACTCTACGACGTAACCGAGGGCGCTATTAAGGTTGGCGGTGTAGACGTTAGGGAATATGGGTTAGATGCGCTTCGTAGCGGTGTTGCTATGGTGCTTCAAAAGAATCTTTTATTCTCGGGTACAATTAGCGAAAACTTGCGTTGGGGTAATCCCGCTGCTACTGAAGAAGATTTGGTAAACGCTTGCAAACTAGCCGAGGCGGATGAGTTTGTAACAAGTTTTCCCGATGGTTATAACACTAAAATAGAGCAGGGCGGTACAAACGTTTCGGGCGGTCAAAAACAGCGCCTTTGTATTGCACGCGCTTTGCTAAAAAAACCAAAAATTCTTATTTTAGACGATTCAACGAGTGCGGTTGATACCAAAACAGACGCGCTTATTAGAAAAGGTTTCAAAAGTTTCATCCCCGAAACTACAAAAATCATAATTGCTCAAAGAATTTCGTCGGTAGAGGAAGCAGATTTAATCATTGTGTTAGACGGCGGCAAAATCTCTGCTATGGGTACACACAGTGAACTGTTAAAATCAAGCGAAATTTATAGAGAAACCTATGAGCAACAGGTAAGCGGAGGTGATAGCGATGAAGCCTAATAAAGCCTCAGGCGGTTTTAAAAGCGTAGTAAGGGCAGTAAAAATGTTGTTTAAATTTTACCCCGTACTAATGCCTGTTACCGCAGTTTGTATCTTGTTCTCGTCCGTAACTTCGGCTATGCCCGCATTGTTTATTCAAAGAATAATAGTGGTAATCGAGGAGTGGCAAAAAACGGGCGATTGGACGTCTGCTTCGGCAGAGATAATGCCGCTAGTACTTCTGCTTGGTACGTTCTACGTGCTTTCAATGCTAACAATTACTCTGCATACACAGTTAACTGCATATATGACCCAAGGATTTTTGTCCAAACTTCGCATTGCTATGTTCAGCGGTATGCAAAAATTACCAATACGCTATTTTGATACACACAAACACGGCGATATAATGAGTTATTATACAAACGATATTGATACTCTGCGCCAACTTGTTTCGCAAGCGTTGCCTGCTTTTTTGCAGTCCTTAACAATAGTGCTTTGTGTGTTTGGGATAATGCTATATTATAGCATTTTAATGACGGGTGTTTTAGTGCTCGGCGTATTTGTGATGCTGGTAGTTTCTAAGAAAATTGGTGGCGGTAGCGCTAAATACTTTATTCGTCAGCAAAAATCTATGGCGGTTTCCGAAGGCTACGTTCAAGAAATGATGAACGGCCAAAAGGTTATCAAGGTTTTCTGTCACGAAAAAGCGGCAGAAGAAGATTTTGAGAAGATAAACGAGCAACTTTTTAACGATAGTTATAAAGCACACGCTTATGCTAACACACTAGGCCCGATTATTATGAATATCGGTAACGTGCTATATGTTTTAATGGCAATGGTTGGCGGTATATTCCTAAGCCTAAACGTTAAAAACTTTAGCCTATCGGGAATGGCATTTAGCATTAGCATATTAGTACCGTTCCTTAATATGACCAAGCAGTTTACAGGTAATATAAATCAGGTTTCGCAACAGATAAATGCTGTTGTTATGGGTATGGCAGGCGCAGGCCGAATCTTTAGCCTTATGGATGGAGAGCCTGAAATTGATGACGGATACGTTACTTTGGTAAATGCTAAAGAATTAGAAAACGGCGAACTTGTAGAAAGTGAAAAGCGTACAGGCGTTTGGGCGTGGAAACATCCGCATAGCGACGGCACTACCACCCTTACAAAATTAAGGGGCGACGTAAGGCTTACCGATGTTGATTTCGGCTACGTAGAAAACAAGCAGGTGCTTCACGGCGTAAGCGTTTATGCAGAGCCGGGTCAAAAGGTAGCATTCGTTGGTGCAACGGGTGCGGGCAAAACCACTATAACCAACCTTATTAACCGCTTTTATGATATTGCCGACGGTAAGGTTAGATACGACGGAATTAACATTAACAAGATAAGAAAATCCGACTTGCGTCGTTCTCTAGGTATAGTGCTACAAGAAACAAACTTGTTTACGGGAACTGTAATGGATAATATTCGTTATGGTAATCTGGAGGCTAGTGACGAGGAATGTATAGAGGCGGCAAAACTTGCAAGCGCCCACGATTTTATTACTCGTTTGCCACAGGGTTATGATACTATGCTAACCTCAAACGGCTCTAATCTGTCGCAGGGTCAACGTCAGTTAATTGCGATTGCACGTGCCGCAGTTGCCGACCCACCCGTAATGATTTTGGATGAAGCAACTTCGTCGATAGATACAAGAACTGAGGCAATCGTTCAGCGCGGTATGGATAAACTAATGGAGGGCAGAACCGTTTTTGTTATTGCCCACAGACTTTCAACCGTAAAGAACTCCGATGTTATTATGGTTTTAGACCACGGCAAGATTATCGAGCGTGGCGACCACAAAAAACTTATAGAAGAAAAGGGCGTATATTATAAACTATACACAGGCGCCTTTGAACTAGAATAAACAAAAGCCGAGCAGATTATATCTGCTCGGCTTTAACTATTTTGGCGCGGATGACGGGACTTGAACCCACAAAGTATTTCTACCACTAGAACCTGAATCTAGCGATACCCTATATTTAGTGGAGTTTTTTAGTTTGTTAAACACTATATAGTGTGGTCCGACACCAGTAAATAACCCAAAATATTGATTTTTTAGAAAATTTTAGAAAAAGTTTTTACATCAAAATTTTAGAAAACTATCGTTTAAAACGATAATAATTCTATTGAATTTTTTGTATTTTGATATATTACTTTTCGAAAATTTTAACATATAATAAACGGCATGTCAACTATGCAATATGCAGTTTGTTACGGAAATATATTTAGATTTATAAATTTAAAACAGCAGAGAACGCACTTCTGCTATTTCCTTAAATACGACATTGCAAACACAGATTCTCTGTTGTGTCCTAAGTTTTTAGAAACTATCCGCATAGCAACCCTGTCAAGACAAATGCCTTTTAATTCATCGCCACAACGATATATGCGGCTTACCATTCCATCTCTTGCGACCCTACTTCTCCCATCGGAGCATTTTTTGTAAGGTCGTTGGGATGGAATTCTTTCTTTTGGGTTAATGTTCTCAATGGGCTCGGCGTATTTCTTATACAATGTATTGGCGTATTCACTTCGGTAAGCATGTATATCCAACTTTGATGATAAAGAATATGGACATAGATAGTTTTCTCTATCGTTCATGTTCATCCATTTTTCTAATACTTCTTTGGATTCGTCGGTTATAAGAAATTCAATATCTCTGCTTTTTCCTCCTTTTGTTTTAACTCTTCCTAAATTTTCTCTTTTAGCATCTTTTGTATTTCCAGTTAAATGGAGTGTTACCGAACCATCATCTGAAATTAGGACGTGTTCTTTTTTTACAGATTCAAGTTCCTGACGCCTGAGCCCACAACTTTGACAAAATACTTTAATTTCACGATTGATACCTTTACTATCGTCGACCCTGTCGGGAGTCCACATAGCCCTACTTCTTCTAATGTCCTGTCTCCTGAACATTAACTTTTCTTCTGCAGCCCTTTCATTACCATCGAAATATAACTTTGCAATTTCTTTCATAAGTTCCGAACACCGAATATCAAATATTTTGCAAAGTGCTGCCCTCGCAGTTTTAATCGTTCGATTAGACAACCATTCAACATCTCTCATATGCATTATGTATTTCGGAAGATATTGCTTCATGTTTTTAAAATTACGTTCGTTGTGGTGTTTTTGGCAGTATTCAATATAGCGTTCGCCCTGTTGTAAATACACTTTAAACGTTCCATAAGAACGTATATTGTCCGCACTTGAATCTGCTTTAGAAACGCCAGGTGTGAATTTGGTGTTTAGTATTTTCAGTAATTCTTTCCTGGGATTTTTCTTTTTTCTTCTTGCCATTTTCTTTCCTCCTTTCTTGAAAATTTCGTTAAATAATTAGTGGGAGCCGTTTTCAGGTTCAACCGTCCGAGTTTTTTGACTCAATCTTTCTTGGAAATTTCGCTTAAACAAATATGACGCCGTTTATACGCATACCTCGTATAAACGTCAGTTTAATAGAAAAATGCGAGCCTCAAAGGGCTCGCATTCGCTTTGTTACGCACATTCTATATCCATACCATCACCGTTATTTGGAATTGTGCTAAATAATTTGTCTATTTCTTCTACTAAATAGTCTGGGAACATAACCGGTAAATTCCGTATTGTTGAACTGAATTCGTCGGTCCTTTCTCTTATAATTAAATCATACTTTGTATATCCCTCTAACGTTTTTCCTCTTTCCTTGAAAGAGAAAACGATGGTAAAAGGGACTTGAATACCTTCGCTCACAATAACATTCCTTTCTTTTTTAATTATAAGCCTAGCTGTTTAATAAGCCCTTCCTTAACCTTATTCATCAGCGCATCGGGTGCAGTTGTTATTGGTGCCCCAATACACTCGATAGGAACTGTTGTAATCTGTTCTAACAATAATACACTTGGACGCTTTAAATCAACGTCTATATGGCATGGCAGAGCCTTTTTTGTTGCTGAACTGATTGGTATTACACTTCCTACCGGGCTATAAATAGCACCCTTTTCGCTAGATAGGTATAGGCATGGCCTTTTTTTACCAGTAATATGTTTCTTTGAGCTAGAAACATCTGGGAAATCAACCCAATAAATAGTATTGGGAGTTAGTTTCTTCATAATAGAAACCCCTTTCAATAATAAATTTTTCCTGCACGTATGCAGGATATAAAAAATAAAATAATTAATAAAAATTTAT
>JAZNBX010000018.1:0-101281 GCA_045587265.1 Acutalibacteraceae bacterium | reverse complement strand
AGACGATTACAGACTTTCACAGTGGAGACTTATGCACATAGGCGCACAACCCGTGCCACCAAGCCTAATTAAACGTTGGAAAGCAATTTTTCCCGACCACGAGTATGACACTAACTATGGTCTTTCAGAGTCGATAGGTCCTGGTTGTGTACACTTGGGAGTTGAGAATATACATAAAGTAGGCGCTATCGGTAAAGCGGGCTACGGTTGGGAAACCAAGATTTTAGACGAGAGTCACAACCCCGTGAAATCGGGCGAGGTTGGTGAACTTGCAGTTAAGGGTCCCGGCGTTATGCTTTGCTACTATAAAAACCCCGAGGCAAGTGCCGAGATTTTAAAAGACGGTTGGCTGCTAACGGGCGATATGGCTCGTGAGGACAAGGATGGATTTATCTACCTTGTAGACCGTAAAAAAGACGTTATTATCACGGGCGGCGAAAACCTATATCCCGTACAGATAGAGGATTTCTTGCGCGCTAACGATAATATAAAGGACGCCGCGGTTATTGGCCTACCTGATGCGCGTCTTGGCGAAATTGCCGCCGCTATTATCGAGATTAAAGAGGGTTGCACTCTAAGTGAAGCCGACGTAGAGGCTTTCTGTGAAGGACTACCTCGATATAAACGACCCAAGAAGATTATTTTTGCCGATATTCCAAGAAACCCAACAGGCAAAATCGAAAAGCCAAAACTTCGCGAAATTTATTGCGGTGTAAGGCTTGTTGAAAAGGTAACAACAGAGTAGATAACGGAGATGAAATAATGAAAAAACTAATGATTGGTAACGAGGCTTTGGCTCGTGGCTTTTACGAGGGTGGATTAGGTGTTGTATCTTCGTACCCAGGAACACCTTCAACCGAAATAACCGAATTTTTATCAAAGTACGATGATATTTACAGCGAATGGGCGCCTAACGAAAAGGTTGCCGCAGAGGTTGCATTTGGCGCATCTTTGGGTGGCAAGCGTACCGTTTGTTGTATGAAGCATGTTGGTCTTAACGTAGCGGCTGACCCACTTTTCACACTTTCTTATACAGGTGTAAATGCGGGAATGGTGCTATGTGTTGCCGATGACCCTGCTATGCATTCTTCTCAAAACGAGCAGGACTCTCGTCACTACGCTATTGCCGCAAAACTTCCTATGCTAGAGCCTGCAGATTCTAGAGAAGCACTAGAATTTGCAAAGGCGTCTTTCGAACTTTCCGAAAAGTTTGACACAGTTGTTTTAATGCGCACCTGCACTAGAATTGCACACTCGCAAAGCGTTGTAGAATTAGGCGATAGGGTAGAAGCACCCGAGTTCCCTTATGAAAAGAACCCAGGTAAGTACATAATGATGCCAGCAAATGCAAAGCGTCGCCATCCTATTGTTGAAGAAAGAATGGCAAGCCTCGCCGAGTATGCAGAGGACTGCCCATTCAATAGAGTAGAAAAAGGCGAGAGAACCGACCTTGGTATTATCACTTCAGGTACTTGCTATCAGTACGTAAAAGAGGTGTTTGGCGATACAGTTCCCGTACTAAAACTTGGCCTTGTAAACCCACTACCTAAAAATATTATTAAAGATTTCGCGGCTAAGGTTGACCGTTTGGTTGTTATTGAAGAACTTGACGGTATTATTGAAACCCACTGTCGCGTGCTAGGCCTAGAAGTTGAGGGCAAAAACTTGTTCTCTCCTATCGGCGAATATTCACAAAGTGTTGTTGCAAAAGCGTTGGGCGAAAAGGCTCAACCAAGTGGCGAGGTAGCAGAGGTTCCCGTTCGCCCACCAATGATGTGCGCGGGTTGCCCACACAGAGGTATTTACTATACCCTTTCTAAAAATAAGGTTACCGTTATCGGCGATATCGGTTGCTACACTTTGGGCGCTCAACCCCCGCTATGCGCGGTTGATACCACACTTTGTATGGGCGCGTCGGTTTCGGGCTTGCACGGCTTTATTCAAGCACAGAAAGACAAGAAGCAAAAGGCGGTTGCAGTTATTGGTGACTCAACCTTTATGCACTCAGGCGTAACAGGTCTTATTGATATTGCTTATAATGAGTCTAACTCGACAGTAATTATACTTGACAACTCAATTACGGGTATGACAGGCCATCAGCAAAACCCAACAACAGGTCTTAATATAAAAGGCGAGCCTGCAGGCAAAATTGACCTTGAGGCACTTTGCCGTGCAGTTGGTATTACTAGAGTTACCGTTGTTGACCCTTATGACCTGAAAGAATGCGATAGGGTTATTAAAGAGGAATTAGAGGCAGATTGCCCATCGGTTATTATTTCCAGAAGACCTTGTGTTCTTTTAAAGAGTGTTAAGACAAAACCATCTTTGAAGGTTAATGCCGACAAATGTAAATCTTGCAAAAAATGTATGAGCCTTGGTTGCCCTGCAATAAGCTTTAAGGGCGGCAAAGCGGTTATTGATAATACCCTTTGCGTTGGTTGTGGCGTATGTAAGGGACTATGTCCTTTTGAGGCTATTGAGGAGTAAGGTTAGGTGAATATGATGAAAACTACAAGTATTATGATAGTTGGCGTTGGCGGTCAGGGAAGTCTCTTGGCAAGTAAACTTCTCGGCAACTTGCTAACTAGTGAGGGCTATGACGTAAAGGTTTCCGAGGTGCACGGTATGAGTCAGCGTGGCGGTTCGGTTGTAACCTACGTTCGTTTTGGAGAAAAGGTTTATTCCCCAATCATTGATTTGGGCGAGGCAGATTACATAGTTTCTTTTGAAAAGTTAGAGGCGGCACGTTATGCGCCGTATCTTAAAAAGGGCGGTAAAATTATTACCAACACCCAAGAAATCGACCCAATGCCCGTTATAACAGGCGCGGCACAGTATCCAAACGGAGTTTTAGATGAACTAACCGCCAAAGGCGTAGATATAGAAGCCTTTGACGCGCTAAAGGATGCCGAAAGCGTTGGTAGCGCAAAGGCGGTAAACATTGTTCTTATGGGCAAACTTGCAAAGCATTTGGATTTTGGTGAAGATAAGTGGATTTCTGCTATCGAATCTACCGTTAAACCACAGTTTGTGGAACTTAATAAAGCAGCATTTAATTTAGGCTATAAAGGATAGGAAAAAACATGGAAAAGCGTTATTATCAGAAAGAAATTGAAACCATGTCACTTGAGGAAATGCGCAAGTTGCAAAGCGAAAAACTTGTAAAACAAGTGAAGCACGTTTGGGACAACGTGCCGTATTACAAGCAGTTAATGGAGGAAAAGGGTGTAACACCTGACGATATTAAGAGTATCGACGACCTTCACAAACTTCCCTTTGTAACAAAGGCAGACCTTCGCGACCAGTATCCTTACGGATTCTTGGCAAAAGACCTTAAAGACTGTGTTCGTATACAGTCGACCTCGGGTACAACGGGAAGACGTGTTGTTGCATTCTACACCCAAAATGATATAAATCTTTGGGAAGATTGTTGCGCTCGTGCTATTACTGCAGTTGGCGGTACGAAAGACGACGTTTGTCAGGTTTGTTATGGCTATGGACTATTTACAGGCGGCCCCGGTCTTAACGGTGGCTCACACAAGGTTGGTTGTTTAACTCTACCAATGTCATCGGGCAACACCGAAAGGCAAATTCAGTTTATGATGGACCTTGACGCTACAATTATTTGTTGCACTCCATCTTATGCCGCATACATTGGTGAGGCATTAAAAGAGCAGGGCTATAAACCCGAAGATAACAAACTTAAAGCAGGCATTTTCGGTGCAGAACCTTGGACAGAGGAGATGCGCCGCGATATAGAAAAGAGCCTTGGCATTAAGGCTTACGATATTTACGGCCTTACCGAAACTTCGGGCCCCGGTGTCGCTTTCGAGTGTGAGGCACAAAGCGGTATGCATATTTGCGAAGACCATTTTTATGCCGAAATTATCGACCCCGACACAGGCGAGGTATTGCCGGACGGCGAGCGTGGCGAACTAGTATTCACCTCTTTGGACAAAGAGGCATTCCCGCTTCTTCGTTACCGCACCCGTGATATTTGCGTGCTTTCACGTAAAAAATGTAGTTGTGGCAGAACACTAATTAAAATGACCAAGCCAATGGGCAGAACCGATGATATGATGATTATCCGAGGCGTTAACGTGTTCCCATCACAAATCGAAACAGTTCTATTGAACGAGGGTTATACACCTAACTATCAGATTATTGTTGACCGCGTTAACAACACCGATACACTCGATATAAACGTTGAACTTACCCCCGAGGCATTCTCGGATACCGTTAAGGAAATCAACAAAGCAGAGCATGCTTTGGCAGGCGCAATTCGCACAATGCTTGGTATTACACCAAAGGTACACCTTGTTGCTCCAAAAACCATCGTTAGAAGCGAGGGCAAGGCAGTTCGCGTTATTGATAAGCGTAAATTACACGACTAAGGAGATGTAGTTATGGCAGTAAAACAAATATCTGTATTCGTTCAAAACGAAAAAGGTGCTTTGGCCGAAGTACTTAATGAAATAGCATTAGGCGGTATCGAACTTCGTGCGCTTTCAATCGCCGATACTAACGATTTCGGTATTCTCCGCATAATTGCTGATGATGAGGCTAAGGCAGAATCCTTGCTAAAGCAAAGCGGATATATATGTAATATAACAGAGGTTGTAGCCGCTTGTGTTGACGATAAACCGGGCGCACTCGCAAAAGAAATGGCAGTGCTATCGGATGCAGGTGTAGAGGTTGAGTACCTTTATGCATTCGTTACAACGGGTAACGAGGCTTGCGTGGTGCTTCGTGTAAACGACACCGCACTCGCAGAGGCAACCTTAACCAAAGCCGGTGTAAAACTTCTACAAGAAGCCGATATTAAAAATATGTAATTAAAAGCAAAAACTACCCCTTCGCAAAAGCGTGGGGTAGTTTTTTATTATTGGATATTTTATTTCGATAAATGTTTTTCAAAAAACTCTTTCATCGTCTTTTTAACCAGCGGCTCGTCTACAAGAAAACTCAAGCCGTGACTAGCGCCCGCCACAGTTAAAAGTTGCTTTTCGCTTTTGCAAGCGGCGTAACTTCTAAGTGTCATTTCGCAAGGGACAAAGGTGTCGTGTGTGCCGTGAATAAACAGAATTGGCACGGTGCTTTTTTGTAAGGATATTTGTGTGTTGTCCTCGCGCAAATCAAAGCCTGCGAAAATTCTGCAAAACAGGTTGGTCGTGTGAATAACAATGTCAGGTATAAAGCGGTTTATAGATTTTGCGGTATTTTTTACAATATCAAAACCGCAGGTAAATCCGCAGTCGGCGGTGATTGCCTTAACTTGTGGCGGTAGTTTTAGTCCTGCCGCAAGCATAACGGTTGAAGCGCCCATTGATATACCGCTTAATACAATTTCGCAATCGTTCCCAAAAACCTTAACCATTTCTTTTGCCCAATCGCGACAATCGTATTTTTCAAAAATTCCGTAGGATAAATATCTGCCCTCGCTTCTGCCGTGGCTACGTTGGTCAACAAGCAGAATGTTAAAACCTAATTCTCGGTAGTAGGGAAGTGATATTGAAAAGTCACCACGATAAGACGAGTGATAACCGTGGAAAACTATTGCAACCTTTTTACTGCCTTCAAGCCTTAAAAGGTCGGCGTAAAGTTTCAGTCCGTCAAACGAGGTTATTGTAAGGGGTTCAAGTTCTTGCTCGTCAACCCACTTGCCACCGTCTATAAACCTTTGTTGGTAGGGGTATAATGGATTGTCGCTTGCAAAAACCTCTTTAGTGCGGTCGGCGGGTTTGCTTCTTAGAACCGCCATTCTAAAACTAACGTAGCAACCTAGTAAGTACAGTACAAAAATGGTCAGCAATATTACTGCTAAAAGTACCATTAAAAACACCCTTTCTCTATGTAATGTTCTAGAATTTCAGAGAAATCTTTAAAATTAAGGTCTACAAAGCCCTCAAGGTCGTCGCCTTGATACTGGTCGTATACACCAACTCGGCGTAGACCTGCCGCCTTTGCGGTTACGTGGGCATAAGCAGCGTCGTCAAAAAGCACCGCATTTTTGGGCAGACACATAAATCTTCTGCAGGCGGAATAGAAAACACGATTTGTGCACTTACACTTTGGATATTGAGTAGATGTTAGCACAAACTTAAAATATTTTAGCAAGTCTAATCGCTTTAAAACCTCAACCGAGTAGGCATACGGGGTGGCGGTTATGACACACATTTTGTAGCCGTCTTTCAAAAGCCTTTCCAAAGTTTCACGAACGTAGGGTTTTATCTCGCACTCGTCCATATAAAAGTTTTTCAAAGTTTCGCAAGCGTCCAAAAAGAAATCAAGTTTCGTGCCGTAGGTATCATTGACGTAAGCAATCGCCTGCTTTAGCCCCATAAGGTCAATCGCTTTTTCATCATCTTCGGTTAGCGAAATTTTCTCGCCCGTGCGCTCAAAATACCTGTCGCACATTTTATATTTAAGATTGTTCCAACAATCCATAGAATCGATTAGTGTGCCGTCCATATCAAAGCATAAACATTGTTTTGCCAAAAGAATCACCTTTGCTAGAATAAACTACATATATATTACCACCGAAACCTCTAAAAGTAAACCCATATCAACAAAGATTGTTGGCAAAAATGCGGTGGTTTATTCTATGGTTTAGTACAACATAACTAAAGAACAGGTTGGTTAGATATAAATTGTTAATGTTTTAACAAAATTTTTTCAAAAAGACTTGAAAAAAGGCTTGAAATTGAATATAATAACATTGTAAAAAGGCAAATCTTCGGCTAAACGAAAAATTAAGGTGATTTTTAAGTTTCGCTTTAGCCAATCATTTTACAAAAGGAGAATATTATTATGACTCAAAACAAATCGGTACTAAAGTGGCTTGATGAGGTTAAGGCACTTTTAACCCCAGACCAAGTTGTATGGGTAGACGGTAGCGAAAAGCAAATCGTAGAGCTTCGCGAATTAGCAGTAGAGCTTGGCGAACTTGAAAAGTTAAATCAGGAAAAACTTCCCGATTGCTACTTGCACCGCACCAACCCTAACGACGTTGCCCGTGTAGAAGACCGTACCTTCATCTGTACTTCAAAACGTGAAGATGCAGGCCCAACTAACAACTGGTGTGACCCTAAAGAAATGTACGAAAAACTTTATGATATTGCAAGAGGCAGTATGAAAGGCAAGACCATGTACATCATCCCATTCTCAATGGGACCAATCGGCTCACCACTTGCTAAAATCGGTATCGAGGTAACCGATTCTGTATACGTTGTTCTTAATATGATTATTATGACCCGCGTAAGCACCAAGGTTCTTGACGTTCTTGGCGACAGCAATGACTGGGTACGCGGTCTACATTCTCGTTGCGACGTTGATCCTGAAAAGAGATACATCTGCCAATTCCCTGAAGATAACACAATTATTTCTGTTAACTCGGGTTACGGCGGTAACGTTCTTCTAGGTAAAAAATGTTTTGCACTCCGTATCGCTTCTTACCAAGGTTGGAAAGAGGGCTGGATGGCAGAGCATATGCTTATCCTTGGTATTGAGAACCCACAAGGCGAGGTTAAATACGTTGCAGCCGCATTCCCATCTGCTTGCGGTAAAACCAACCTTGCTATGATGATTCCGCCTAAATACTTGCAAGAGAAAGGCTACAAAGTTTGGACCGTTGGTGACGATATTGCTTGGATGCGAATCGGTAAAGATGGCAGACTTTATGCTATCAACCCTGAAAACGGTTTCTTCGGTGTTGCTCCTGGTACAAATGCTCACTCAAACTACAATGCGTTGGCATCTACCACTAAAAACACCATCTTCACAAACGTAGCGCTTGACCTTAATGATAACACTGTTTGGTGGGAAGGCCTCAACAAAAACCTACCTGAAAACGCTATTGATTGGAGAGGCAATCCTTGGGATCCTTCTAAATTCAACAAAGCAGATAAATCTACTTGTGCAGCACATCCTAACTCTCGTTTCACAGCACCTGCTGAGAACTGCCCATGCATTTCTGACGAGTTCAATAAGGGTGAGGGCGTGCCGATTTCTGCAATTATCTTCGGTGGTCGTCGTGCAAAGTGCGCTCCACTTGTATATCAATCAAAAGATTGGGTTAACGGTGTGTTCGTAGGTTCTGCAATGGCTTCTGAAACTACTGCAGCAGCAGCAGGCGCAGTTGGTGTTGTTCGTCGCGACCCAATGGCTATGCTACCTTTCTGCGGCTACAATATGGGCGACTACTTCCGTCATTGGCTCGAAATGGGCAAAAAACTTGGCGATAAGGCTCCAAAAATCTTCAACGTTAACTGGTTCCGTACCGACGATGAAGGCAACTTCATCTGGCCTGGATTTGGCGACAACTGCCGTGTTCTTAACTGGATTATCGACCGTTGCGAAGGCAAAGCAGACGCTAAAGAAACCGCTATCGGTTACGTTCCTAACGCAGAGGATATCGACCTTACTGACCTCGACTTTGATATTGAAACTCTAAAATCAATTCTTGAAATTGACAAAGACGTTTGGGCAAAAGAAGCAGAGGAAATCGAGGAGCATTACAAGAAGTTCGGCGACAAATTGCCAGAAGAACTCCGCGAACAACTCGAAAACCTCAAAGCAAACCTTAAATAATTGCTTGCAATAAAGAAAGCAAGGGTGTTAAAAGCGCCCTTGCTTTTTTGTTTTGTTAAATGTTGGAAACCAGTAATTGCGCGTTGAAAATAGTGCATCTTTTTCGTAGAATAAAGTTATCGATAATATTTAACTAAATAAAAGCCTTTCTAAAACAAAACAAATCCAAAAAAATGCTTGCCAAAACAAACCAATAAGTGTAAATATATTTACAAAGATGTCATATTAAAATATAATATGTATATGCAATATGCGTTAAAAGGGTACATAGCAAATTTTTGCAAAGAAACAGTCGCAAATAAAGTATCAAAAAGCGTAAATTGGTATCGATAAAAGTATTGTTTTGAAACGCAGGTTTGTTAAAATATAATTAGGTTGTTTTGGTGAAAAGTGTACAATCACCACATTATAATATGGATATAGTGGCAGAAAATTGTATAATAATCATTATTTTTGATAATCTAAAAACCCTGTGCGGTCGTAAAAAGCGACTCGTCAAACGACAAGAAAAGGAGAAAAGTGATGAAAAGAAACATTTTAAAACTGTTTAGTCTTTTGTTGGTTGTTGTTATGCTTGCGTCCTTAGTGGCTTGCAAGCCTAACAAGGATAAAAAAGACCCCCAAAAAAAGCCAAACGACAGTACGGTTGCTGATGTTGAAGAAAATGAAGATGAGGACCTTTCTGTCGAAGGCGATATTGATGAAGAATACAACCACGAAATCATAGTATCGCTTCCCGTTACTGACGGTAAAATCAGTTCTGGCGTAAAACTTGACTACGAAGGTTTTGACGATAGCGAGTTTGGCGAGGATTTTGAGGAAGATTATTTCGACGACTTGGAATTTGAAAATGAAGTTGAATACACTCCACTAATCCAAAAATATGGTAGCACTGTGTCAGGTACCAAAAACCTACGCAAAATAAACGTAGACAACACAAAAAAAGGCGTTGTGTACACACATTTTGATGGTATCGGTTGTAACATTTATCCTACTCAGTCTACAATAGAAGCACAGGTTGAAGAAAAATCAAGAAAAGCGTATTTAGAGTTGCAGGCAGAACGTTTTAACGATATACAAGGTTGTTATGCTCGTTCTTGGTTCCAGATTGACTGGATGATGACCAATTATGCAGGCGACGACTATGCAAAATATGCTAAGGATTGGAAAAACAACCCCGATTATCAAGCCTATTACAAAGGCGAATATGATTTTAATAATCCAATTTTTCAATCTTGTGTGGATTATTGGGGTATGCTTAAAGAGGCAGGCACCAGAGTAGAAGTTTGCTTTGGTTGGAAAATTGCAACACGCATACAAAGTTGGTTTGGTGCAGAGCCTGAGCGTACAAGAATTGCGGCGCCACGTGACCTTGAGCAGTATGCCGATGCCGCAAAAGAAATGTTTATTTACCTTTACGATAAAGGTTTAACCAACGTAGATATTTTAGGTTTCTATAACGAGCCCGCACGTGTGGAAGACGGCTCGTGGCTTAGTTCTTGGGACTATGTTACGGTTGGCGATAAGCGTATCTATTGGGCAAATATGGCGCTAGCTTGTAAAAAAGCGTTGAAATCCGATTCGCGCACAAAGCACGTGCAAATTTGGGGTACTGAAAACTCCGAGGATATAAGCATTACTTCGGATAAATACATAGCACAATATATACAACTTAACTATCCCGATTTGCTTGACGTAGTTGCATTGCACGCATACTACGCAGTGTATAAAGATAGTGCAAACATAAACAATGGCTACTATGATGGATTTTTTGATGCAGCACTTGTCGCACGTAATTTCTACAAAGGCAAAAACCTTATGGTTACCGAGTTTTATGCTGCAGACCGTCAATTCCCAACGGATTATGTAGGTTCTGAAAAAAATTATGTGTGGTACAACGCAGGCGGTTGGAATTCGTCGTATGCAAGTTACTTTATAGCTATGGCTAATACCGGTTGGCGCGCAATGCTTAACTGGGGCTTTGTAGGCGGTCGTGTTACTGACCCGGTTAATATGGACCCGGCAAATGGTTTGCATTCTTCGTGGAAACATCCAATAGGATACGAAACTACCGCGGAGGTTCATTACCAATTCTATGAGCAGGCATTGCTCAACAACTATATTCCCGACGACGCTAACGTTAATAAGGTAACTTGGGAGGGCGATGATATTCGTACCGCCGCATTTACCTCTGCTGATAATAAAGATTTTGCACTGCTCGTTGAAAAGAACGAAGGCACCGAGGCGCTTTCGTTTAGAGCAAGTTTAAAGCAATCACTTGGCGGTAAGACCATATATGTATATAGGTTTACTTTTGAAAGCAGTGATGCGAATACCTATGCAGGCATTCAAACAACCGTCCCTGCTTTGTATGACACAATAAGTGGTGTTGCCAAAAACTTCACTTATACCGAAAAATCGGCAGAAAAAGGTCGTTACGCATTCTATATTTTCTCTACCATAAAACCAATAGCACAGGTAGAACTTTATAAACAAGGCTCAAGCTTTAGCGAGCAGGCCGTTTGCTCGGAAGCAAGCCTATCTCAAGGCGGAACAATTTCTATCGAGCCTAAGTTTATAGATTGCAATGACAACGGTGTAAAATGGGAAATCAAGCGTTATTCTTGTGTTCCTGCAGGTGAAAACACTAAAAACGAGAAATTGAGTGTAGACAAAGTGCTTGCAAACGGAGATTTGGGTACTATCGCACAGAGTGGCAACGTTGCAACGTATACTTTGCCTAGCGATGCTAAAGCGGGTGACGTAATTGCACTTCGTTGCACAATTAACGGAACAAACGGCAAGCGTTTTGCTGCCGCTATGATACATGTAGTAGACTAATAGAGGGGAGATAACGAATATGAAAATTAAAAACACTTTCAAACGCATAATTGCATTAGCGGTTTCTTTACTTATAGTTATCTCCGCTGCTTCCGGAGCAATCTATACATTCGCTGCCGTTAGCAGTTCTGACTATACTGTAGACACTTCTTCGGTTACAAATAGTGCGGTTAACGCTATGGGTGAGTCGCTTGTTTCATCGGTTGAAATTACTAATACTTTAGATGGCGGCGCTACCTTCACAACCCAAACAACAACATATCCTGAATTAACCGACGGAAACGTGGAATCGCAAGCACAGATAAAGAACCACTCTGTAACTGACGATGGCAAACTTTATAAAGGCTATTTCCACGATTATATTACCAAAGATGAAAATAATCAAAACGTTTCTACGCAGGTATCGTCCTTAAAGAAAAAGTATACCGATGGTACAGAGCGTAAGGTTAGAATTACACTTACATTAAAAGGCAATTCTAACATTAGCAATATTTTGCTAGCCCACCCTGGTAGCGGTACTGCAGCAAGTAAATTGGCATTGGCTGATTATGCGGTTTTTGCTGCAGGCAACAAATCCGAACTTTATGACCAGAGCAAAGCCTCTTTCTATCATCGGTACGATAATGCTACCGAGCAGAAAAAGTACCAAAATTACAAATTCAACCAAGATAAACTAACCGACGTTAGGTATGTTGGTATAGAAATTTATAATCCCCATATAGATTGGGCGGATAGTTACATTACCAGTAGCGGCGTTATTATCTTCTTCCCTAGAGTAAACGAGTTTAACGTTTATGGTTCGGTTGTGCCCGATGCGGTTAATTATGATAATAATGGACTTTTAAGCGGGGCAGAAAAGGGAGAATTACAACTACTTTCTTCTTCAATTACTGCAAAATCTTACCGCAATGGTGTTTTGCACGGTTCAGGACTTGATTGTAGCAAGCTTATTGATGAGGATTTAAGTACCGACGTTGAGTTTATGAAGCCTTCTGAATTGTGGTCGTTCTACGATATAGGTGGCGTTAAATATACCGCAAACGGAGAAGATTTAGATGTTACAATAAATCTTACCATTGCATTAAAACCCAATTCGGTTATAAGAAAAATAGTATTTCTTAACTCTAGCAATACACTTGCTAACCGTGCAAAAAAATATGAAGTTTATGCTGCGGATAGTGAGCAAGAGTTGTATGAGAGTAAAAACCGCATACAGTATATAGAAAACACCTCGCTACTTAAAAGACAGGTTATAAATATAACTAATGCGGACGGTTTGAGCGCTAAATACGTAGGATTTAGAATAATCGAACCTATCGACCCTGAAACCTTTACTTTGTTTAACCAATCCGGCGGTTATGCGGTTCCGCGTATTGACCAGTTGGGTGTTTATGGTGACATTAAAGATACTAATGATGATGAAGAGGAAGAAGATGACGGAAGTAATACTAATCCTAACATCACCCTTCATAAAGATTCAACCACAATCGAATTGCCCGAGGGTGAATCGGTTGTAAAAAGCATGTATGCGAAGTACAAGTCACCTACCGAAACTACCGCAAAAGAAGTAAACATAAAATATGATACAGCAACACCGCCAACTTACCCTGAATTAGAGGGCTTGACAACAGCAAATCCCGGAGAGAAAGGCGTAAAAGCAGGCGGCTCGTTTGCAAAAGCAGAAGGCGATAGTTTTGTTATTTATCGTGACGGAACAACCGCTTACACAGATATTACCTATGCTCTTGACGGCAAAAGTGAAATCTCGGATATTTTCGTTGCCGAGCATAGCAATAATAGATGGAAACTTGCTTATAAATTGTATGTTTCTGACGATGAGGCTACCCTTTTCGAAACAGAACCTATGTACGTTTATAAAAGCACTAAAGCAACACGTTTCCAACATTATAAGTTGACCGAAACAACTGCAAAATTCGTAGGTCTTCGTATAACCGCTGCAACTAATACCGATAACGTTGCAGAGTTTAGCGAATTAACTGCATCTAATATTTACCCACGTTTGTATGGCTTTGGAGTTATTGGAGTTAGAGACCCTAATAACCGCGAGCCACAAGAAGGTGCTAGTTTGCCTTTCCCAACGGCAGAGTCTGCGGTTGAAGAGGTTAGCGCATATTACTTTAACGGCACTGAAAGAAAATCCGTATCTATGCTTAAAGCAGAAAATCTATATAACAACACTTTAAGCGGCGAAACAATGGGTAATATCGCTAATGCTCCGTTTGCCTATGATGATAACGGCATCACAAAATATTATACCGACAGGTATATGGACGTTGTGCTTAACCTACAAGGCAGGACTGAACTTAGCGACGTTTATATAGCGCACCACAAAAGTTTAGATTTGATGACCAGGGAATATTCACTGTATATCGGCGAAGACAAAAACACCCTGTTTGATGGTGAACCATATTTCGTTTGTGATAATAGCGATTTAAAACAGGTTCAACATTACACCTTTAGAGGTCAAACGGCAAGATACGTAGGTATTAGAATTACCAAACCACACGGAACATCCGGCGCGGCTTCTGATCGTCTCAACTGTTATGTAAGATTGCTTGAGTTTAATGCTTATGGTAAGGTTGTTTTAACACCTGATGATTATTGGAAGTTCCAAAAAGTTACTACACTTCCTACTAACAAGCTTCCTTTGGGGTTAAGTTTTGACGGTCTTAAATACCTCAACCACAAAGATAATGACATTGTTTATAAATCTATGTGGGGAGATACAAATAGCGGTACTTCTCAGGGCGGAAATATGCTCAATGCAGTAAATATGCAAGACGGCGATTATGAAACCCAAAGTATGTCAACCGTTAGGTTTGCATCGTACGATAAAAACACTAAAAAGGTTACAGACTACACTAAAAACAGAGTTCGTTATCAGACAATTTGGTACGACCTAAAGAGTGCAGCAGATTTAAGTTTTATAAATCTTGCATTCCCTGCCACAGATATGTGGACAGCAGGCGATTATGAGGTATATATCGGCAACGACGTTAAAACCTTGTTCGACGGCGAACCTTATGCTACTGTGGATAACTATACGCCATATAAAGAGCAGGGTAAAGGCGCAAGAATGAATGTTATCGCTTTCGATAAAACCGATGATGTTCCCGATGTTGCAAGATACGTTGGTATTAAAGTTTATAATCCTATCTGTGCAGAAGTAGGAGACGGACAATATACCAAAGTTCACGAAGGACAAAACAATATACACGTAAGACTTCAAGAGTTCCAAATTTACGGTAAGTATGTTGATGAAAGTTTTGACCCAACTGTAGATAATTCTATGGTTAAAACTACCCAAAAGTTCGGAGACCTTTCAAAACTTCCGGAAGTTTATGGTCCAAACTTAATTAAAGCAAAAAATGCTACACCTAAAATGGATGGCGGTAAAGCAGTATCTAACTCGCATGCATCAAAGCTAAAAGAGGTTTTAAGTCGTGAAGGCGGAGACTTGGATGCTTCGCACATAGACTTTAACGATATTACCGACGGAATCGAGTATATAATTTATGTAAGACTCGACGAGTGGGAATTAACTCAGGTTAATGGATTTGTTTTCCAAGGTATAAAGAATCACGAAAGCGAACCCTATTTCGCTAGCGATTATGAATTATACGTTGTAGACGAAAAAGAGGATATTTTTACTAGCGAGCCGGTGTTCCATTACAACTTTGAGGATTATGCGCCTTCTTCGGGTCAAATTATTGAGTTCCCGAAAGGTCAAGAGCCGCAGGGTAACTGGCTTGTATTTAAACTTAACAATCCTGTTTATACTGCTGAAGAGTATCCATTTATGCGTTTGTCATTACTATATGCTTGGGGCGAAGAGGCAGTTGTAAGGGCAGTTCCTGCAAACCTTGCAGAAAATATGCCTTGCGATATTAGTTTCCTAAATGGCAGTAAGCGTACCGAAGTTTCGGAAAGCAATCTTACACCTAAAGAACTAGGAAATATTACCGATAGTGAAACTATAATCGCTGCAGATGGTACAAAGACGTACAAAACCAAACTAAATACCTACGGCACTATTGATACAAAGGGTAGCAAACGTAATACTTTAGAAATGGTTTACAATCTCTGTGGCAACGCTATGGTGGATTCTATAATGGTTTCTGCCTTGATTAACAACACCACAGGTTTTAAAACTATGAAGGTTTATGCTTCGACCTTGCTTCAAGGTGTTTATGATGAAGATAGCCTTATTTGGAACTACAAGGTTAATTCAACCGGAACTATCAATCCTACAATAGAATTTAAAAAGTCTAAGGAAATGAGATATATTCGTTTCGTGTTTGAGGGCACTAAAGATAGCGTTCGTCTTAACACAATAGATGTTATTGGTTTAGATAACCAAAAGATGAAAACTCGCAATCTAACCGCAGCGCTTACTCGTGATAACCTCACGGTTGAAAAAATAGACCTTAAAACAGATAATCGTACTCCGTATGCAAATATTTATCCAACCCGTTTGGATAATGCAATCAACGGTATTGATGCCGACTTCTTGTCATTTGAAGATGGAGAGGTAGGCAAGGTTGGTTATTCTTTGACAATCGATTTATGCGACCTTAAAACAATATCTAAGATTGAACTTATGTTTAACTATGGTTTCCGTGATTATTGGGCTAAAAAGATAAATGTCTATATTGTTGAAAACAAAGAACAACTAGCCGAAACCAGAGATCCTGATTTTACGGTTAAACCTCAAAAGATTTCAGGTACTGTAAAAGAATTTGTAATGCGTCCAAGAATGGCTAGATATGTTAAGGTTGACTTTGTTGAGTTTTCTAAAATAGAAAGTATGAAAACACACTTGGGCACCTACAAAATTTCCTCTGCAATCGCTGACATCAAGGTTACCGGAACAAAGGTTAAAGGTATGCAAAGCGACGTGAGTGATGAAAGACTTATCAGTTTTGTTGATAAGAAAACCAAAGCCGAAGTTTCGCTTATAAAACTTGATGAGAACGATATCTTTACGAACGTTGTTGGTGTTCGTTTGACACCTGAAACCGCAACTAACAGGCAAATGGATAGCTTGATGATAAACAAACTAAAAATAGCCAACAAAACCATTTATAAGGTAGATTTGCTTGACCTTTACGGTAATGTGGTTGAAGACCTTGGCGGTCGAGAAGTTCGTGTATCCTTCCCTGTATCAAAGGACGAGAGAAACGGCAAGGCGTTTGTGGGCGATGCTTCAGACCCTGCACAAATAATAGTTCTTGAAGGTTGTCCGGAAACTACCGACGTGCTTGATGATGCTTCTTTGGGATATGTATGTTCATGTATAGATATACTGAAGAATAAAAAGTATAATTACGTTTGTGGCGATTTTGAAATAAAAGAGGGCAAAGACATTAAAGTAGCACTCTTGAAACTTACAACTATAAACGATAAATACTGGTCAGAGATTGGCGAACTAGAGGACATTGAAGTGCCTGAGGAAGAAGAGTACAGGGATGAATCCTGGTACGATTCAATCCATACCACTGACGGTAGATTTGTTGTAACACCTGTTTATGATATATTCGAAAGCGGCTTAAGATTTACCGCTACGGATGTTACAGCAACAAAATCGTATAACGATTGTTATAATGTTTTGGACGTAGCATATGCCGAAGACGCATCTGCAATGGACTTACAGGTTGCAGTATTCTATGATATGAGACTTTCCAGAAACGGCACAAACGTAGAATTGGCTGATGGCGCATTTGCTGATATTGCGTACACAGTACCAGAGTTCATCTACAATAACTACACCGATTTGAGAGCGTTCTATATTGACGATACCGGTATGGTAACATCATTATGGAGTGAAGAATTCGACGGAGCTATGACCTTCCAAGTTGAAAAGATGGGCAAGGTTGCAATTGTTGGTACTAAACTAAATGGCACCGACTCCGGTATAATTGCAGGAAGTTCTCCCGAAACAGGTGAAAGCCGTGCCGCTACTACTGCAGTAATTTCGCTTATGGTAGCAGCAGCGTTTGTGGTAACAGTAACCGCAAAAAGAAATAAGGCAGAAAACAAATAATTTTGCTGCAACACAAAATAAAAGCACCGCTTCGGCGGTGCTTTTTTGTAGTGATTTATAGATATTTGCGAATATCGTGTCCTAAATTTTCCTCTAGTTTTATAAGGCGTTTTGCAATATCTTTTGCGTCCTCGTCTGCGGCTTCGTACTCGTTAAGATATTTGGTTAAAGATTTTACACCCATATTGCACCCGTCGGTCATAAGGTCGGCTATGGTGCTGTCGCTTTCGTGCATAATCAGTTTCATATTGGTTTTTAGCCACGACATAGAGGTAGCAATTGGGTTAGGATTTTTGCCTTCATCGTGAAAGCGGTGCAGCGCCTTTTCAATTTCCACGCTTAGTTTGTCGTGTTCGTCTTTACAGGCATTTAGATGCTCTTTTAATGACTGCGATTTAACGTAGTCAATAACGTCGTCTATGGATTTTACACCCATTTTAACACCCGCATCGCATTCTCTTAAAAGTTTTATGGTATCGTTTTCAATCATTTTGGTTACTCCTTTTCAAATATGGGTATAATGAAAGTGTATCCCAAAATTTTCAAAATAAACCATTAAATATACTTTTTTGCTATAAAAAACTACTTGGCAAAGTGGAAAAAATAAATTATAATAAATAAAAAGGAGGCAGTGAAATGTATATAACCGAAAGCATAAAATACATTGGCGTTAACGACCATAAAATTGATTTATTCGAAGGTCAATATGACGTGCCGAATGGTATGGCATACAATTCCTATGCAATTATTGATGAGAAAATTGCAATTATGGATACCGTTGACGTAAATTTTACTCACGAATGGCTTGATAATATTTCGCACGCTTTGGGCGACAGAAAACCCGATTATTTAATCGTGCAACATATGGAGCCTGACCATTCGGCTAACATATTTAATTTTAATAAAACATATCCCGAGGCAAAAATCGTGGCATCGGCAAAGGCTTTTTCTATGATGCAAAACTTCTTCGGCACGGATTTTAAGGATAACCAAATTATAGTGGGCGAGGGTGATACTCTAAATTTAGGAAACCACACCTTAACCTTTGCTACCGCACCTATGGTGCATTGGCCCGAGGTTATTGTTACTTATGATAGTTATGATAAGGTTCTTTTTTCTGCCGACGGGTTTGGTAAATTCGGCGCTTTGGACGTTGATGAAGATTGGGACTGTGAAGCAAGACGCTATTATATAGGTATAGTTGGTAAATACGGCGCACAGGTGCAAAGCTTACTTAAAAAAGCCGCCGCATTGGAGATAGAAATCATCTGCCCGTTGCACGGCCCTGTACTTAAAGAAAATCTTGCCCATTATATTGATAGATACAACACCTGGTCTAGTTATCAACCCGAGGAAGAGGGCGTAATGATTGCTTATACCTCGGTTTACGGCAACACCAAAAAGGCAGTTATGAAATTAGCCGAAACCTTAAAAGAAAACGGTTGCCCTAAAGTAGTAGTAAACGACCTTGCACGATGCGATATGGCAGAGGCGGTTGAGGATGCATTCAGGTATAGCAAACTAGTGCTTGCAACCACCACCTATAATGCAGAAATTTTCCCCTTTATGCGCGAGTTTATTAACCATTTAACAGAGCGTGGATTTAAGAATAGAACGGTCGGATTTATAGAAAACGGCAGTTGGGCGCCCCTTGCCGCAAAGGTTATGAAGGGTATGTTAGAGGGATGCAAAAATCTAACCATTTTAGAGCCAACAGTAACCATTATGTCGGCACTTAATGAGCAAAGTAGCGAGCAGTTAGATGCCCTTGGGGCTGAACTTAGCCGTGAGTACCTCGCCATTAGCGGAAAAGACGTTAATAAAAACGATTTTAATGCGCTTTTCAACATTGGCTATGGTCTTTATGTTATTACCTCTAACGATGGCAAAAAGGATAACGGACTAATCGTTAACACAGTAACACAGGTAACAAACACACCTAATAGAATTGCGGTTACCATAAACAAGGAAAACTATTCCCACCACGTAATTTTAAAAACAGGTAAAATGAATATAAACTGCCTGACAGTAGACGCGCCGTTTGAAGTGTTCGAGCGTTTTGGTTTTGTAAGTGGCAGAAATGTAGATAAATTTGAAGGTATCGCGGTGCATCGTTCGGATAACGGCTTGGCGTTTTTAGAGAGATATATAAACTCGTTTATGTCGCTAAAAGTAGAGCAGTACGTAGACCTTGATACCCACGGTATGTTCATCTGCTCGGTAAGTGAGGCACGTGTTATTTCGGATAAAGAGACCATGACCTACACATACTATCAAAGCAACGTAAAGCCAAAGCCCGAAACCGATGGCAAAAAAGGTTTTGTATGTAAAATTTGCGGTTACGTTTACGAGGGCGACACTCTGCCCGAAGATTTTATCTGTCCACTGTGCAAACACGGGGCGGCAGATTTTGAAGAAATAAAATAATTTCACTGTGGGAGGTGAAACGTTATGAAATATGTTTGTGACGTATGCGGCTGGGTTTATGACGAGGCCGAGGGTTACGAGGAGGGCGGCATCGCCCCAGGCACTAAATGGGAGGACGTTCCCGAAGATTTCGAGTGCCCGCTTTGCTCAGTAGGCAAAGACAGCTTCAGCGAAGAATAAAAAGAAAAGCCGCGTTTTAAACGCGGCTTTTTTATGATTTAATCTTTTAACAGGTTTTTGAGTACGTCAAATGTTTTTTGGCTTATAACATGCTCAATTCGGCAAGCGTCTTCTGAAGCGGTTTCTTCATCAACTCCGAGTGTAATTAAAATATTGGTAAGGGTGGTGTGTCGCTCAAAAATACTTTGCGCCATCTTTTCGCCCTCGGTGGTTAAAGTGATATATCCGTCTTTGTCAACCGCAATATAGCCCGCCTTTTTAAGTAGACCAACGCCACGGCTAACGCTGGGTTTTGAATAGTTCATATATTCCGCAACGTCTATTGAACGCACCTCAGGTCGCGATTTGCAAAGAACGTATATTGATTCTAAATACATCTCGCCCGATTCTTTTAGTGGCACTTGACACACCCCATTTCTTTAGTTTTGTTTTTAATATTATAGCACACAAAAAGGTAAAAATCAACTTTTGTAAAAATCTAGCAAAAAACGCTTGACAATGCGGGTTTTTATGGTATAATAACTAGTGGTTAGCAGAGGCTAACTAAAAATAATACGATGCAGTTAGCCGTTGCTAACTGACCTGCGGTGATAAAATGACATTAAAAGAAGCAACCCCTGGTAAACAATATATAATAAGTGAAATAAACACAGGCGATGAGGAACTTGAGGCGTTTTTGTTCTCGCTTGGTTGTTATAGCGGCGAGCCAATTACCGTTGTTTCAAGGCTTAAAGGCGGTTTCGTGGTGTTGATTAAAAACGCTAGATATAATATTGATAACCAATTAGCAAAAGCAATTAACATTTAATTTTATTTCGTGAAAAGGAGGGGAGTAAAGTGAAAATTGCATTAACAGGCAACCCAAACTCAGGTAAAACCACTATGTTTAACGCTCTCACGGGCAGTAACGAAAACGTTGGCAACTGGGCGGGCGTTACGGTTGATAAAAACGAGCATCGAGTAAAAAGAATTTATGCAAATAACAATAATATTGTAGCGGTTGATTTGCCTGGTGCATACTCTATTTCTCCTTTTACTACCGAAGAAGGCGTTACAAGGGATTACATAATAAAGGAAAAGCCCGACGTTATTGTAAATATAGTTGATGCAACTAACCTTAATCGCAGTCTTTTCTTTACAACCCAACTTCTAGAACTTGGCATACCCGTCGTGGTGGCGCTGAATAAAAGCGATATTAACGATAAAAAGCGTACGGTTATAGATTTAGATGCGCTTTCTAAACTTTTAGGTTGCAGAGTGGTGTATACAAATTCTATAAACTCAAAAGGTCTAAAAGAATTGGTGGATGCTGTTATTAGCGCCGAGGGAACGGTGCAAAAACCACCTTATGAAGAATCTAAAGAGGAATTGTTATCAAAAGAGGCGGCAGAACTTGCCGACAGAAAGCGTTTTGAGTTTGTAAACTCAATAGTTAAAGAGGTTGAAACGAGGTCAATTTCGCCTTTAGAAAGAACTGCGGGCGATAAGTTTGATGCTCTTATTACAAATAAATGGCTCGGCATACCCATTTTTGCGGTGGTAATGTACTTGGTTTTCCAAATATCGCAGGTTTGGGTGGGCGCACCTATTTCCGAAGGTTTAACCGCGGTTTTAGAATCTTTTCAAGAATACGTTGGCGGTTTCTTCCTGGATGCAAACCCGTTACTTACCGCAATTTTGGTTGATGGTGTTCTTGGCGGTCTAGTGGCAGTTGTTGGATTTTTACCGCTTGTTATGGTAATGTATTTTCTAATTGCACTATTGGAAGACTGCGGATATATGTCACGCGTGGCGGTTGTTTTAGACCCAATCTTCAAAAAGGTTGGTCTTTCGGGCAAATCGGTTATTCCGTTTGTAATAGCGGTTGGTTGTGCTGTGCCCGGTGTTATGGCAAGCAGAACTATCAGAAATGAGCGCGAGCGTAGGGCAACCGCAATGCTAGCCCCATTTATGCCGTGTGGCGCAAAAATCCCCGTTATCGCTTTGTTTGCGGGCGCGTTTTTCGGTGGCGCAGGTTGGGTTAGCACCTTAATGTATCTAATGGGCATCGTAATCGTGTTTTTGGGCGCGTTGCTTGTTAGCAAGATTACGGGCTACCGCAAAAAATCTTTCTTTATTATAGAACTTCCCGAGTATAAAGTGCCTTCTCTTTGGGGCGCATTCAAGTCGATGTGCAGTAGGGGATGGGCGTATATAGTAAAAGCCGCCACAATTATTTTGCTTTGCAATATGGTTGTGCATATAATGCAGTCGTTTAGTTGGAACTTTGCAGAGGCAGAAACTGCCGATGTATCAATACTTGCTTCGGTTGCATCCCCAATAGCCTACCTTTTAGTGCCAATCGTTGGCGTTTTGTCGTGGCAGTTGGCAGCAGCAGTGGTTACCGGATTTATTGCTAAAGAAAATGTTGTTGGAACTTTGGCGGTTTGCTTTGTAGGGCTTGAAAACCTAATTAACGCCGAGGAGTTAACACTTATAGACGGCGCGGGAGTAGAGGTTGCGGGCATTATTGCAATCACAAAGGTTGCCGCACTATCCTACCTTATGTTTAATCTGTTTTCTCCGCCCTGCTTTGCGGCTATCGGCGCTATGAATGCAGAAATGAAAAGCAAAAAATGGCTTTTCGGCGGTATCGGCTTGCAACTCGGTGTCGGCTATGCTATATCCTACATTGTGTATACCGCAGGTACTCTTGTAACCGCACCCGAAAAACTTAATGTAACTGCCGCGATTTTTGGCGGTGTCGCAGTCTTTATAATGGTGCTTGTAGTTCTTGCCTTGATAATCAACACTAACAGAAGGTTAAAAAGAGCAAAATGAAAAACGTTATAATAATTTTAATAATAGCGGCTATTGCCGCAAGCGTAATTTATTATTTATACCGCCAAAAGAAAAAAGGTGCAAAATGTATAGGTTGCCCCTACGCTAAAGAGTGCGGCGGTAAATGTAATAAGGATTAAAAAACGTTCAACCATATGGTTGGACGTTTTTTTGTTATGAATAATGTTAGTTATTTAGAAAGTCTATTATCAATAGCCTCGGCGGCAGTTTTACCTGCGCCCATAGCAAGTATTACGGTTGCGGCGCCCGTTACGGCATCGCCACCTGCATACACACCCTCTTTAGAGGTAGCACCCGTTTCTTCGCAAACTATTATGCCACCTCGTGAGTTGACCTCTAGGCCCTCGGTGGTGTCTTTAATAAGCGGATTTGGGCTTGTGCCTATCGACATAATTACACAGTCAACATCCAAAGTGAACTCCGAACCTTCCTTTTCTATAGGTCTGCGCCTGCCTGAAGCGTCAGGCTCGCCAAGAGTCATTTCTATACACTCTATAGCCTTTACTGTGCCGTTTTTAGGGTCACGCTTGTCATCGGTTTCGTGTCCCAATATCTTTTTAGGATTGCAAAGAAGTTTAAATTCTATGCCCTCCTCCATAGCGTGCTCAACCTCTTCTTTACGGGCGGGTAGTTCCTCTAAACTGCGGCGGTAAACTATGTAAACATTTTCGGCACCAAGGCGCAAAGCGGTACGAGCCGCGTCCATAGCAACGTTGCCACCGCCAACAACTGCAACATTTTTAGCCTTTAAAATAGGTGTGGTGCAACCGTCTTTGTAGGCTTTCATAAGGTTGTTTCTTGTTAAAAATTCGTTAGCCGAGTAAACACCCTTTAGGCTTTCGCCCTCTATACCCATAAAGCGAGGTAGACCTGCGCCACTGCCTATGAACACAGCCTTAAAGCCCATTTCGAATAGTTCATCAACAGTAAGGGTTTTGCCTATAACCATATTGGTTTCTATTTTCACGCCAATGCTTTTTAAGGTGTCAACCTCTTTTTGCACAATGGCTTTTGGAAGTCTAAATTCAGGTATGCCGTACACAAGCACGCCACCTGCAAGATGCAGTGCCTCAAAAACAGTTACCTCGTAACCTTTTTTAGCAAGGTCGCCGGCGCATGTGAGACCCGAAGGACCCGAGCCAACAACCGCAATTTTAATACCGTTAGATTGCGGTTTTTCCATTGGCTCTTTGCAATATTCGTTGTACCAGTCGGCAACAAATCGCTCAAGTCTGCCAATGCCAACGCTTTCACCCTTAATGCCACGAACACACTTTTGCTCGCACTGTGTTTCTTGTGGGCAAACTCTACCGCAAACGGCGGGCAAGGATGAAGACTCGGAAATTATTTTGTAGGCTTCTAAAAATTCGCCTTGTTGAATTTTTTCTATAAACTGTGGGATGCGAATTTTAACGGGGCAACCGCTAACACAAGGCATATTTTTACAGTTTAGGCAACGCATAGCCTCTACTATTGCAGTTTCCTCACTGTAACCTAGTGCAACTTCATAAAAATTTTTTGCGCGCTCTTTGGGGTCTCTTGTAGGCATAGGATGTTTTTCAAGTTGCATATTAGCCATTATTCCGCCCCCTTAAATAAGTTACAAGCGTCGGTGTATGCGTGGCGCTCAAAATCGCTGTACATATTACTTCTGCTCATAGCCTCGTCAAAATCTACTAAAAATCCGTCAAAATCAGGTCCGTCAACACAAGCGAACTTGGTTTCGCCGCCAACGGTTAGTCTGCAACCGCCGCACATACCTGTTCCGTCAATCATAATTGGGTTCATAGAAACGGTGGTTTTAACGCCGTGTGGCTTTGTGGTTGCAACTACGAATTTCATCATAATAAGCGGGCCAATGGTAATAACTTCGTCAAATTCTGCACCGCCTAAAATCGCTTCTTCTAAAGGTTTGGTAACTACACCTTGCTCTCCGTAACTTCCGTCATCGGTCATAATGGTAAGAGTGCTGGAATATGCTCTAAATTCATCCTCTAAAATAACTAAATCCTTAGTTCTAAAGCCGATTATAGAATGAACCTCTGCGCCCATTTCGTGCAAGGCTTTTGCAATAGGCAACGCAATAGCGCAACCTACACCGCCACCAACGATGCACACCTTTTTAAGCCCGTCAAGTTTTGTGGGTTTGCCAAGAGGACCTACAAAGTCGGAGATAAACTCGCCCTCCGCTTTTTTAGATAGCGAAAGGGTGGTAGCGCCAACTATCTGAAAAATTATTTTTACTGTGCCGAGTGCTCTGTCATAACCTGCAACGGTAAGGGGTATGCGCTCGCCATCCTCATCAACGCGCAGAATGATAAACTGACCCGCCTTTGCCTTTGCGGCAACAAAAGGGGCTTCAATATCCATCATAACAACGGTTGGATTAAGTTCTTTTTTGTTTACTATCCTGTACATAAGCCAAGCCTTCCAATTAGAATACTATAACAAATATATTATAGTATCTAACTCGGCAAAATGCAAATTTTTTTAACAATTTCTGCATTTTATTGAAAGTTGGTGTAGTTTTTACAATAACTTTTGTATATCGTACATAGATGAAAGCACGGCATAAAGGGGTGGATAAAAGCGGTTTATCGTCCAAATGCCAAGGCCTAGAAGGTCGTATTCGTTAATAAGTTTTAGTTTTGCCTCGATGCTTCTTGCATCGTCAAACCATACAACGTGCTCGTTACCGCTCCCATCTTTGTAAGAAAAATACGGCGTTGCAGAGGTGGTATCAAACCTGATTCTGCTACCCGTTTCGGCGGCGAGTGCCAGCGCGCCCGAGTGGGTTAAATATTTTGCTCTGGTACCTGGGGTGTAGGGCAAAGTCCAATCGTAAGCATAGTTTGGGAATCCCATCATAAGTTTTTGCGAAGGGATTATTTTAGTAGCGTAGCGAAGCACCTTTTCAATCTCGTTTATTGGCGAAACCGCTTGTGGCGGACCTGCAACGTAACCCCAATCATACGTCATTAAAAGAATCCAATCGCACGCCTCGCCCAATGCTTTATAATCGTGCCCCTCAAACAAAATGCCTTGTTGGTTGTCGGAGCTTTTTGGCGCTAGCGCGGTGGTAAGAATTAACCCTTCTGCACGAAGTCTTTCTCCTAAAGCGCGCATAAATACGTTGTAATCCTCTCGGTTTTCGGCATACACGTACTCAAAGTCAAGGTTAATACCCATATAGCCTTTTTGCTTTAGGTAGTCGGGAATACCCTCTATAAAGTTTCTCTGCGCCACGTCATTTCGCAAAAACTTTAAACTTAAATCCGAGTCAAAACTTTGGTCGGCATTAAGGTTGGTAACCGTCATTAAAGGTGCAACGTTAGCGGCACGTGCGGCGGCAATAATGCGGTCATCGTTTTTGAGCCCCTTCAGGCTTCCGTCGGGTCGAATATCATAACTAAAAATTGAGATATAGGTAAGGTAGGGTAAAGTTTTTTCCAAGGTTTCATCACTAATGTTCGGGTAGCAGTATCCGTTTACCGCAATTGTGCCAAGTTTCGAGCCCTTTGGCAGAATAATGGTGTTGCCGGGGTAGATGGTGTAGGGCGGTTTTAGTCTTGGATTATACTGCAAAAGTTCGGGGACTGTTAAGCCGTATTCGGTGGCGATAGAAAAAAGACTATCCCCACGGCGAACCACTGTGGAAGTGTTTTCGGTGGGTATAACAAGCGCGGTGCCAATGGGTAAACTATCGCGTCCCTCGAGCCCGTTTACTCGTTGTAGTTCGCTTAAACTAACACCAAACCTGCTTGCAATTTTAAATAAACTGTCGCCGCTCATAACCTCATAAATAATCATAAAATCACCTTTCTTTTAATAGTTTAATTGGCCTGTAAAATACATTAACATCAGATAAACAGTTGCGGTAATACCACCGCCGACGGCTATTCGTAAAAAAGCGCCGTCAACCGCCTGTGTCGCAAGTAGTCCAAGGGCACAGGATAGCAGTATAAACACCGAGGGAAAAATAATCCACCTCAAAGTTTTAGTGCGGGTTTTTGTAACCTTTAAAAGTCTGCGAAGGTTAAGCAGAGAAGTTAAAAGGTTGCTGTAAATCATAATTAAAAGGAAACCCTGCATACCTCTTGCCGCCACGATGAACCAAATAAGAATTATTCTGGAGCCTGAGTCTATAATTCCGTAGTAAAAGGAGTGCTTTTGTTGGTCAAGCCCCTTTAAAATTCCGTCGCACACGCTTTCCAAATACATAAAAGGCACAAGTGGCGCTAGCGAGCGAATAAGTATACCTGTATCAGTAGAGTTATATAAAAGTGATGCTATATCGCCGCCGCAAACAAAGAATATACCACCAATAAGGGTAGCGGCTTGCGCGGTAATGGATATAGATTTGTCGGTAACGCGCCTTACGGTAGAAAATCTGCCAGCCGCCATCGCTTCGCTAATTTCGGGTATCATAAGGGTAGAAAAGGCGGTTAAAAAAGAGGCAGGGAAGAACAGTAGCGGTATCGCCATTCCCTTTATCATTCCAAACTGCTCTAAAGATTTCGTTTTGTCATTAGAAAACACGCTTAAGCGCAAGGGAATAATTAAGTTTTCCACAGTTCTTAAAAGTGTGTGTATGTATCTGCCGGCGGTTATCGGCACTGCAATATTAAGCAGTTTGTGTGTAACGGGTAAATTTTTAGCCTTTCCTTTGGGCGTTTTCTTACGCTCATTTTTGTAAAAAACATATAAAAGTCCGCACCCTGCCCCTTCACCTACCGCGTCGCCCAAAAGAATAGCGGCCGAGGTGTAGGCTAATCCTTTGTGTGCAGTTAGGGTAACAAGCCATACGATAAAAGCCATACGTACAAGTTGCTCTAAAAGTTGGCTAATGCTGGGGAATGACGTTTTGCGAATGCCAATAAAATACCCGCGCATTATAGAAGAAAGCCCCATAAAAGGTAGCGCTAAAACTAGTATTTTAATCGCCTTTACCGCGCGCATATCAAATAAAAGATGCCTACAAATCGGCTCTGCTAAAAAGTAAATCAAAGCGGCGCTAACGGTGGCAATTATAAGGGTAAGTGCCGTGGCTCTTTTCATAACCTTGGATATTTGTGCGCTACCCGTAGGCAGTTCCGAAACAAGCCGTGTTACCGCGGTGCAAATTCCTGTTGTTGCAAAGGTACTGCCAAGAACGTAAACCGACACAATAAGTCCGTAAAGCCCCATACCCTCGGCACCTATGGTTCTAGTCATCCAAACTCTGAAAAACATCCCCACGGTTCGCAAAATCAAGGATGTAACGGTAAGTATGGCGGCGTTTTTAATAAAAGCCTTGTATTTCAATAATAATCCCCCAGAAAAAGTGTCTATATAAATAAATATAATGTAGGTGGACAAATTATTACTTGTGGTGTATAATATAGGTAATTCTTTTATTTTGGAAAGGATGTGTAAAAATGTCGGCACCGTTAGCGGATAGAATTCGTCCAAAAAGTTTAGACGAGGTTGTAGGTCAAAAGCACCTTTTAGGCGAGGGTAAAGTGCTTAGGGGCATTATAGAGTCGGGTCATATTCCGAATATGATTTTCTACGGACCCTCGGGTGTGGGCAAAACTACAGTTGCGCGTATTATTGCAGAGCGTAGCGGTATGCGTTTACATAAACTTAACGCTACAACCGCATCTACCTCGGATATTAAAGACGTTGTGGCAGAAATCGGCACAGTTGCAGGCATAAACGGCATCCTTTTATATTTAGATGAGATACAGTATTTTAATAAAAAACAGCAACAAATTCTTTTAGAGTATATTGAGTCGGGACAGATAACCTTAATAGCCTCCACCACCGAGAACCCATATTTTTACATTTATAATGCAATTTTAAGTCGTTCATCGGTTTTCGAGTTTAAACAGGTAACACCAGAGGACGTAGTCCCCGCAATTAAAAGGGCGGCAGACCTTTTGGGTAGCGAACTTTCGAAAAAGGTGGTTATGTCCGACGAGATTGCAAATATGATTGCATTCGGTTGCGGTGGTGACGTAAGGAAGTCTATCAATGCGGTAGAACTTTCTGTTCTTTCTTCAAAACAAACCGCAAAGCAGGTAAAAATAGAGGAAGATTTGGTTCGCGAACTTCTCGGTCGTAGCGCTATGAGGTATGATAGAGAGGGCGACGAGCATTACGATATAGTGTCTGCTTACCAAAAATCTATGCGTGGTTCAGACCCCGATGCCGCACTGCACTATTTAGCAAGGCTTCTAGCGGCGGGCGATTTGCCATCTGCTTGCAGAAGGCTTATGGTTTGTGCTGCCGAGGATGTTGGACTTGCAAATCCGCAAATTTTACCTATAGTTAAAGCGGCTGTGGATATGGCAAACGCGGTAGGACTTCCCGAAGCAAGATTACCACTAGCAGATGCGGTGGTGCTTGTTGCGATTAGTCCAAAATCCAATTCGGCGCACGATGCTATAAATGCCGCTATGCGAGATGTAGAGCAGGGCAAAACGGGTCCTGTTCCAAGGAATTTGCAAAATAAACATTTTGACGGGGTGGATAACGCAACTCCGGGTCAGTTTTACATATATCCTCACGATTATCCTGACCACTGGGCAAAGCAGAACTACCTGCCCGAAACTATGCAGGGTGTAAATTATTATCAGTTCGGCGATAATAAAACCGAACAGGGATATAAGGCTTATTGGGATACAGTAAAATCTCGAAATAAAAAATAAATTTTTGTAAAAACTAATTGGGGGCTTGGTGCCCCCAATATTTGTATCAAGGAGATTAAATGTCGGTTTTTGAAAGAATATATAAAGTCGTATGCGAAATACCAAAAGGCAAGGTTGCAACCTATGGTCAGGTAGCGGCTATGGCGGGCAATCCAAGATGGGCAAGGGTGGTTGGCTATGCTTTGCATAATAATCCTGCGCCCAGTATTATTCCGTGCCACAGGGTAGTGAACAGAGAGGGTAAAGTAGCAGAGGCTTTCGTCTTTGGCGGCGGAAATGAGCAACGCCGTCTTTTAGAGGAAGAAGGAGTAACCTTTTTAAAAGACGGCAGTGTGGATATGGAAAAACATTTATACATTCCGCATAATGTATAAAAATGCAGAATATAACGAATAATATGCATAAAACGCAATAATATGCATAAATAAATGTATATTATGTATAATTATAACAAAAATAGCCCAAAACAGCCCGCTTTTTAGCGGGTTTCTTTGTATAAACATACAAATATTGCAAAAAGGTATTGACTTTATGCATAATAAGTGGCAAAATATATTTAGCAAATTAAAGGCGGGTTACATATTTATACACCGTCAAAACATTAGGAGGAAATTATTATGAAAAAACTATTAGCACTTATTATGGCACTCGCTATGGTAGTAGCTTGCTTCGCAGGTTGCGGCGCAAAGAAAGGTAACACTATCGTAGAGGGCAAACTAACAATGGGTACAAACGCTACCTTCCCACCTTATGAGTATACCGACGACGATGGCAATATCATTGGTATCGACGCTGAAATTGCAAAAGCAGTTGCAGACAAATTAGGTCTTGAACTCGTTATTAAAGATATGGAATTCGATTCACTTCTAACCGCAGTTCAAAGCAATTCTATTGATATCGTTTTCGCAGGCTTAACTGTTACTGACGAGCGTAAAGAGGCTGTTGATTTCTCTCAGACTTACGCACAAGGCGTTCAGGTTGTTATCGTTCCTGAAGATAGCAAAATTAAGGATATCGATGGTTTAGCAAAGGCTAAAATTGGTGTTCAGACCGGTACCACAGGCGACATCTATTGCACAGATGAGTTCGGTCAGGAGAACGTTAAGCAGTACCAAAACGGCGCTTTGGCTGTTGCAGCACTTGCTAACAAACAAATCGACTGTGTTGTTATCGATAACGAGCCTGCAAAGGCATTCGTTGCTGCTAACAAAGGCTTAAAGATTCTTGACACTGAATATGCAGTTGAAGATTATGCAGCTGCTATTTCTAAGAGCAACCCTGAACTTAAAGAGGCTGTTAACAAGGCTATGAAAGAGCTTACAGAAGACGGCACTATCGCTAAAATTATCGGCAAGTACATCAAAGCCGAATAATTAAAGTTTAAGTTATTAGGGGCGGCTTTCGCCGCCCCTAATTTTGTGCTTTTGAAAGGGAAATTATTAAATGAACTTACTTACTTTTGATGGTTGGTTAGAGACTGCTCCCGAGTGGCTCGCATCCGTGCCTTCTTGGTTGCAGACCTTTTTCTTCCAGCTATATCAAACCTTTATATATCAAAACCGTTGGACCTTCTTTACCAATGGTCTTAAAATAACCTTTATCGTTACAATAGGCGCACTTATTTTAGGTGTTATTATCGGTCTTATTGTAGGTGTTATTCGTACTTCTTACGAAAACGTTGCAAAAAACAAAAAGCCTAATTTTATTTTGCGCGCTGTAAATGCATTTTGCGAATTGTATCTAACCGTAATTCGCGGTACACCTATGATGGTGCAACTGCTTATTATGGGATTTGTTGTTATGGTGCCAAAAACCGATAACGGTATGATTGTTTGCGGTATCGTAACTTTGGGTATTAACTCGGGTGCCTACGTTGCCGAAATTTTCAGAGGCGGTATAATGTCTATTGATGCAGGTCAAATGGAGGCAGGCAGAAGCCTTGGTTTCAATTACGTGCAAACTATGTGGGAGATTGTTATTCCACAGGCCTTTAAAAACATTTTACCGGCCCTTGGTAACGAAATGATTACGCTTTTAAAGGATACCTCGCTAGTGTCGGTAATCGCTTTGCGCGACCTAACAAAACAGGCGCAGAACATAGTAAGTATTACATATCAGGCATACGTACCTTATATAAGCCTTGCGCTAATCTATCTTGTAATGGTTATTGCGCTTACAAAACTACTTGGTATATTAGAGAGGAGGTTGCGTAAGAGTGAGCACTGATGCAATTATTAAAACCGAAAGCCTTGTTAAAAACTTTGGTGACGTTAAGGTTTTAAAGGGTATTACAACCGAAATCAAGCGTGGCGAAGTGGTTGTAGTTATCGGTCCATCGGGTTGCGGTAAGTCAACCTTCTTGCGTTGCCTGAACCTTTTGGAGAATCCAAGCGGTGGTAAGATTATTTTCGAGGGTACCGACTTAACCGATAAATCGGTTGACGTTAATACTCATCGTATGAAAATGGGAATGGTGTTCCAACAGTTTAATCTGTTCCCGCACAAAACAATAATGGGCAACCTGACACTCGCGCCAATAAAACTTCTAAAAAAATCTAAAGCCGAGGCAGAGGAAAGAGCGATAGAACTTTTAAAAACGGTTGGTCTTGAGGATAGGGCAGAGGCATATCCGTCACAACTTTCGGGTGGTCAAAAACAGCGTGTTGCAATAGTTCGCGCACTTGCTATGAACCCCGAGGTAATGCTTTTTGACGAGCCTACAAGCGCTTTGGACCCTGAAATGGTTGGCGAGGTTTTGGACGTTATGAAAGAACTTGCCAAAAGCGGTATGACTATGGTTGTGGTTACACACGAAATGGGATTTGCGCGTGAGGTTGCAGATAGAGTTCTGTTTATGAGCGAGGGTGTAATTGAGGAAGAAGGCACCCCTGAGGAGTTGTTCTCAAATCCAAAATCACCTAGAACACAGCAGTTCTTAAATTATGTGTTATAAAGATAAAAAGCGGTAGTTTCTACCGCTTTTGTTTTTTGTATTGTTGACGAAACCGCAAGGTTGTGTTAAAATATTTAAAGAAAAAACAATATATTTGCATAGCGTCTTGTGTGGTAATTTTCTGGTGCTGTGTATTAATATAATAGTCTAGTATTGCTTTTGGAGGAAGAGATAAATGGGTAAATATTTCGGTACCGACGGTTTTCGTGGCGAAGCCGGTGTCAACCTTACGTCAGAGCATGCTTATAAAATAGGCAGATTTTTAGGTTGGTATTATAGCAACAACAGTGGCGAGTATAAGGTAAGGGTAGTTATCGGTAAGGATACAAGACTTTCGAGTTATATGTTCGAGTATGCTATTATCGCAGGTCTTACCGCCTCGGGTGCAGATGCATATATGTTGCACGTTACAACTACGCCTAGCGTTTCATACATTACGCGTCAGGACGAGTTTGATTGCGGTATTATGATTTCTGCAAGCCACAATCCTTTTTACGATAACGGCATAAAAATTGTAAATAGGTACGGTGAAAAGTTCGATGATAAAACCACCGCTAAAATAGAGCAGTATTTAGACGGCGACCTAAAAGGTCTTGGCCTAGACGGAGATATTCCGTATGCCACAGGCGATAAAATCGGTAAGAGTATTGATTATTCGTCGGGTAGAAATCGTTATATCGGTTCGCTGATTTCACTATCTGCCAACTCTTTCAGAGGTCTTAAAATCGGTCTTGACTGTGCAAACGGTAGCGCTTGGATGATTGCTAAAAACGTTTTTGAAACATTGGGTGCCAGCACCTACGTTATAAATGCTGCCCCGAGCGGCACAAATATAAATATGGATGCAGGCTCTACCCACATTGAAGGTTTGCAGAAATACGTTAAAGAAAATGGTCTTGATATGGGTTTCGCTTTCGATGGCGATGCTGATAGATGCTTGGCGGTTGACGAAAACGGCAACCTTATAAACGGCGACCATATACTTTATATTTTCGGTAAATATTTAAAGGATAAGGGTGCGCTAAACGGCAATACCGTTGTTACAACCATAATGTCAAATATGGGTCTTTATAAGGCGCTTACCGCCGAGGGTATAAATTATACCCAAACCACCGTTGGCGATAGATTTGTTTACGAAAATATGGTAGAAAACGGATATAACGTTGGTGGCGAACAGTCGGGTCATATTATATTAAGTAAATACGCCACAACGGGCGATGGTATTTTAACCGCAATTAAACTTACAGATGCCTGCCTTAAATATAAACTAACCCTAAGTAAATTAGCAGAGCCTGTAAAGATGTATCCACAGGTGCTTAAAAACGTAAGGGTTACGGATAAAGCGGCGGTCCGCGAAAATGAAGCGGTAAAGGAAGCCATTAAAAAGGTAGAAGAAACACTAGGTACTAGTGGCAGAATTCTTTTGCGTGAAAGCGGTACAGAACCTGTAATTCGTGTTATGGTTGAAGCCGAAAGCGAAGCCCTTTGTGAACAATACGTAGACGAGGTTGTTGAGGTTATAAAAAGCATCCTCTAATAGCAAAAAAATAACCCCCTGCTTTTGTAGGGGGTTATTTCTATGTATTGGAAATAGATTTCTCTGTTTTTTTGATAACCGAGGTAAACCAACAGTAAAGCGCCTCGCCAAGTTCGTGATAAACGGGGTCGCCATCGTGCGAACAAAGCATAGCAAAGGTTTGACCTATGCGACGCTCGACCTCGCTACCGCGCCTGAACGCTAGGTAGTAGAACGAAAGCGCGCCATTGTCGGTTGCGCCCGCGTAAAGTTCGGGGTTGTTGTTTTTAAGGTGTTCTAAAAAAGAGCGCTTAGCGGCAGAAAGATAATCGTTATCCTTACAGAATTGCTCAAATCCCGAAATCGCGGCAAAAGAGAGTAAAATTTGCCTTTGAAGCAGTAGTTCTGCATTATCGGTTTCGCCACCGAGAGTTTGGTTTTTAATAGCCTCAATAAACTTTTCGGCAACTGCTCGTCCAAGTTCGTTGCCCATAGCGGTAGATGCTCTGTTGTGTGCCGCGTCGGCTTCTAGTTTGCGACGCTTAATATCGGCAGAGGGCTTGTCGCTGGCAATTTTAATATCTCTATCCTCTAGCATAGGTATCACCTCGATATAAAAATATTTATACTAAATTAAAGTTCTTGCTTGTATTTTTTCAAAGCGCAGGCTAATTGGTCGGGGCATGAGGTGGATTTGAAACCACAGGTAATACCCTCTAACCTTTTAATAACCTCGTCAATTTCCAAACCTTTTACAAGGTTTGCGATACCTTTAAGGTTTCCGTTACAACCACCCATAAAGGTTACGTCTTGCACCTTGCCGTCTATTATCTCAAACTCAATACTTCTCGAGCAAGTGCCACTGGTTTTATAAGTGTATTTCATTTTTATCTCCTTTGGACAACCTATTAAATAATATTTATAATGGACTTAAAATATTACTTAAAAGTAACCTGCGCGAATTTTTTGCGCATATATTCGCTAACGTCGTTAAAAACGCCACGAAAACTGCAAATTCCGTCGGGATGTGTGCAACCCTCGCCATCACAACGGCTAACCTCTAAAGTGCCGTAAACCTGCTCTACAACCTCTAAAAGAGTAATGTCCTGGGGTTCTTTTGCTAGCGCATAACCGCCTGCGGCACCCTTAAAGGATTTTACAATGCCGGCAGATACAAGCCCGTGCAAAATTTTAAGGGTAAATTTTGGAGTAACACCGGTTTTTGCGGCAATAGATTTAGCATCTAACTTGTCCTCTTTTGCAAGGCATTGCACAATTCTTATTGCATAATCGGTTTCTAAATTAAGTAGCATTAAGATTACCTATCCTTGAATTTATTACTACGTACGGGATGGCGAAGTTTTCTTAAAGCCTTTGCCTCAATCTGTCTGATACGTTCTCTTGTAACCTCAAATTTCGAGCCTACTTCTTCTAGTGTGTGGCAACGGCCGTCTTGAAGACCAAAGCGTAAACGAATAACCTGCTCTTCTCGGGGTAAGAGGGTTTTAAGAACGACATCAATATCCTCGTTAGTGATTGATTTTAGCGCGGCATCGTCGGGTGCTAGTGCATCCTCGTCGCGAATAAAGTCCATAAGTCTGCTATCTTCCTCAGGACCGATAGGTGTTTCCATAGAAACGGGTTCTTGTGCTACGCGCATAATTTCGCGAACACGCTCAACCGAAAGTTCCATTTTTTGAGCAATCATTTCTTCGGTTGGCTCCTTGCCACTTTCGTGTAAAAGTTGGCTTTGAACCTTTTTAAGTCTGTTGATGGTTTCAACCATATGAACGGGTATACGAATAGTTCTTGCTTGGTCGGCAATAGCACGGGTAATAGCCTGTCTTATCCACCAAGTAGCGTAGGTAGAAAACTTAAAGCCTTTAGAGTGGTCAAACTTCTCAACCGCCTTAATAAGACCAACGTTACCCTCTTGGATAAGGTCTAAAAAGTGCATACCTCTACCAACGTAACGCTTTGCGATACTAACAACAAGACGTAGGTTAGCCTCGGTTAAGCGTTTTTTAGCATACTCGTTACCGTCGCTGATAAGAACTGCCAATTCAACCTCTTCGTCGCTTGAAAGAAGTGGAACTCTACCAATTTCTTTCAGGTAAACTTTAACGGGGTCGTCAAGTGAGATATTGTCGCCCGAAGCGTCTGCGCTTTCGGTTTCAAGTTCTTCAATTTTTCTTGCTTCTTCGTTGCCGTCCTCAAAATCGATGTCAAGAAGGGGGGCTTCCTCTCCAAGCGCATCAAGGTCTTCCGACATAAGTTCAAGTTCTTCGTCGTCTAAATCCTTTGCGGTTGGTTCTTTGATATCGTCCAAACGGCTATCAAAAGTTTCAGTTTTTTTCTTTTCCATATTCATTAACCTCACTTTTTATTATTGGCAATTTCTTTGATTTTCCGCGCCCACTCATCTGCGGAATCGTCATTTTTTGCCGTACTTTGATTTATATTTTCCTGCAACAAAACATTTATGCAATCGCGAAGCTCAAGTTCGGCATTTGCCGCTTTTACAATACTGTTTTGATACTCTGCAACCCTGCCACATTCGGCAGGAGTAAAATCACTAGAGAGCAAGGATACATTAAAAATCTGCTCGCCGTGAATTACCTCTAAAAGTCTTTCGTAAACCCTGCGGTTGAAACTTGTAATAAAGTTTTGAGGAGTTATTTTTGCTTCAACCTTAGGTAGTAGGTCGGGGCTATACATTAGTATAGAAATTATTTTTTCTTCTGCAGTAGCAGCACGAAGATTTTTTTGCCTTTCGGGATTAACGTCGTGTGTGTCAATTTTCGGCTTAATAATTTCGTTAAGTTTTTTCTGCCCCTCGCGCCTGTTTATTTGCTTGGCGCGTTGCTTAACCTGTGAAAGAATTGCCGACTTTGAAATCTTAAATTTTTCCGAAAGTCTGCCGGCATATAGATCAACGGCTATTGTATCATTAAGTTCGCCAAGAAGTGTTGCGCACCTTTTAAGATATTCAAGCCTGCCCGAGTCCGTGCTGGTGTCAAGCCCTGCCGCCGCGTCTATGATTTTGTATTCAATGCTATTCATAGAGCCTTCAAGCAAATCTCTAAAAGCATTTGCGGCATTTTTGCCGTGTTTTTTAATAAACTCGTCGGGGTCTTTGCCATCAGGAATTGTTAAAACCCTTACGGGCATACCTGTTTTTGAGAGTATTTTTATCGCCCTTTCGGTTGCCTGTTTGCCTGCGGCATCAGAGTCAAGGGTTAGTACTATTTCCGAAGTGTAACGCGACAGTAAAGATGCGTGCTCGTCGGTAAATGCAGTGCCAAGTGCCGCTACGGCATTGGTAATCCCTGCTTGATGGAGAGCAATAACATCCATATAACCTTCTGCTAAAATTATACGCTTTTGACAGTTGTTTTTAGCAACGTTAAGCGCGTATAGATTTTGGCTTTTTTTGAAAATAGGCGTGTCGCTTGTGTTTATGTATTTTGCGCCTTTTTTATCTTCGCCAGGTAGTGCTCTGCCACCAAATGCTATAACGTTACCGCGAAGGTCGATGATAGGGAACATAGCGCGGTTCCTGAATCTATCGTAAAAACCGCCCTTTTGTCCGCGCATTACAACGTTTGCGGTAAGCATTTCGTCTTCGCGGAAACCTTTGCTTCTCAAGTAACGGATTAGCGCATCCCACTCGTTAGGTGAAGCACCAAGACCAAACTTTTTAATAGTAGCCTGTGATAGCCCGCGCGATAAAAAGTAGTTAAGCACGGGTTTGCCGCCCTCGCTCATTAAATAGTTGTGAAAAAAGCGTGCGGTTTCGCGGTTAATTTCGTAAAGTCTGCGTTTTAGTTTCGCAAAACTGTCGTCGTAACCCTCGCTTGGCATTTGTAATCCTGCGCGGTCTGCAAGGAGTTTTACTGCCTCAAAAAAGTCTAGATTTTCTATCTGTCTAACAAAGGTAACGGGACCTCCGCCTGCTCCACAACCGAAGCAGTAGTAAGAATTTGTATCATTAAAAACTGTAAACGAACCCGTTTTCTCGTTATGAAAGGGGCATAGACCAACCATACGGTTGCCGCGGGACTTTAGTTGAACATAGTTCGAAATAAGGTCGCCAATATCTGTTCTGCTATTTACTTCCGCCAAAAATTCGTCCGGTACCGATGGCATATATCTTTCTCCTTTCTTTTAATGTAATTAATTTGCAACAAATGTTGCGGTTTCGCACGCCAAATTTTTGGTCTGGCGTTGTTTTTATTTTTGTAAGGCACAAAGCCTTACTGCAAATTTCTAACTTTGCCATACACAAAAATGTGTCGGCAAAAACAACCTCGCATTTTGCGAGGCACAACACAGCCACAAATGAATTACACGGTGTAATTTATTTGCAACAAATGTTGCGGTTTAGATATTCCAAGATTTTGGTATATAAATATCTTTGTAAAATCTAGTTGCAAAGGTATCTGTCATACCTGCGATATAGTCTGTAACGGCACGCTCAATACCTTCGCTAGCCACAACTTTTGTGTATTGTTTTGGCATAAATTGTGGGTTTTTAGTAAGGTAAGAATAAATGCCACTAATAATTCCGTCAACCTTTGACTCCTCAGCTTTTGCAGAATAGTTAAGGTAAACGCGGTCATATAAAAATTTATGCAGTTCGTCAAATAGGGAGTGGTCGTCATTCGCCATTATGATATTGTCGCGACTGTTTAGAATTAAAGAACAAACCATTTTGTTAATTCTCTCGCTCTTTGTTTCGCCAAACTGTTCGCGAATGTTTTTAGGTATATCGTGTGGCTTTATAATGCCACCGCGCACGGCGTCGTCAATATCGTGGTTAATGTATGCGATTTGGTCGCACCAACGTACAATTCTACCCTCAAGCGTGTCGGCATCTGCGCCTTTTGTGTGGCACGCAATACCGTTAAGGGTTTCGCGGGTAAGGTTTAGACCTTCACCTTGTTTTTCAAGTTTTGTGCAAACCCTAACACTTTGTAGGTAGTGTTTAAATCCGCCCGGAAAAAGCTTGTCCAAAGCACGCTCGCCCGCGTGGCCGAAAGGTGTGTGACCAAGGTCGTGCCCTAAAGCTATCGCCTCGGTTAAATCCTCGTTAAGCCTTAATGCCCTTGCCACCGTGCGCGAGATTTGTGCAACCTCTAGCGTGTGGGTAAGTCTTGTTCTATAATGGTCGCCTTCGGGGGAAAGGAAAACCTGGGTCTTGTGCTTTAATCTTCTAAAAGCGCCGCTATGTATAATGCGGTCGCGGTCGCGTTGATAGTCGGTACGAATATCACAGCGTTTTTCTTTACGCTCTCTTGTAGCCGAATCACTAAACGAGGCAAGGGGAGATAAAATCAAACGCTCGTTTTGTTCGGTTAGTTTGCGAATATTATCCATTTCAGGCACACCCCTTTTGCTTTTCAATAATTATATACGGGAAAAATTCAAAAAACCCTTTAATTTTTTAAATTTTTTCAAAAAATTTTTTATTCGTCAAAAAAACCGTATTTTTCGCCAATGGTTTCGGTTTTTAGTCTACCGCAAAACTTGTCGGTAAGTTTATCTTTAAAGGCTTCATAAGCGTCGCTTTTAATAAGTAGATTTAGGGTAATATCATCTAAAAACTCGGTAGAGTCTATGGCGACGTTCTCACTTGTTGTAAGTCTTAACAGTTGCTCATAATCGGGGTAGGGGCAGGAAAGCGAGAAAAGAGTGCAAGGAATAGCCCTTGTAACCCCTGCGGCATCAAGGCCTAGCGCCGCCGCGCCCGAATATGCGCGTACAAGACCGCCCGTGCCCAAAAGCACACCGCCAAAGTAACGGGTAACAATAACTAAACAGTCGGTAACTCCACGCTTTTGCAATACGTTTAGCGTAGGAACTCCTGCAGTGCCCGAAGGCTCGCCGTCGTCGGTGTAGCGGCAAATACCGCCTTCGCGCAATATGTAGGCATACACGTTGTGGCGCGCGTCCCAATGTTGCTTTTTAATTCTTGCAATATGTTCTAGTGCTTCCGCCTCATCTTTTATCGGAAAAACGTGCGCAATAAAACGCGAGCGCTTTTCTATAAGTTCCGCTTCGGCGCTTTCTTTAACCGTTATATACTCCTGCATCTGCTTACCCCCTTTGTTAAAATAAAAAAATCGCAGCCGTTGCTGGCTGCGACTTAAAACTTACTTGCTAGCGTTCATACGTTTGTTGAACCTGTCAACACGACCGCCGGAGTCAACCAGCTTTTGTTTGCCGGTAAAGAACGGATGACATTTTGAGCAAATATCCAACTTAATGTCTTTCTTAGTAGAACGTGTCTCAAACTCGGCACCGCAAGCACATTTTACTGTAACTGTTTCATACTGCGGATGAATTCCTTCTTTCACAACTGTCACTCCTTTTCTAAAAATCCTTAATAACATAGCGATTATATCACACTATTTATCAAATTGCAAGCATTATTTTTCAAAACCACGAATTTATTTTTTCGCGCGCCTTGGTTATTAGTTCAACCACCTTAAAACGCACCTTATAGTCTTGTGGATTTTCTACTGCCTTTACACTGCCCTCACTCAATGTTTCGTCAAGATTGGCGCTAGCACTAATACAGACTTCGGGGAAAAGCACACACCACCAATTTTTACCTTCTGCCTTGCCAATTTTAACTCGCACCGCATCGTAATATCCTGCAGGTAGGGTAAAGTTTTCATAAACCCTTGTATCAAAATAGCATTTTTCTACTGTTGCCGTAACCGAGTAGTTATAGCCGTTTTCTTTTATTGTGGACTCGGCGGTGCTGACAATTTTTGGCAAATTCATTCTTGCATTTTTTAATGCTTCGGTTTTATCGTTTGCATTATCAAAAATTTCTTCACCGCTTTTAAGGATACTATCGCGTACCTTTAGTTTTAGCGCTTGGTCGGTATCGCTATCGGAATTGGCGAGTATATGCAAGCGTAGTACACCGTTTTCTATTTCGTTACAGTGTGCTGTAAAACTTGTAAAGGATAAAAGCAGAGTGAATATAAGGGAAAGTATAATAGATATTTCAAATCGTTTTTTTGCTGTCATTTTAAATCCTACCTTTTTGTATGTAATAGTTTCGATAGGATTATTGGCAGTAAAAATTTTATTTATTCAACTATTTCGGCGCCGGGGCTGGACTTTGGCGCGCAAAGGTAGATGTCTGTATATTTTTTGCGAAGATTTTTGTAAGCGGTTTCGCCCTTGCCTTTTTCGTATATACCAAATACTGTAGGTCCGCTACCAGAAAGTTTTGCAGTAATCGCGCCCTCGTTTTTGAGGTCGTCCTCTACTGCATTCAGGTTGTTGCCCCAAACTAAAGAGAACACGTTGTAAAAGTTATCGCAGGCTTTAAATAAATCACCGTTTTCTATTGCGCATAAAACCGCCGCCGTGTCGGGACGTTTTACAATTTCGCGTTCGTCAAGCCTTCTGTAGAGTTCGGCGGTAGAGGGCTTTGTGGCATTTTTTATGAGTATTATATCGCAGTCCATAAAGTCGGGCAGTTTGCGAAGTCTTTCTCCAATGCCGCTCGCATAAGCCGTGCCACCAAATAGGCAAAACGGAACGTCTGCGCCTAGTTTTGTGCATAGAGCCAAAATGGTATCACCTGAAAGAGGATTATTATATAATGTATTAAGACCTTTAAGGGTTGCCGCACCATCGGTACTGCCACCACCCAAGCCTGCGGCTATGGGTATATTTTTAGTAAGACGAATGGTAGCGCCGCCCGTAATTCCCGATTCGTTAAAAAACAGATTAGCGGCTTTATAGCAAATATTATCTTTTTCGTCAATTTTGCTATCGGTAATAACCGAAATACCGCTTTCGGTAGACTCGATTTCCAAGGTATCAAAAAGCGAAATCGACTGAAAGATGGATTCGATGTCGTGATACCCGTCGGCACGCTTTTTAGAAACATCAAGCGTTAAATTAAGTTTTGCATAAGCCTTAATAAAAACCTTCAAATTGCCACCTTCAAAAAATTATTTTTAATAATTATAACATAAAGTAGTGCAAAACGGAATAGTTTGTGTTACAATAACAGGTAGAAAATTTTAAGAACTCTTGGAGGTACAAGAAAATGAAGGCAGTTATTACCGTTGTAGGCAAGGATATGGTGGGTATACTTGCTTCGATTTCGGGAGAGTGCGCAAAGTTTGGCGCCAATGTAAACGAGGTTTCGCAAACCATTTTGCAGGATATGTTCTGTATGATTATGATTTGCGACGTTGATAGTATTACAGTTCCTTTTGGCAAGTTTGCCGACGAGTTAAAGGCACGCGGCAAGGAAAAGGATTTAGTTGTGCACGTAATGCACGAGGATATTTTCAACTCAATGCACAGAATTTAGGAGATACATAATGGGAATGATTAACACTAACGATATACTTGAAACTATCGCGATGATTGAGGAAGAACACCTCGATATTCGCACAGTTACAATGGGTATTTCTTTGCTCGACTGCGCTGACTCGGATATAGATAAGGCGTGCGAAAAGGTATACCAAAAAATTATAACTAAAGCCGAAAATTTGGTATCGGTTTGCGAGGAGATTGAAAGCAACCTCGGTATACCTATTATAAACAAGCGTATTTCGGTTACACCTATCGCTATGCTTTTGGCGGCTTGTGAAAATAAAGAACCCGTAAAGTTTGCACATGCACTAGAGCGTGCGGCAAGAAAGGTAGGGGTTAACTTTATCGGCGGATACTCGGCACTTGTGCAAAAGGGCTTTGCGGCAGGCGATAGAGAACTGATAGAGTCAATACCAAGAGCGCTAGCCGAAACAGAGCATATTTGCTCGTCGGTAAACATTGGTTCTACCAAAACAGGTATCAATATGGATGCGGTAGCGTTAATGGGCGGTGTTGTAAAGCAGGCGGCAGAGTTAACTAAAGATAAGGACTGTATTGGCGCTGCAAAACTTGTTGTGTTCTGTAACGCTCCCGAGGATAATCCGTTTATGGCAGGCGCGTTTCACGGCGTGGGCGAGCCCGATTGTGTTATAAACGTTGGCGTTTCGGGTCCTGGTGTTGTGCGCGCGGCACTAGCAAAGGCAAGCGACGATATAAACCTTACCGAAGTTGCAGACCTTATAAAGCGCACTGCATTTAAGATTACCCGTATGGGTCAGTTGGTGGCAAAAGAGGCATCAGAAAGACTAGGCGTTCCATTTGGCATAGTCGACCTATCTTTAGCACCCACCCCCGCAGTTGGCGACTCGGTTGCACATATTTTAGAGGAAATCGGTCTTTCAAGCGTTGGCAGTTGCGGTACAACCGCCGCTTTGGCAATGCTTAACGATGCGGTTAAAAAAGGCGGCGTAATGGCATCGTCACACGTTGGCGGTCTTTCGGGCGCATTCATCCCTGTTACCGAAGACGCGGGTATGATAGATGCTTCTCGCAGTGGCGCGTTAACCATTGAAAAACTCGAGGCTATGACTGCGGTTTGCTCGGTTGGTCTTGATATGATTAACATTCCGGGCGACACACCCGACGAGGTTATCTCGGCAATTATTGCCGATGAAGCGGCTATCGGTATGGTTAACTGTAAAACCACAGCGGTCAGGGTAATACCTGCTATCGGCAAAAAGGTTGGCGAGGAATTGTCCTTTGGCGGCTTGCTCGGTAGCGGTCCTGTTATGAAGGTTAGCACCGAATCACCATTAAAAATGATAAAGCGTGGCGGCAGAATTCCTGCACCAATGCACAGTCTTAAAAACTAATATAAAAACAAAAACTCCCCGAAATCTTCGGGGAGTAATTTTTTAACCTAAAATATTGTCTACGATTCTTTCTATAACCTTTCCGTCGCAGTTGGTTAGGTATTTATCGCGGAAAGCATTTAATCTAGTAGCGTCGTAATTTTCTATATCTGCCAAAGCCTTGGTTAACTCGATAGCGTCGGTAAATATAGGACCTGGTGCAATTTCTTCAAAATTGAAATAGGAATCAGATTTAAAGAAATAGGTCTTATAATCAGGCGCGTAGAGGAATATAGGTCTGCCTACTGCGGCAAAGGTGAATATTTCCTCTCTGTAATCGCCAACCATAACGTCGGCGACTGCCATAAGTTCGTCAACGCTCATTTCACCGTACATATTAACCATAAACTCGTCCATATAGTTTTCAAGCGGTAATATGCGGTCGTTGTCGCGTTTCCAGTAGTAAACCAAGCAGTAATCACGGCTTAAATACTCGTTCATACTGAGGTAGTCTACGAAAACATCTTCGTTAGGTCTAGTTAGGGTCTGCCTAGGCTCTTGCAAATAGAAGATAATCTTTTTACCCTCGGCGTGAGGGAACTTTTTCTCTAGTTTTGCACGTGCTTTTTCACGATAATTCTCGCTAAACAATATATCGGTAGCGGCTGCGCCTAAAGGTTTAATAGCGTCGTTTGATTTTAAACCGAATGCCTCACAGTAAATATCCCTAAGTGACTCTGAAGCAACGGGTACAAGGTCATAATTGTTGTGAATCGGAGAGGCTTTTAAGTAATCGACCTCAAGACCCGCCAAGACGTTCCTTGTACTGTAACCGAATTTTTGGAATGGGAAAACCTTGTTCCAAAGTTGCACAACCTTTGTGCCTTCGCGAATGGATAAAACGTTTATAATATCGCAAGCCTCGCTTAAAATGATGGTGCCGGCAGTAGCAATAGCCTCTACCAAGCCCTTTAAATCCTTGGTTTTGGCATTAAGCGAAGTAACCTTAGCCGATTTTTCCAGAGCCTTTTTAACGCGAGAAAGTGTAGCATCCATCTTGCCGTTTGAAAGCACAAGGATATTTTCTTTGTTAATATCGCTATCGCTATAATCGGCATAGAGTTTGTTTGCCTTTTTAGACAATTCTTTCAAGTAGTCTATGCGAGCAAGTCTTTCGGAATGAAGTGTGTCTACGTCGGGTAGGTCACTAAATTCGCCAACCAAAGCGGTTTCGCGTTTATGGTTTTTAAGGTCGTCACCAAAAACCATATCCATAAGTCTAACGGTAGCGTGTCCATCGCAAGCCGACATAAACTTTTTGCGGAAAGCCTTTATACGCTCTTTGTCAAAACGCTCGTCCACGTTTTTAATGTAATCAATCATTTCAAGATTGGTTTTGAAAATAGGACCAGGAGCGAGTTCGTTATAATCGTAATAGAAACCGCGCCAATCAAAATATTCTGAAAGGTCGTAAGAGAAGAATATAAGCGGTCTTTCGTAAAGTGAATACTCAAACACAAGGGAAGAATAGTCGGAAATACAAATATCGCTTATAGCGAGTAGTTCTTCAATACCCATAGCATCCGACATATCTGCCGCAAAGTCTTTGCAACTTTCGGGGATTATCGGGGGTTTGCGAACAAAGGGATGGTGCTTAACTAAAAGCACGTACTCGTCGCCAAGTTCCTCTTTAAACATTCTTACGTTAAGCATATTTGGGGTTTTACCGCTTGCAACCCTGCCTCTGAAGGTAGGTGCATAAAGTATAACCTTTTTGCCTTCAGCCGAGGGCATAAAGGCGTGTAACTTTTTATAAGAATCTTCGATAAACTTATCGTCATAGAAAACGTCGGTACGGCTAATACCGATAGGCTTAACTACCTCGGGGGTTGCTTTGAGGTTCATTGCCTCCTCGTAAGCCCAACCAACCTCCTCGCTACTAACAGTAACGTGAGTGAGGTTTTTGTAGAAGGGGAAACGTTGCATTTCACGTCTGGATTCACCAAAGATAAGTTCGGCAGTAGAAAAACCAAACTTTTTAAATGCACCGCAACCGTGCCACATTTGAGTAACGATGGTATCAGGACGCATTTTCACGCAACTAACAACGTTTGAGGCGTCGTTAATAAAAACGTATTTAGCTGTGGCTATATCTGCCATCATTTCTTCGCAACGCTTTGTATATTCCTTCAAAGGAACAAAGGTGTTTTTTAAGAAATGCGAGTGAATATCGTAATTGTATTCAGAAACTAGTTTGTCAAATAAAAGTTTAAAACTGTTTGTTATCTCGGGTAAGCGCACCTCGATAAACACAATCTTATTAGGGTCTATAGGTTTTTTCGCATTTTTGTAGTAGGCCCTGGGGCATTTTATGCGAAGTGTAATTATTTTTATAATCCTGCCTTGAATTTTCTTGTATGCTCTGTAAAGAAAGAACAAGTGCAGTCTTTTTAAAACCGCCACTACTGCGTCTTTCATTGTACCTCTGCCTCCATAAATGCTTCGTACTTATCTAAAATTTCGTTTGTCTCGCCAATGCCCATAATTTTGCCGTCGTGCATCCACATAACGTTGTCGCACAGTTTTCTCAATGTTGGAATGTTGTGAGAAACAATAACAACGGTACGACTTTTATCTTCAATAAGACTTTGCATTTTAGCGTAACTTTTCTTTTTAAAATTCTGGTCTCCGACACTTAAAACCTCGTCTATAAGCATAATGTCGGTTTCGAGCATAGCGGTTATAGAGAATGCGAGTTTGGAGTGCATACCGCTTGAATAGGTGCGCACAGGCATATCTATAAACTTGCCAAGACCTGAAAATTCAATTATATCGTCAATCTTTTGGTGTATTTCCTTTTCGCTAAAACCTAATAAAAGGCCCGAAAGCACAATATTCTCTCTGCCCGAAAGTTCAGATTGGAAGCCAACACCGATAGCAAGCAGTGAGACCGAATTACCGAAGGTTTCGATGCTACCCTCGTCGGGCGAAAAGATGCCTGCTAACGCTTTAAGGGTGGTGGATTTACCACTACCGTTTTTGCCAATAATACCAAGAATTTGACCTTTTGGCACTTCAAATGAAATATCATTAACCGCAACAAAATCGTCTTTTTTGATTTTATTGAATTTTAGCAGGGCGCTTCTTAAAGAATACGAAACAAGATTTTTGTAGCGTATCGTAAGGTTAGTAACCTTTATTGCCGGAGTATTCATTAAATCACCTTTACATAACTGTTTTCGTTTTTATAAATTGTTCTGATGCCGATGGCGCTTAAACCAATGCCTAAAAGGAACCAAATTATAAGCACCGGTAGGTTAACGCCCTCGCTGTAAATCAGGCAAGAACGAAGACTGCTGGCAATAAATGCCAGAGGGTTGCATTTGCCAAGTATATCTGCAAGAGGTTTTGACAAAGGCCCAATTTTGCTTTCTATCGAGTAGAAAACGCCGGTCATATAAAAAACCAATTTTAGAACAATGTTAATAATGTTCGCGAGGTCTAAAATGTAAACGCCGAAATGCAACAGCATACACATACAACCAAAGGTAACGAGTATAAGGGTTGCAACAAGCGGTATTACGTAAAGTATGTTAAGGGTAATGGGCACGCGGTATACAATCATAAGTAAAACAACTATTCCAAATGAAATAAGAGTTTTAAAGCCGTAAACCATTAGCTTGGATTCTGCCAAAATAAATTTTGGTAGAAAGACCTTTGAAACAATGCTTTTGCGGTTTTTAACCAACTTTACGCTAGCCTGCACACTTTTGTTAAAGAAATCCCACACCGTTAAACCAATGTAAACGAAAATAGGAAAAAATTGCTCGTTCGACCCAAAAACAAAGCCGAAAATAAAGGTGTAGATAAGCATAAAGCACATAGGCTCTAAAATCCACCAAATCCAGTTGAGATATGAACTTGCAACCTCGGCTTTAAGTTCGCTTCTTGCCGAGTATAGCGCATAGCCCCAATACTTTTTAAAATCTTTAAAAAACCTAGTCATAAAAACTCCTTATTACTCGGCATCCCAAATCATAATGGTTTTGCCAATAAGTTTGTGAATATCTTTTTCAAAAGCGGCGGACATATCCTTAATGGTTTTAACGCGAATTTGTTCGCCTACAATGTTTTCAAGGTAAGAAACAACCTCGGGTTTTTCCTCATAAAGTTTTACAAGGTCTGCAAAATCTTCTCTACCGCTACGGCTGCTACCAAATACCCTAAGACCTTTTTCAAGAATCATACGTGTATTAAGTGGTGCTAATTCTTCTGTAACACCTAGAATAGAAATTGTACCCTCGGGTTTAATGTAGTCGATAATTTGATTAATTGCTCTGGGTGCAGGTGAGCCGCCAACACACTCAAAAGCGTGGTCAACCGTAAAGCCGTCGGGAATATCGTTAACCTTATAGGTTTCGTCAACAAAGGTAAAGTCGTTAAGTTTTGATTCGTTGATACCGAAAACAACAACCTTGCATTCGGGGAAACGCTTTTTGAAAAGTAGCGCTGTAACAAAGCCTAGGTTTCCGTCGCCCCAGATACCAATGGTGTCGCGGGCGCTGTGTGCAATTTCGTTAAAGCGTGAAATCGCGTGGTAACTAACGCTAACGATTTCGGTAAAGGCGGCAACCGCAGGGTTAATATCGTCAGGAAGTGCCACAAGTCTGTCGGGCACGGTTTGGATGTACTCCTGCATAAATCCGTCTTCACTACTGCCCCTGAATTTACTGCTGCGAAGGTAATTTTCTGCAATATTGGGGTTGGTTTCTATCGGTAGGTTAGGTATCATAACAACCTTTTGACCTATTTTAAAAGTGCCTGTCGGGTCGTAAACAACCTTGCCAATGCCTTCGTGAATTAAGCACATTGGTAATTTTTGGCGAAGCACTTCTTCGGGGCGGTTGCCCTGATAATACCTTTGGTCTGCATTACAGATTGAAAGGTGGGTTGGTCTAACTATAACGTGCTCAGTGTCAAAAGAAATATCTTCGTAGCATATTTCAAATTGACGCGGTCTTTTTAATTGAAATTTTGCGTTAAGCATTTATTTTTCTCCTTTGATTTTGGGAGTAGTCCTAGTTTTTAGTCCTTTTTCTCTGCAAGTAAAGCTTCGGCAACCTTAAGGTCGTAGGGGTAGGTGATTTTCATATTGCTTGTTTCGCCCTCTACTAAATAAACCTTTTCGCCTTTTAAAACCATAATTTTGCAAGCGTCGGTAAGAATTTTCTTTTCTTCGTCAGAAAGGCCAAGATACATATCCTTTAACTTTTTAGCCTTGAAGGACTGTGGTGTTTGACCTTGGTACATCTGGCTTCTGTCAGGGATTTCTGTAATTATCTCGCCGCCCTCACTTCTAACAATAGTATCGGTAGCGGGGATTACTGTGTCGCAAGCGCCAAACTCTAATGCAAACTTAACGTTATCTGCAATAATTCTGTGGCTAACGAAAGGACGAACCGAGTCGTGTGTAACGATAACGGTATCATCGTTAAGTTCATAATTGGTTTCGATAAAGTTGATGGCGTTCATAATAGTGCCGTTGCGGTCTGCGCCACCCTCGATAACAAAAATATTATTTACGGTAGGTATGTGCTTTTTAACAAGGTCTTTTGTGTGGTTTACCCACTGCTTTGGAGTTAAAACGATAATAGCCTCCATATCCTCGTTTAAAATAAACTTTTCAATGGTGTGTATAATTATGGGTTTGCCACTAATGTTAAGGTACTGCTTTGGTTTTTCAACGTTACCCATTCGGGTACCGATACCACCGGCAAGTATTGCGGCAAAAACATTTTTCTTTTGCATTTTAATTACCTCCGCTAAAAATAGCTTAATTTAGTATTTACTGTTAGTGTAGGAATATTTACCCACACACTGTTATTATACCACTTAAGGTGTAGTATTGCAACTATAATATTATATATGTGTATCTGCTAATTTTTACTGTGTTTAGAGTATTGCAGAAGCGCTTTTTTGGCAGTTTTAAAGATGGTTTTTCGCTCGTTTTCGGTGGTGGTTTTTAAGGTTTTAAGGGTTGGCAAACCCCAAACGTCAAAGAACTTAGGACCGAGCCAAGTGAGATAGTCGGTCTTCACAAAACAACCCAAAAGAACAGAAAGCGCCGCCTTTTGTCGCCTCATAAAAATTATTTTCATAGGGTGCTTTATTAAAGCGAAAATAAGTTTTGGATAGTGGGCGGTTATGCCCGTAAAAGTTATGCCGGGGTGGGTAATAGAAAGGGATGCTTTTTGCTCGTTTTTAAAAAGTTCGTGCAAAGAAAACATAAGGTGTCGCTTGGCATTTCCGTAGGCAAGGCTAGCCTTTTTTATACCCTTAAAGTCGGGGTTTTGGGGGTCTGTTTTAGAGTAATTGTGGGCAATACTGCCAACCGCCACAACCCTGCCTCCACGCTCATTTAAATTTGGCAAAAGTCGGTTTACAATGTAGTAAGGCGATAAGAAATTTATCGCAAAAACGTTGTCAAAACCGCTTTCGGTAATTTTCCTGGGGATACTGTAAGCGCCGGCATTTAAAATAAGTATATCAATAGGCAAACTCTCTAATTTTTCGCAGGCGGAAAAAACCGAAATTTCACTTTCAAGGTCAAGGGTTAAAGAGGTAATTTCGGCTGTAGGGTATTTCTTTATTAAATTGTCTTTTAGGGTGGCTTGTTTTTTAGGGTTACGGTCTAAAAGTAAAAGGCTTGCCCCAAGGTATAAAGAAAAGTCGCAAAGGCATTCACCAATACCACCCGTAGAGCCACTAATTGCCACCGTTTTGCCCTCTAAAGAGCCACAGTTTTTGTCTATCCAATTGTAAATATTCATACACTAAATTTTACCACCGCCGCGAAAGGTTGTCAAACATAAAACTTAATATTTATTATCGTATGGGGATTATATCCCCTTAATGATTGAGAGCATAACCCCTATAATAAATTTTGTTAAGGGGTGGGGCTAGTGCAACATATTTAGATAGAACAAGACAATATGCAGAAAGAAAAAATATTATTAAAAGGTTGAAAAAAAGATTATGGTTAAAATTAAATTCGATTATATTGATGAAATTAGCAATTTGAGCTGTGAAATAAAAACGCTAAACTATCTATTAAGCGTATTAACTACGTATGAGCAAGATAATAGTGAGCAAAAGAATGTTAAAAACGCCACAACATATTTAGTTAATAAGCAATGGGAAGAATTAGAAAAACTTTCAGAATTATTAGGAAAAGAAGATTTGATTTGTAAAATATAAATAACCACCCATTATTTTAATGGGCGGTATGATTTTGCAGTTCTTTTCTCTGCCTCAAGGGTTTTTGTAATATTAACACTAATAAAAGTAAATATTATAGAAGAAAAATCTACAAACTTGCCGCTATCGGCAAAAAACACACAAAACCGCAATAACTATCATTGACTTTTTGCCGATAATGTGATATACTAATAACAGTAAATTAGGAGGTGCGGTATGAAATATCTGTCCGTTAAAGAGGTTGCATTGCTTTGGAATACGTCCGAGCGTAGTGTTCGCAATTACTGTGCCAATGGCAGAGTACAGGGTGCTTTTCTTACGGGTAAAACTTGGAATATTCCCGAAAATGCCGAAAAACCCGAGCGTAGCAACAAACACAAACCTTCACCGCAGACCCTGCTTGAGATTTTAAAAGAGGAGAAACGTCAAGGAGTACATGGCGGAATTTATCATAAAATTCAAATAGACCTAACCTATAACTCAAATCATATCGAGGGCAGCTGCCTTACCCATGACCAAACTCGTTATATCTTTGAAACAAACACTATCGGTATTACAGATGAGGGAGTGCGTGTCGACGATATTATCGAAACATCCACCCACTTTCGTCTGATAGACGAGATAATAGAGAACGCAAAAGCTCAACTTACCGAAAAATTCATTAAAAATCTACACTTTGTTTTAAAAACCGGTACAAGCGATGCCAAAAAAGATTGGTTTGCAGTTGGCGATTACAAAAAGTTGCCTAACGAAGTAGGAGGGAATGAAACAACTTTACCCGAAAATGTGTCTACTGAAATCAAGAAAATTTTAAAGCAGTACAACGAAAAGGATAATATTACTCTTGAGGATATAATTGAATTTCACGTACAGTTTGAGCGTATACATCCGTTTCAAGATGGCAACGGGCGTGTCGGAAGACTAATTATGTTTAAGGAATGCTTAAAACACAACATCGTTCCGTTTATTATCGAAGATGATATTAAAATGTTCTACTATCGTGGACTAAAAGAGTGGAATGTTGAGAGAGGATACCTTGTTGATACCTGCCTATCCGCACAGGATAAATTCAAAAAATATTTAGACTATTTCAGAATAAAATTTTAAACTAAAAGTGCTTACAACTAATTTGTTGCAAGCACTTTTTTTACATTTCTTTTCTGCCCTCGAGGGCTTTTTGAAGTGTTATTGAATCGGTATATTCAAGACTGCCGTTTACGGGGATGCCGTAGGCAAGTCTTGTAACAGTTACGCCAAGCGGTTTAATAAGACGCGACAGATAACTTGCGGTGGTTTCGCCCTCAACCGACGGGTTGGTTGCCATAATGATTTCCTTAACCTTGTTGTCCGAAAGTCTAGCCATCAATTCTTTGATTTTCAACTGCTCAGGGCCGATGTTATCAATAGGGGATAGCGCGCCGTGTAGCACGTGGTAAATCCCTTTATAGTCGCGAGTTTTTTCTAGTTTTATAACGTCTCTTGGGTCCTCTACAACGCAGATAACCGAGCCGTCTCTAGAACTATCGCTACAAACGGGACAAAGTTCGCGGTCGGTAAGGTTTTGGCAAACGGGGCAGTAGTGTAAATCGGCACGAGCCGACTTTATAGACTCGATAAACTCGGTAGCCTCTTTATCGCTCATAGAAAGGGCGTAAAAGGCAAGCCTTGCCGCTGATTTTCTGCCAACACCGGGTAGCCTTGCAAAAGCATCGGTAAGGCGCGAGAGTGGTGGTAAATCGTAACTAGCCATTAAAACATACCTGGCATACCGGGGATGTTAAGTCCTGCGGTGATACTGCCCATTTCGCTTTCTGCGGTTTTGGTAGCGTTTGAAATTGCCTCGTTTACTGCAACAGTAACAAGGTCCTCTAGCATTTCAACATCGTCGGGGTCAACGGCATCGGGGCTGATTTTAATAGCCTTTATTTCGTGCTTGCCGTTTACTGTAACCTCAATCATACCGCCGCCCGAAGTGGCAGTAAATTCTCTTTCATCAAGGTCGGCTTGTAAAGCCGCCATATCTGCTTGCATCTGTTGTGCCTTTTGTAGCATAGCGTTCATATTGCCGCCGCCTTTTTGCATACCTGGTACTCTTGCTTTCATAAATATATCTCCTTATAGGTTATTTAACTTGTTCATAAAACTAAACATTGGGTCGGTATCGTCAATCTGTTTTTCCTTTTCCATAACGGGTGTGTAAGCCTTGCCGAAAACGTTAATTATTGCTTGGCATAGTCCTTTATAGTTAAGGTTGTCGCGCTTTTCAATTATCGCACGAAGTTGACGAGATTGCGAGTGAACGATTAGTTTGTCATCCTGAAAAGATGCGGTTGTGCCGTTTAAAAGTCCGCGCAAAAGAGGTGCGGTTTTAAAGCATTCCGAAACAACATCGTTCCAATTTTTGCAGGGAATAACACCCTTTTTGGTATCGTACTGCGCAGGGGGTTCCCCTAAATCTGATGGGGTAGGAACCACTTGCGGTTTTGGTGCTTCTTGGGCCTTTGTTTGTGCAGGGGCAGGGGTAGGTGCTATCGGCTCTGCCTTGGGTGTGGGAACTGTTGCCTTTGGAGTAGGCGCTACGGGTGCCGAAACGGGCACACCTGCGGCAAGTTTTTGCTCTATTGCGGCAATTCTTGCCATAACTGCATCCAAAGAGTAGTCAAGCCCCGGAGTTGCAAGTTTTATAATCGCCATTTCCAAAACACTGCGGCGGTTGCCACTAGTCATAAGTGTTAGCGCATCATTAAAGGCAGAAAGGTATCTCAAAGCACCCTCGATGCCGATTATTTTTGAAAATTCTTGGTAGCGTTTAGCGGTTTCACCGACACTTGCGGTTGCCTTTTCGGGTTCAATGCCCGAGCAAATGAGGGTGATATTGCGATAGAAACTACAAAGTTCACTGCAAAGGCGTTGCATGTCAACACTGTCGCGGTGCAAAGTTTCAATAGTTTCTAAAGCGCCTGCGGCATCCATATCCTTGATTTTTGTAGCAAGTTCAAAAAGATATTCGGTAGATGCCCTGCCGCAAATCGAGTTAACAACCTGCTCGGTAATCTCTTGCTCGCTATTGGCGCATAGGTCTAAAATAGATAGCGCGTCGCGCATACCGCCGTCTGCCAAAGCGGCTATAAGAGAGGCGGCATCGTCGGTAATTTTAAGGTTTTCTTTATCGCAAACGTACTTAATGCGGTCGGCTATAACGTGGGGTTCAATTCTATGGAAATCAAACCTCTGGCAACGCGAAAGAATGGTTGGCAAAATCGCGTTAATTTCGGTAGTAGCAAGTATAAATACCGCGTGTGCGGGTGGCTCTTCCAAAGTTTTTAAAAGCGCGTTTGAAGCGGCGGCGGAAAGCATATGCACCTCGTCTATAATATAAACCTTGTACTTGGCTTTGACGGGTGCAAAGGCTATGCGCTCGCGCAGTTCTCTGATATAGTCAACACCGTTGTTTGAAGCGGCGTCAATTTCCATAACGTCGGGCAAAGAGTCCTTTAAAATAGCGGCGCAATTTTCACATTCGCCACAAGGGTTGCCACCGCTTTGGTTAAGGCAGTTTATGGCGCGTGCCAAAATTTTAGCGCAGGTAGTTTTACCCGTACCCCTAGAGCCTGTAAACAAATAAGCATGCGAAACATTACCCTTCTCTACCTGACGGCGAAGGGTGGTTGTAACGTGCTCTTGCCCAACAACGTCCGAAAACTCTAATGGGCGGTACTTTCTATAAAGCGCCTTATACATCTTGCTACCTCCAAAATGGCTTTAAGCCCTCATTTAAAAAGCGTGCTCTTAAGTGTACAAACGAACAGATTTACTGCGGCGCACAGAAAAATCCACTTAATGCTGCTCGGTTCCCCGCCTGACATGGTTCGTGGCATTCTGTCGCACAGGACCCGCCCGTTTGCACACTTAAAAGTACGCCTACTAAAGTATTATACTATATTTAACTTAAAAACACAAGGGGATTTATGAGTAATTTTGCTAATTTATTTGCGGTTTACATTAAACGTTCAGTGCGGTATACTAATAGTGTATTATATGTTTGATTTTACCAAATCGTATAGGAGGAGTATATATGTCAAACGAGCCCAATGTAATTACGCTTGATTTAAACGGATGTAAGTATTTAAATGAAATGCATGAGCGCATAAAAACAGCATTTGACTTCCCAGAATGGTACGGCAAAAACTGGTCTGCATTTTGGGACCTTTTAAGCGAGCCAAGAGAGTACACATTGGTAGAAATAAAAGGGATTTCGGCATTACCCAAAGACCTAAAAGGAAGTGGAGAAATGCTTATAAAACTTATAGACGAAAACAAAAAAGAATGGGATGAATATATGAAAAACGACGGTAAATTTGACCGTAGGTTTGAATATACTATCACTTATTAAGAGTTACCAAAAAAGGCACCCAACAGGGTGCCTTTTTTATAGATATTAGTCGGTAAGTTTCCATATATTTTCTTTGGCTTGTTTAATATAAAGAGTACCAACACCTCCCGACTACATAATGATATATTTTGATGTCGAAATTAAAATATATAGTCGGTTATACAGTCATACCAATGAACATAAACCTCTCCATTGATGATAATTTGTTCGTTGTTTGGAAGTTGCTCACTCCACTTGCGTTTATAACGCTTTATTGCCCAATCATCACGATTGAATCTGCGCCAAAGAATCGTTCTTCCGTTCTTATCAATATACTGTTCTATTGCGATAGCATTATCAAAATGTCCCAAATCCATTACACAAACAGTATCAAAACTTTTTGCACCAATTTCAACTTTGTAACAACCGACAATGTCTATTGCTTCGGCATCAATCGACTTGGTGATTTCATTTCCCAGGCGGCTTATGATACCTTTCGATTTCAGTTCGGTTTCATTTCCGCAATTGTCTTCACCAAAGCCCCAACTGTTCATAAATATCTCGCCATCAAGAAATGTTATAGTTTTTTTAACATCTTTTTCTTTATGAGTTTCCGATAAATATCGGCAATGCGTGTCTGTTAATTGAGCAATAAATTGTCTTTCATTTATACGATTGTTTTTTATGTCGTGTTGAATGCTCGTTATTTCAACACCTTCAATACCGTGAACTTCCGCTTTGCCGATTACACTCACCTTGGAATACTCGTCGCACTTTTTCGTTTCGAAATCATACAAACCCCAAGTTGTTTTTTCTTCGAGTTTTGGTATAATGCTCAAACCTTGAAGTTCTTCGCATTTTACCGAAAAAGGCGGTTTTGATAATGGTATAATTTTATAATTGGGTAATCTATCTGGCAGTTTGCTCATAATATCACTAACCTTTCTAATATAAGTGTTAGAGGGATATATCCTTTTGAAGTTCTGCTTAGCAGTATATAAACGACTCTTGACCGTTCCAATAGGAATATCCAACCTTTTGGCAATTTCATTTTGAGGCAAATCTTTCCAATATGAAAGATACAGAATTTGTTTATCTTTATCACTAAGTGCCTCTAACACATCACCGACTGTGTCATTTTCAACATAACCAAAGCGACTTTGAAAAAGTTGAGATTCGGTTAGTTCCTCTATGGGTATTTCTAAATCTCTAGATTTTTTCCTAAAATAATCATTGCATTTATGCCGTGCAATACCTATTATCCACGCTTTGAAAGATGTTTCTGCTTTGAGCTGTCCAAAATTCTTAAATGCGGTTAAAAGCACATCTTGCAAAATGTCCTCCGCGTCCGTAATATTAGAAATTCTAAACTTAACAAACCGTTCAACAGCCAATTGATTATCACACAGCAACTTTTCAAATATAGACAATGCCTCACCTCCTATATCTTTTTAAAACCGGTTTCACTTATATAGTCGAAAAAACATCTTAAAAGGTTCGTTTACGGTAAATTTTGTAGCATAAGCATAGCACAAGCGGGGAGTTTTTTCAATTAGGGATATATAAATACATTTTAAAAATAAGGGTTGCAATTGGGAAAAAGGTGTGGTATAATCCACATTGTAAGATATTGTTTTAAAGGAGAGTGGGTGCTGCCCACTCTCTTAGTTTTGTAGGGACACTGCAAAACGAAAACTTAAAAAGGAGATGTATTTGTTGGCAGGAAGCAAGACAACACAAATCGTAACTGAAATCGTGCGCCCCGTTATTGAAAACTTGGGGCTACGGCTTTGGGACGTCCGCTTTTTAAAAGAGGGTGCATCGTGGTACTTAAGGGTGTTTATCGATAGCGACAATGGTATTGATATTAACAACTGTACCGATGTTTCGCACGCGATTGACCCGCTAATTGACGAGGCCGACCCCATTAAAGTTCCGTATTATTTAGAGGTTTGTTCGCCCGGTATTAACCGCGAGCTTGTAACCGACACGCATTTTGAAGTGTGTGTAGGCAAACCTATACTAGTGCATACCGTTCGTGAAGAAAACGGTTGCCGTGATTTTAGGGGTACACTTCTTTCACGCACACGTAATGAAGTTATCATAAACACCGAAAACGGTGAAATTAAAATACAAAAATCAAACGTCGGCAAAGTAACTTTGGACGATGAAAAAATTATATTGGAGGAAAATGAAAAATGAGTGGCGAAATAATTAGTGCAATCAAATTTATGGCAGAGGAAAAGGGCATAGAGCCACAACTTCTTGCCGAAACTATTGGTAATGCAATTGTTACCTCTTGCAAAAAGGCTTACGGTGGCAACGAAATTACCCACTGCGAAACCGACATGGAAAAGGATATATTCCGTATCTACATTGTTAAAAACGTTGTAGAGGAAATCGAGAACGATTACACCGACATTCTTTTAGACGATGCTAAAAAATACAACAAGAAGGCAGAGGTTGGCTCGGTTGTAGAAATCGACCTTGACACCAAAAAATTTGGTAGAATTATTGCTCAATCTGCAAAGAACGTTATCCATCAGGGTATCCGCGAGGCAGAGCACGGCAAGGTTTTAGAGGAGTTCCGTAGCAAAAACAAAGAAATCGTTACAGCACAGGTACACCGCATTGACCCTAAAACCGGTAATGCAACCATCACTATCAATGGTAGCGAGGCAGTTTTACCTAAGTCAGAGCAGATTCCTGACGAGGTGCTACGCGACGGCGATTTAGTTAAGGTTTACATCGTTGACGTTCGCTCTACCGAAAAAGGTCCTAAGGTTATGATTTCCCGTACCCACCCAGGCCTTGTTACAAGACTATTTGAAAACGAAGTACCCGAACTTTTCGATGGTACTATCGAAATTAAGGCAGTTTCTCGTCAAGCAGGTTCTCGTACCAAGATGGCAGTTTACAGCGCTAATGAAGAAATTGATGCTATCGGCGCTTGTATTGGTCAACGCGGTATGCGTATCAACAGCATAGTTGAAGAACTTGGTGGCGAAAAGATTGACCTTATTAAATATTCAGAAGACCCCGTTGCTTTCGTTTCAGAAGCACTTTCTCCAGCACGAGTTGTATCGGTTGAGATTTTAAGTGAAGAAGAAAAATCTTGCCGTGCTACCGTGCCCGATTCACAGTTATCACTTGCAATCGGCAACAAGGGTCAGAACGTTCGTCTAGCCGCAAAACTCACAGGTTGGAAAATTGATATCCGTCCTGAAAGTGGTTTCTTCGGCGAAGACGAGGAAGACTAAACTACCTCTCGAAAGAAGGTTAAACCATGCAAAAGAAAATATCAATGCGTCAGTGCTGCGGTTGTCTTACAATGAAGCCTAAGCGTGAACTTATAAGGGTTGTGCGCTCACCCGAGGGCGATGTTTCGCTTGATTTCGTGGGCAAGGCTTCGGGCAGAGGCGCCTATCTTTGCAACAGCGAAGAGTGCTTGAAAAAAGCACGTAAAACGGGCAAAATTGCCAGAGCGCTTGAGGTTACCATTCCCGACGAGGTTTATGCTCAAATGGAAAGTAGGCTCATAAATGGCTGATAAATTTTTAAACCTTTTAGGCATTTGCAGAAAGGCAGGCAAACTAACACTTGGCGCCGCTAAAACTTTAGAGGCTATAAAAGCAGGCAAGTCAGAACTTGTAATAGTTGCGAGGGACCTTTCGCAGAAGTCCGAAAAAGAGCTTAAATTTACCGCAAAAAATACAAACGTGGCTGTGGAAAGAACAGAGTACAGTATTGAAACTCTAAGCGCCGCCGTAGGTGCGCCTGCAGGTGTACTTTCGGTTAGCGACCAAGGTTTTGCCACAGCATTAAAAAATAAATTAAATGGAGGAAGCACGGAATGACGATAAAATACCGCGTCCACGAGGTCGCAAAAGATTTTGAAGTTTCCAGTAAAGAAGTTTTAGATATTCTTTCCGCACACTGTGAAGGCGAAAAGAAAAGTATGACTGCGCTTGAGGAAAATGAACTAGATATTATTTTTGATATTCTTACCGCAAAGCACAGTGTTAAAAATCTTAAGGAATATTTAGAGGATGGCAAGGCACAAAGAGCGGCCAAAAAGGTAGAAGAACCCGAAGAAGCAAAAGAGGAAAATGCCGCAGATTCAAGACGCGCCGAGCAGGAAAGAATTTTGGCACTTTTACAGCAAGCCAAAGCGGCAGAAGAGGCAGAGAAAAAGGCTAAAGCAGAGCCCAAGAAGGCAGAACCTAAGAAAACTCCTGCAAAAACTGCCGAAAAGCCTAACGATAAGAAAACCGAGAAAAAAGCAGAGCCTAAAAAGGCAGAACCCAAAAAGGCAGAACCCAAAAAGGCAGAGCCTAAAAAGGAAGAGCCTAAAAAGGCGGCAGAACCTAACTTGCATCCTTTCCAGGCTAAAGAGAAAAAGCAACCCGGTGAAGCACCAAATCGTGGTCCTGCACAGGTTCGCAGAATTGATACTCGTACAGTAAACGTTAATATTGATAAATATAACGAGAGGTACGAGAATATTGCGCCTGCACATTCTTTCAAAGACAATATGCAAAGAAAACAGAAAATCAAGCAGAAGTCTAAAGATTATAGCCGTCCACACGGTGCAAAGCGTGAGACAGAGGCAGATAAGCTTCGTCGTATGCAACTAGAGAAAATCAAGAAAACACCTGTTACCGTTACCATTGGCGACGAGGTTGTTGTTCGCGACCTCGCAGTTGCTATGAAAAAATCGGCTACCGATATTATCAAAACACTTATGAAACTTGGCGTTATGGCATCAATCAACGATACTATCGATTTTGATACCGCAGAACTTATCGCAACCGAACTCGGTTGTAAGGTAAATCGCCAAGTAACCGTTACTATCGAAGAACGTATTATGGACGAAACCGAGGATAAGGCAGAAGACCTTCGTCCACGTGATCCTGTTGTAGTTGTTATGGGTCACGTTGACCACGGTAAGACCTCTATTCTTGATGCTATTCGTCATTCTGCAGTTACCGATACAGAGGCAGGCGGTATTACACAGCACATCGGTGCTTACAGGGTTAATAGACAGGGTAGAGATATTACCTTCCTGGATACTCCCGGACACGCCGCATTTACTTCAATGCGCTTGCGCGGTGCACAAAGTACAGATATTGCAGTTTTGGTTGTTGCCGCAGACGATGGTATTATGCCACAAACTATTGAGGCTATTAACCACGCTAAAGCCGCCGAGGTTCAAATTCTTGTTGCTATGAATAAGATGGATAAACCTGAGGCTAACCCCGATAGAATTAAGCAACAATTAACCGAGCATGGTCTTGTTCCTGAAGAATGGGGCGGCGATATCATCTGTGTTCCCGTTTCTGCAAAGACAGGCGACGGTATAGACGACCTTCTTGAAAATATAATCCTTATTGCCGATATGATGGAACTCAAAGCCAACCCCGACCGTAAGGCAAAGGGTGTTGTTATTGAAGCCCGTCTTGATAAGGGTCGTGGTCCTGTGGCTACAATCCTTGTTCAAAACGGTACACTCCACAGTGGCGATATTATAGTTGCAGGTAACTCTGTTGGCCGTGTTCGTGTAATGACTAACGAAAATGGTAAAGAGTTAAATATTGCAGGTCCTTCAGTTCCTGTTGAGATTACAGGTCTTGCCGAAGTTCCTGCCGCAGGTGACGCTTTTGACGCCGTTTCTGACGAGCGTTTGGCACGTCAACTTGTTGAGCAACGTAAACACAAGCAAAAAGAAGACGTTTGGAATGCTGCAACAAAGGTTACACTTGACAACCTATTCTCAAAACTCGAACAGGGCGAGGTTAAAGACCTTAACGTTATCGTTAAAGCAGACGTTCAAGGCTCTGTTGAGGCAGTTCGCGAGAGTTTGGAAAAACTTTCTAACGAGGAAGTTCGCGTTCGCGTAATCCACGGCGGTGTTGGTGCGGTTAATGAAAGCGACGTTATGCTTGCAGGCACCTCGGGCGCTATTATCGTTGGCTTTAACGTTCGTCCCGACCCTGTTGCTAAAGAAGCGGCAGAGCGTGATGGCATCGAACTTCGTCTATACAGAATTATTTACGACTGCATAGAGGAAATCGAGGCCGCTATGAAGGGTATGCTAGCACCTAAATACCGCGAGGTTATTTTGGGTACTGTTGAGGTTCGTGAAACCTATAAGATTTCGGGCGTTGGTACGATTGCCGGCACCTACATTACAAACGGTAAGGTTACAAGGGCTTGCGAAATTCGTGTTGTTCGTGACGGCATTGTTGTAGCCGAGGATAAAATTCAGTCCTTACGTCGTTTCAAAGATGACGTTAAGGAAGTAGCACAAGGTTACGAGTGCGGTATCGGCCTTGAAAAATTCCAAGACGTTAAAGAGGGCGACATTTATGAAGCCTTCATTATGGAAGAATACCGCGACTAATAAAAGTTTAGGAGTGTTTTAATGGCAGGATTTAAAAACGGAAGAATTACGTCGGATATTCATCGTGAGTTAGCCTCGCTTATCCGCACCGTAAAAGACCCGAGAGTATCTCCGCTTACAAGCATTGTTAAGGTCGACGTTAGCGGCGACCTATCCTATACAAAGGTATATATAAGTTGTATTGATGGTGCAGAGTCCACCGCCGAAACTATAAAAGGTTTAAAAAGTGCGGCGGGCTACCTGCGCCGTGAATTGAGCAATAAACTTAAACTTCGCAAAACACCCGAACTTAAGTTTATTGCCGACGATTCTATTGTAAGAAGCGCTAATATCGCAAGCATAATAGAATCCTTTTCAAAAAAAGAGGTGCAGGATGATGAGCAGTAATGTTTTTACGCTTAAAGATACCTGTAACTTTCTAATGGGCAACGATAACTTTACTCTTTTAACCCACGCCCAACCCGATGGCGATACCATCGGCTCGGCATATGCTTTGGCATACGCTTTAAAGCAAAAGGGCAAGCGCGTAAGGGTTCTTTGCGGCGACCATATTCCCTCAAAGTTTAAGTATATTATGAATAGTTTAAAGCACGACAATATCGAAAACGATACCGTTGTGGCTTTAGACGTTGCCGATAGTAAACTTTTAGGCGCTTTGGAAGGTGAGTATAAGGATATCGTAGACCTTTGTATAGACCATCATATTTCAAATAGAGAATATGCAAAAAATCTACTACTTGACGCTGATGCATCTGCTACCTGCGAGGTGGTTTATGACATAGTAAAAGAACTAGGGGTAGAGTGGAATAAGCATATTTTAGATGGTATTTACACCGGTATTATTACAGATACGGGTTGTTTTAAGTATTCAAATTGTACCGCCAAAACCCATAAAATTGCGGCAGAACTCATCCTACTTGGCGTAGACTATGCCGAGATTAACCGAGTTATGTTTGATACAAAATCGCGCCCCAGAATTAAAATCGAGGCGGCGGTTATGGATAATATGGAGTTTATGTTTGGCGGTAGGGTTGCGATTATTGCCGTAACCAAAGATATGATTAAAGAGGCGGGTTGCACCACAAGTGACCTTGACGGAATTAACACCCTTTCTCGTGTAATTGAGGGTGTTATGGTTGGCGTTACCTTGCGCGAAAAGGATGGCGGGAAGTACAAGGTTTCTTTAAGAACTAACGCGCCTATAGACGCTACAAAAATCTGCGCCGAGTTTGGTGGCGGTGGTCATCCAAGGGCGGCAGGTTGCGAATTGGAGTGCAGTTTAAAAGATGCAATAGACCGCATTATTCCCGTAGTCAAATCGGCGTTGGAGGAAAACGGATGCCTTATTTAGTCTTACTTAATAAGCCCAAAGGCGTAACCTCGTTTGGCGCAGTTGCAAGGGTAAGGCGTGCACTGCAGGAAAAACGAATAGGGCATACAGGTACGCTTGACCCAATGGCGACGGGCGTTTTACCACTTTTAACGGGCAGAGCATCTAGGCTTAGTTCTATGATGCTCGAAAGCGATAAAAGTTATCGTGCAACCATAAGGCTTGGCACTACAACCGATACGTTGGATATTACGGGCGAGGTGCTTAAATCCCAAGCGCTTAGCGTTAGCGATGAGGAACTTATAAAGGCTTTAGAAAAATTTACGGGCGAAATTAGTCAGTTGCCGCCAATGTACTCTGCAATTAAAAAAGACGGGGTAAGGCTTTATGAACTTGCCCGTCAGGGTAAAGAAATAGAGCGCGAAAGCAGACTAGTTACGATTAAAGAAATAACCTTATTAGAAAGGTTAAACGAAACCGATTTTATAATCGATGTTACCTGCTCGAAAGGTACGTATATCAGAACCCTTGGCGCAGATATTGGCGATTATTTGGGGGTTGGCGCTTGCCTTACAGAGTTAGAGCGCACCTCGGTTTCGGGATTTAATATCTCCGACTGTGTAGATTTAGAGGCGTTCGAAAAAGAGCCCGAGAAATATCTAAAAAGCGCTGAGGAATGCGTTAAGCACCTAAAAAGTATTAACGTATCGAACGCGCAAGGGGATAGATTTATGCACGGCGGTCAGTTAGACCTTGCAAGACTACACGGAGTAGAGGGGTTGTCGGATGGTGAACTCCTGCGCGTAAAACTTGGCGACGAGTTTTTAGGCATAGGCAAGGTTGACCTTGATAGAAGTCAAATAAACATAGGTTGTATAATTAAGGAATAGGGGGGATACAAATGGCAAACGTGTCGGCGGCGCTTGGCACCTTTGATGGAATCCATAAAGGGCATATTGAAGTGCTTAAAAGCGCACTAAAAGGCGATAATGCCATTTGTGTTACCTTTGTATATCCGCCCCATTCCCTTGACGGCGCAATAATGCAACCACACGTAAAAACAAAAAAACTCAACGAAATGGGTTTTAAAAAGGTGGTAAACCTTAATTTTTCCGAGGTTAAGGAGATGCCCCCTTATGACTTTTTGTGGATGCTACACCGCGAGTATGGTGTTACTCATTTTTGTTGCGGTTTTGATTACCGATTTGGCAAAAATGCAGAAGGCACTACCGAAACTCTATTGCAGTTTTGCAAAGAAAACGGTTTTACTGCAAACGTAACACCACAGTTTACCAAAAATGGTGTAAAGGTTAGCGCCACGAATATTAGAAGATATTTAAAGGAAGGGCAGTTAAAAAAGGCAAATTCCTTGCTGTCTGAGCCTTTCTCTTTAGAAATGGCGGTTATCCACGGCGATGCAAGGGGTAGAAATTTAGGATACCCCACAATAAATCAGCCTCTACCAAAAGGTATCGTAAAGTTAAGGTTTGGCGTGTATATCAGTCAAGTAGAGATTGATGGCGTTGTCTATCGTGGCATAACCAATATAGGTGTTAGACCTACCTACAGAACAGACGAACCGCTTTGTGAAACCTATATTATAGGTTATCATGGCGACCTTTATGGCAAAACACTTCGTTTAAGACCTATGCAGTTTGTAAGGGATGAGGAGAAATTCGATTCTGTAAACGAACTTATAACTGCAATAGATAACGACGTAAAAATTGCCGAATTTTATTAAGCAAACACGAATAATCCGAACCTGCCCTAAACGGCATAATTTCGGTGCTTTTCGGTTTGTCATCATTAGCCTTACCGATTCTTCCGCACAAAAAATCCCTCGAAATTCTACTCTTTTAGGGTCGAAGAATTTTAAAGGAGAGAGATTTTTGGTTTTGTGCGGCACAAAACGCAGTTAATCCTTTCGGATTAACGAGTATTTTAACAATGCAAAGACGAAAATCCTCCCTTTAAAATCAAGTTCGGATTATCCGTGTTTGCTTAAGGGTGAAAAGTATGATTTATAAATTTAACCGCAAGGGCAGTAGTTTTGGTGTGTATGATGAGCAAAGTGAACTAAAATACACCGTAAAACTTGACGTAGATTATGCCGAGATTTTTGATGAACTCGCAGTATCTCAACTTGCCGATTTGAAAAAAGAAGAGAACGGTTATTTAATATCTGCGTTTGATTCGCCGGTTGCGCTTTTAAGAAAAACCGATCAAGGTTATGCCAGCGAAAGCGGCAATATAACCCTCATTGACAAAGGTGAGCGCGGATATTTTGCCGAAGTTTTGGGCGATGAGGCACGAATTGTAACAAGTGGTAATTCCGTTGCAATTCAAACCGAAAACGAAACGGGCGCAATGCTTGTAGTAGCATTAGGGCTTATGCTTTTGGCCGAAAACAGCGTAGAGGACGAGGTAATTGAACCTATCGTACAAAAGCAAAAAAAGGAAAAGGTAAAACTTAATCTTAATATAGATTTTAAGGCGGTACTTAATAATTTCGTTATAGGTGTTGGTAAGTTTGTTACCAAGACTGCATCAACCCTTTCAAAAAAGCGTAAAACCGCAGGTAAAATTTCGGTAGCCTTTGTTGCAGGTTTAGCGCTAGCAGTAGTTTTGTTTGTTACCGGTGTTATAGGTACAGTGGCAACCGCCAATTCGGATAAATATTCCGAGAGTATTGCCACGGTGTATGTTTTCGGTAAAGAGGCTGTTGCGAGATTTAAGGTTGGCGGATACTACTATAAAATTGATATAAATTCTAAACACAAAACGGGTTATCAAATGCCTGTGTATTACACGTTAGACAAAAACGACCGTGTAGATAGTTGCACCTTCAAAAAGCCTTCAGCAGCACCTTATATTATACTTATGGCTTTTGGCGCAGCATCTGCCGTTACTTTAGGCTTTCTTATGTTGTACGGAACACCTAAATTTCTGCAAAATATGTTAAAACCTAAAGCAGGACAGGAAACAGAAGAATAAAATTAACACTCCCAAAGGGAGTGTTTTTCTTTGTAACAAAAAGCAATATTTAGAATAGTATGAGGTAGGGGCTAGTGTTAAACGGTGTTTAAAAACACCAACCTGCCTTAAAACACAGCACCCTTTTATATAAAAACCGCGTAGCATAAACGCTACGCGGTTAAATTTTATCTATTGCCGTACATTTGCTCGTAGTAATTTTGGTACTCGCCCGAAATGATGGTCTCCCACCACTCCTTGTGTGTTAGATACCATTCGATAGTTTTGTCTATACCGTCGGCAAATTTGGTTTCGGGAAGCCAACCAAGTTCGGTGTGAATCTTTGTGGGGTCAATAGCGTAACGCATATCGTGTCCCTTGCGGTCGGCAACGTATGTAATAAGGCTTTCGGGTTTGCCAAGTTTTTTACAAATAAGTTTTACAATATCAATGTTAGCCATTTCGTTGTGTCCACCAACGTTGTAAACCTCACCAACACGGCCTTTGTGAATAATCAAATCAATGGCTTTGCAGTGGTCCTCAACATACAACCAATCGCGCACATTTTCGCCCTTGCCATAAACGGGTAGAGGTTTATCACCCAGCGCGTTGGCTATCATTAAAGGAATAAGTTTTTCGGGGAAATGATACGGACCGTAGTTGTTTGAGCAACGGCTAATCGTAACGGGAAGCGAGAAGGTGCGATGGTATGCAAGCACTAGTAGGTCTGCACCCGCTTTAGAACTAGAGTAAGGACTGCTTGTGTGGATAGGTGTCTCCTCGGTAAAGAAAAGGTCGGGGCGGTCTAGTGGTAGGTCGCCGTAAACCTCGTCGGTAGAAACCTGATGATAGCGGTCAATGCCGTATTTTCTGCAAGCGTCCATCAGCACTTGAGTGCCTAAAATGTTGGTCTGCAAGAAGACTTCAGGGTTTTCGATAGAGCGGTCAACGTGGCTTTCCGCTGCAAAGTTAACCACAATGTTAGGATGTTCTTCTTCGAAAATTTTGTAAATCTCCTCGCGGTCGCAAATGTTGGTTTTGCAGAACCTAAAATTAGGGTTCTCCAATGCCTCTTTTAAAGTAGACATATTACCCGCATAAGTAAGGCAGTCAACACAAATAATGCGATAGTCGGGATATTTTTTAAGCATATGGTAGCAGAAGTTTGAGCCAATAAAGCCCGCGCCACCTGTAACTATAATTGTCATGCGTCTGCCTCCTCAACAAGAGAGATTAAATATTGACCATACTCGGTCATTTTAAGTTCTTCGCCCAAGGCTTTTAACTGGGCGTTGTCTATAAAACCGCGGCGCCAAGCGATTTCCTCAATGCAGGAAACGTAAAAACCTTGTCTATCCTGAACGGCTTTTACAAACTCTGCCGCCCCAAGCATACCTTCGGGTGTTCCGGTATCAAACCAAGCCATACCTCTGCCAAGCAAGATAACATTAAGTTCACCTTTTTCGAGGTAAGCGTTATTAACTGCAGTAATTTCAATTTCGCCACGAGCCGAAGGCTTTACGTTTTTGGCAATTTCAACAACGCGGTTGTCGTAGAAATAAAGTCCAGGTACGGCGTATTTCGATTTTGGTTTCTCGGGCTTTTCTTCAATGGATATAACCTTGTGGTCTTTATCAAACTCAACAACACCGAAAGAGCGAGGGTCTTTAACGGGGTAACCAAATACCGTAGCGCCAACCTCGTTCGCCATAGCAGCACGTAGCATTTTGGTCATATTTTGACCATAGAAAACGTTGTCGCCTAAAATCAGGCAAACACTGTCGTTACCAATAAATTCCTCGCCCAAAATAAAGGCATCAGCAAGTCCGCGGGGTGTTTCTTGCACTGTATATGTAATGGATATTCCGAGTTTCTTACCATCGCCCAAAAGCCTTTCGTAGTTAGGCGTGTCCTCCGGGGTGGAGATTATCAGAACTTCTCTAATACCTGCAAGTAACAGTATAGAAAGCGGATAGTAAATAAGCGGTTTATCGTATATTGGCAACAGTTGTTTGGAAACAACCTTTGTCATAGGGTAAAGTCTTGTGCCTTTACCACCTGCTAAGATAATGCCTTTCATACTCTTGGCTCCTTTTGCAATAAATTAAATATGCTAGGGGATTACTTTAAAATAATGTCGCAAATGCGGTCGACGTCTTGTATGCTCAAATGCGCATAAAGTGGCAAGCACATTACGTTTTGCGAGAATTGCTTTGCTTTCGGGGTGCTAATGGTTAAGTCTTCTTTAAATCCTTTGTTTTCTGAAACGAGTGGATAGAAATATTTTCTTGCCATTATACCGCTTGCCTCTAATTTTTTACATAAGGCATCTCGGTTCAAGCCAAACTTGTCCTCATCAACTAAAAGGGGGTAGTAGGCGTAGTTTTGTTTAATGGTGTCGGTGACGGGCAAAACCGTCAGACCGTCTATGTTAGACAAACGCTCAGTGTATCTTAAAAACGCTTGCTTCCTGCTTTCAATTTCCTCATCAATATGTTTAAGGTTGCAAATGCCCATAGCCGCCTGAAACTCATTCATTTTAGCATTTGTTCCAAAGCAGTCGAGTTCTTCGCCGTTAATACCAAAGTTGCGGTGTTTGGCGATTTCTTGAGATAGAGAAGCATCTTTAAAACAAAGCGCACCACCCTCTATTGTATGGAAAACCTTTGTAGCGTGGAAAGAGAGCATAGAAACGTCGCCATAGTCTGTTATACCACGTCCGTTATATTCTACTCCAAAAGCGTGTGCGGCATCGTAAATAACTTTAAGGTCGTGCTTTTGTGCAATTTTTCCTATTGCCTCAACATTGCAGATGTTTCCGTAAACGTGAACACCCAAAATCGCAACAGTTTTTTCGGTAATAAGGGCTTCAATTTTAGTTTCGTCAATGGTGTAATCATCCTTAACGTCGCAATAAACGGGGGTGCAACCTGCCTCGATAATGGCGTTGGTTGTAGAGGCAAATGTAAAGGGGGTAGTAATAATTTCGCCCGCCAAATTTAGCGCCTTTAAGGCAACGCAGAGCGCCAAATGCCCGTTTACAAACAATTCAATGTTGCTAACCTTTAAGTATTCTTTAAGTTGTTCTTTTAGCCTGTTATGAATAGGCCCCATATTAGTCAGCCAACGGCTTTCCCAAATAGATTTTATTTCCTCGCAATACTCCTCGTAAGAGGGCATCGACGAACGGGTTACGTTGATTTTAGATTGACTCATTTAAACACACCTTTTGTTTGGAGTATTAAATATCTGTAAGCAGGTCGCGGCGCATAATGTCGTTGCCGTCAAAGTCAAGAACCTGCATAGAGTTTACTGCCGTAGTATGCTTTTTAGAGAGTTCTTGGGGCGTGTCGGCGCTAATAGTGAAACCTGCAACACGGTCACCGCTGTTTTCTACGGTATCAAATTCGGCACCTTGCCATTTGAATAGATAGTAGTCGGAAATAACATCGGCGCTTTTTAGTTCTTGGAACCCTTTAAGTTCTTTGAATTTGCCCGGCTTGCAATATATGAATTCGTTGTATATAAAGTTATTTTTAGGAGCGACCTTTTCTACGTGAGGTTTATTTCCTAATGTAAGGTCAACCACTGCGGATATAACGTCAAAACCACTGGCATTTTTAACAAGTAGAAATTTAACTCCGCCCCCTGTTCTTGCACTGAACTCTAAAACCGATGCGCGTTTTCCGTCGGTAATCATTTGTATAAGCATGGGCGAGTTTTTTAAATTAAAAGCGTCGGCAATTTTTTGCGCTATATCTTTTACAAGGTCGTGAACTGCTTTGTATTTTTCGTAGGAATAGCGGCCTCTAAAAATAACAAACTTGTCCTTATCTTCAATCTTGTCAAGCGCAGATACGGATAAAATGTGGGCTTCTCCGTTTTCTATATAAACGTCAACACTGAGTTCTTCTCCCTCAACAAATTCTTCGACTAAAGCCGTATTAGTGCGACTAAGTTCGAGGGCGGTGTTAAAGGCAACCTCTAACTCTTCTGAAGTTTCAACCTTTTTAACGCCTTTAGAACTGTTGCAATCTACAGGTTTTACTATCAAAGGGAATGCCATTTCGGAAATTTTCGATTGCTCAAACTTGTCCATAATTACATGCTTTGAGGTTGGTATGCCGTTATCGGCAAATACCTTTTTCATATACATTTTATTGGTAACGTTAAGGGACGTTTGGTAATCAATATATGTAGGTAAATTTAATGTTTCAGAAACTTTTGCTACGGTCTGTAGCGCTTGGTCCGTGCAAACAGTGATTAAAAAATCAACCTTTTCATCAACCGCCAATTTTGTGATTGCAGCAATATCAAGGGTGGAAATTTGATAAAATTTGTCGGCAAAAGGCTTTGCTACGGGGGACTCATTATAGTCTGCAAGGACGGTTTTAACCCCGCGCTTTTGTAATTCTTTAATTAAAGCAATTTGTGGAAATCCACCGGCAAGAACCAAAGCCTTCATAATTTCACCCCTAAATAAATATAGAAAAATAACATGTTATGTGTTGTTTGCCCTAAAAGATTTTAGTTTAGTTAAAATGAAACTTACAATCTTTTCATAATACATTTTTAGTTGTTTAAAGTACAATAAACATATAGCAACAAAGGTAAAGCATTGAGCAATATACATATGTGATGCGGTGTGTTCAAGTATAATTTGCAAGACTATAAGTAAGTAAACTAAATGGTCGCGCACAAGATTTATTTTGAATTTCATATACTTACGTGAGAACAAAAGGCGTAACAGCCAAACGAAATAAAAGGATATAGCAGTTGCGACTGCGGCACCCATAGCATCAAAATTAGGAATTAGCAGCAGGTTTAAAACAACATTTATTATTGCTGCAATAAAGGTGGTGGTAGCAAGACTTTTGTTTTCTTTAGTAGCACTGAATATACCACCTAAGAAACTGCCCAAGCCACTAAATAACATTGCAAAAACCAAAAGAGAAGAATATTGCCAAGCCTCAAAGAAGCCTTTAGCAAACATTAATTTAGAAAGTGGAATGTTAACTAATATTAACCCTGAGCAAGCAATGGCTAAACCTGCACTAAAAGCACCGTAAACCTTTGCAAAAAAACCATCTTTATCTGTTTTATCAAATTCCTTGATTGCCGAAATGCCCCACGCCTGACAGAATATATTACAAAGCATAGACATAAGGTTGGCGATTTTATATGAAACTGCAAACACGCCGTTAAGTGCCGCGCCTTTAAGCCAGATAATAAAGTATTTGTTTATGCTGTTGTTAATCCACCAACCAAGCTGGTTAAAAATAAGCGGTATGGAATATTTACGCATATCTTTATGTAATTGCTTGTCATATTCTTTATCAATAGGCTCTTTTTTGAAGGGTAAAAGAGTACAAAGAGGGAATATGGTTGATATAAATGGACCCATAAACATAGATAACAAGTAACCAAGCACACCCATTTTAAATACAACCAATGTAACAATACAAGAAAGTAGGCGTACAAGGGTAGAAAGTATGCTTGAAATGGTCATCATCCTAACCTTATCAATAGCCCTTAGGTATTGGTAAAGCATAGTTTGTAGTGAGTCTGCCAAAAATGTTAGGAATAAGAATACATAGCAGTAGCTTTCCCATTTAATAAGCTCGAAAGCCCAAAAGAAAATCATTCCAACAAGCACTACGGCTGCGCCTGCGAAGATAACCTTAAAGCCGTAAAACAAAACACGTTGTTTATTTTCTTTAGAGTCAATAGCAAAACGCAAAACAGCAGAACTTATGTTAAGTGTAAATACATACATAAGTATCATAGCACTGGTAGTAATAATGTCTGCAGTACTATAATCCTCTGTTGATAGTATATTTGTATATAAAGGTACTAAAAAGAAGGTTAGTATCTTTGAAGAAAAGGATGATAATGTAAATAGTAGCGTGTTTTGTGCTAAATAACCGTATTTATTTGTTTTGCTTTTTTGCATTTAATTCACCTAGTTTTTTATGATTCGTTAACTTTAGCACCAAAAAGTTTTTTTAGTACACCTTTAATATCGCCGTGAAGTATCTTTTTAATTGCTCTTACACTCTTGCGGTAAAGTGTAATAAAGGGGGTATTATAACCCATAATTCTGTTTCGCTTTTTTTCGTACTCAACGTCCGGTATAACAAAGGACGTATGTTTTAGTGGGAACTTTAATTCGTAGGTTTCCATATTGAAAATCTTTCTCATTCCGCGGGGAAGGTTCTCTAAAGAATCGGAGTGTGCAGAGTCTTCTGTACAACCGATGTTGCTAATAAGATTTATCTTGGGGATAATCTGCAACTGATTGTATCCGTACATAGCAAACGAACGAAAGAACTCGGTGTCAGCCACATGTCCATTGTAGTTGGGGTTGCCGGCATATCCAAAAATTTTCTTTCTAAAAGTAGGATTGTGCTTTGTACGTTGAGAGAGTAAGTCTAATATGTAAGGGTCGTCTTTGTAGGAAATTTCTTTGTCACGCATTTGAACAGCGCGTTTCCAAGTGGCAGTACCCCAAATTGAACCTTGGCGCGAAAAGAAATAGTCGGCAGTAACATTTTCGCTTCTTCCTAGGTGGTTCATGCCACAAATGCAGTCAATTCTTGTGTCGTCTTTATAACGCTCTAAAAGTTCGGCGCAGAATTCAAAAAAGCTAACCGAGGGTAAAATGTCGTCTTCTAAAAAAACACATCTGTCAACACGTTGCCAAATAAAGTCTGAAACCTTTCTTCCCATTGTATAAAGACCGTGGTTTTCGGTTTCGTATATTTTGTAAACGGTACAATCCCAGTCAATGCATTCGTCAAACAGTTTGCGGTTAAGATTTATGGCTTCCCATTCTTTTTCGTTTCTGCCGCCGTCAGACTGCAAAAACATTATGCTTGGTCTAGCCTTTTTCAAAACCTCAAACTGCCTTTTTTGACATTCGGGGCGTATCCATATATTAACTCTAACAGGAACATCTACAAGAAAAGGTTTCATTTTGCACCTCGTATGAATTTGGTTTGATTGTTGTTATCAGATTAAGCCAAATCTAATAAGAAGACTTTTTATTTTTTGCTTTAAAAATGATTTTGTAAGTATGCCGCTTATAATCAGGTCATAATTTTTGCCTTTTATGAAACCCCCAAGTAACTTTTCTCGTTTTGGATGTTTGTGGCTGGGGGCGTTTAACTGCCTATTGTATTTTATTGCACGGTTGGAATCAACATCGGTTAAATACATATCTGATAGAGAAAGTAACTCGTTGCCTTTTTCGGTTTGGCATAAAATTAACGAAACACCTTTTGCTTGCTGCTCTTTATCCAATTCAGTACCCCAAGAATCGCCAAGGGTTATATCAGAAACTCGTTCTAATCGTGCGTAGTTGCAACTGTAACAAATCTCTGTATAATTCAATGCGTACAAAAACGATAGCGTGTAACAATCACAAGTGCCTTTTAAGAAGGCGCCGCTTTCTTCATATAATCCATATTGATTTTTATTTCTAAAACTAATGTTATTCAACTCGGAAAGATTTAACTTGTGTTGTTCCAGAAAATTCTTTAAAAGTTTTTGTGAAGGTGTGCCGTGGCAAATCAAATCAATAGTATAAAGATTATCGCAATTCTTTATAAATTTCTTTATAGCAGCAACTTGGCAGGGGAGGGCTATAAACAGCACTTTCTGGCTTTTTAGCCTTTCCTCAACCTTTTTGTATATATCTTTGGGGTTGCTTTTTACATATTTCGACCCCGTAAATTGTATTAACTCCTCAAGAGTTTCGGCAATGTCAAAGCAAAACTCGCCATTTGAAAAAATACAACTGCAAACCGCACCGCCGTTTTCTATAAAGGATTTAGAAATAGCCGAAGCCGCGCCGCCTGAAGCAGCAACTTTTCTTAACTCTTGGTCATTTGCATACCCTTGCGACCAACTTATTGGTTCAATTAAATCCAACGGGTGATTTATTTGGCACACATTATAACATTGATTACAGTTAATGCATTTGTCAGTATCAATCGCTGCATTTAAAGAAAATATATTGTCGGTAACCGTTATGGCGTTGCTGGGACATTTTTGAACGCATGCCATACATCCCGTGCACATATCCAATTTACATACAGTTTTAGAGGTGTTATCCATTGATTGCCCTTTCCAAAAAATCGTATGATTTTTCTCTTTCTGCCATAAGTTTGCGATGTATTTCCTCGTAGTCCATAGTAATATCGCAGACGGTTTGATTATCTTCGGAAACATAGCGATGCTCTAGCCCTAACAGCTTAATTAAACTAGCAAGGCGCGTGTTATAACGTGGCGCCGCGAAAATATACAAAGGCTTTTGCATATTAACCGAAAGCGCAGTGCCGTGGAAGGAGTCGGTAACAACACACTCTGCACCGCTTATATATCCAAGCACATCTTCGTGCGAAGCAATAATTTTATTTTTTGCATTTTTATTAAAATCGTATGTTGTTGCAAGATTTATAACGCTAAGGCCGTGTTTTTTAGCAAGTTCGTTTGCAAAACGATGGAGTTCATTGTTTCTGTAAAGGCCATAAACAAATACATATTTTTCCTTAACCTTGTGTTCTTTTGCGATAGCGCGCCAAATATCACCATTAAGTAAAAATGTTGGGTCAAGTACAAGCTCGGCGTCAATACCCAAACCTTTAAGAAGTTCTACCGCACTGCTCTCTCTTACAGCTATTATTTTATAACCGGAAAGCAAACTAGTAAATTCCTCTTTTACAGTGCTGCCAACCTCGTCAAAGTTATCCATACCAATACTTGAAGCATAGGAAACTTTTTTTGTTCTATCACTCTCAAATTCTAAAAGGTAGGGCTTTATATTTTCCAGCGCATCAAATTTTAAATTCCATACTTGGTCGCTTCCTGTAATAAGTAGGTCGTAATCAAGTGTTGCACTGTTTAATCCCGAAGCGGTTTTGTATCTCTTTTTAGAAACATTAAGATGCTTGAAAGCAAAATGTTTGGTAGTAAAGAACTCGGTTGTTTTGCAAAGAATGTAAGGTATGCATTTAACTAAAAATTCTTTAAAATTCTTTTTGAAAAGTTGACCAAAAACAAGGTTTTTAAAAGTAAATCTTGTTGGTATGTAATCTATTATTTCTACGGTGTGTCCAAGATCTTTCAAGTAGTTTTGCAAAGCCAAGGTTTGATACCCTGCACCGTAGCTTAGTGCCCTATGAAAAGTAATGATGCCTATCTTCAATTCTTTTCTCTCTTTCGTGCATTGTTTATTTAGGAATACAAGTGTACATAGTATAACAAACTAATTATAAACTATGCGGAATTAAAAGTCAATAAAAACACATTAAATGTAAGCATTAGTAATTTAAGGTGTTGTAAACAAATATATATATTAAGAAAAGGGGTTTGAGGAAAATGTACAGTAAGGCGTCACGGATTATTTCTTTAGCACTTTCGGCGGTGTCGCTTATACTGTCGGCAACCCTTTATGTAAACTATGGCGAAGCGGTGGCACAGGCGGCGGTGAAATTGCCCATAATTGCCGAAAAAAGCACCAATTATGCCGTACAAGAGGTGGGGCTTATTTTTAGCAAGGCACAGGCAGAAACAGGTGTATTAGAAACTGACGAATCCCCCTCTAAATCACAGGAAAAATCCACCAAAAACGAGAAAAAGCAGGGTAATATAGTATCCCAATATTTGTCGCCGTACAACGCCAATACTTCGTACAATAACATATATGTGAACAACCAATCGGGCGAGAAAATAAACATAAAAAAACTGATAGCAGGATACAGTTCGGGAGTAGAAATAAAATCAAAAGAACCACAGGTTTTGATAATGCACACCCACGCTACCGAAAACTATGTTAGGCACGACGGCGATTACTACTTTAAAAGCGACCTCGAACGGACAAGTAACGAGAAATATAGTGTTATCGGAGTGGGCGAAAAACTTAAAGAAACTCTTGAAAATGGCGGGATTTCGGTGCTTCACGATAAGACCCTACACGACAGTCCGTCCTATTCGGGCAGTTATAATCGTTCGGCGGTAACGGTGCAAAAATACCTTGAAAAATACCCGAGCATAAAGGTGGTTTTGGATGTGCACAGAGACGCTTTCGGTGGCGAAAAAGACCTTGTAAAGCCTGTAAAAGAGATTAATGGTAAAAACGCCGCACAGGTAATGATTTGTGTAGGTAGCGAGACGGGAATAGTAGATAATTTTCCAAATTGGCGAGAAAACTTAAAACTCGGATTAAAACTTCAGCAAACGATGGAGGTAATGTATCCGGGACTTGCCAGAGCGCTTTATCTTTCTTACGAGCATACATATAATCAAAATCTTAGCAGTGGCTCTATCATCATAGAATTCGGTACAAACGGAAACAACTTTTCGGAGGCGAAATATTCGGCAGAGTTGGTAGGTAAGTCTTTGGTAACACTTTTTAAAAACCAATAGAATATGTACTTGCAAATTACCGCGTGATGTGTTAGTATTATAATGTAGAAAAATAAAATTATTTCTAGGAGGATAAAAAATGAAACTTTCAAAGCGTATTATAGCAATTCTTCTTTCTGCCGTAATGGTACTTACAGTTGCATCTGCCACTGCATTTGCTAACGGTTCAAACGACACAGCAAGTATAAACTCAAACACAAGCGGCCCAAATATCGTACCGCTACCCGGTGTGGACGATAATATTGAAGCAGACCCACACGTTCATTCCTATAAAGTCTTAAAGTATGATGATACATATCATTGGTATGAGTGTTCTTGTGGCGAAGAAGACCCAATAGGTCAAAAAACCAAGCATTCAATTGGCACATACGTAACCAACGACTACCACGTAAAAGGTTGTTATTGCAAATATGAAGTGCCCGGCACCAAAGCAAACCACGTTTTCAATAAATTTGAAGACTGCGAGGATGGTAAACATTGGTCTGTATGCGAATGTAAATTTGTTAATGAGACTTCAACAGAAAAACATATATACACAAACTGTGCAGACACTAGTTGTAATAAATGTAATGCCACCCGTGCAGCAGCACATAAATACGGCGCAAACTATGTTTCGGCAAAGGCATCACTTACAAAAGATGGTGCAATTTCTAAAAAATGTACTGCAGGTTGTAACGGAGTTGTAAAAGTTAGTACAATCAGCAGAATAAAAACTGTATCTGTAGCATCTAGCGTTTCATACACAGGCAAAGCAGTAAAACCAAAAGTAACTGTTAAAGATGCAGCAGGCAAAACCATTAGTTCTTCAAACTACACAGTAAAATGCACTTCTAAAAAGGTTGGCAAGGCTACCGCAACAGTTACATTTAAAAACAACTACAGTGGAAGCAAAAAAGTAACCTTCAAAATCGTACCTAAGAAGACCTCTATTTCTTCGCTAAAAGCGGGTAAAAAATCATTTACCGTAAAATACAAGAAACAGACATCTGGTTCAGGTTACGAAATTCAGTACAGCACATCTAAAAAATTCAAGAGTGCAAAAACTGCTAAGATTTCTAAAAACAAGACCGTTTCAAAAACCGTTAAAAAACTAAAGAGCAAAAAGACCTATTATGTACGCGTTCGCGTAGTAAAGAGCAGTTACAAGTCAAGTTGGTCTGCAGTTAAAAAGGTTAAGGTTAAATAAATAATAATTAAAATCAGCAGGTTCGCCTGCTGATTTTTTTGTGCCAAAAGTCGCCTGTTGGTTGAAGCCGATTTTCTTTACAAAACAGATAATAGGGTTTATAATGGGTTAGAGGAAATATTCGTGAGTGAGTTTACATACGAAAATAAGGATACCAATTTCGAACTTGAAACTTTAAGGGAATACCTTTGTATATCGTAACCACCACCCATATCACAAGAGCCGAAAGACAGGATAGGGTGGTAGCGAGAAATAAAGTAGCGCTAGAACTTGCAGAAGAACTTGGTTTAGGTGTAATTGACCTATATGACGTAACCGTTAAAAATCCCGAACTTATCGTGGCGACGGAATACACCTTACCGCCGAAGGATATGCAAAACTAGCCGATACAATAATAGAAAAACTTTCCTTTTTAAACAAATAAAATTACGCGTCTGAGTTCTCAGGCGCGTAATTTTTATGTCAAAAAAGCGTTAATTGTCATTTGACTTGTTGAAATTAACAAATTTTTAGCAAAAGGTCAAAAAATGTTAGAAAATTTTCATAAAAATTAGCCCTTAACTTTATAGTGTAGTTGAAGTAAAATTAACTTGAGATACAGGCTCTGCTTCAAAAGCCGAATCAAAAATTTTAATGGAGGAAATTTTTATGAAAAGAATTTTAAGCGTTATCCTTACTCTTAGCATAGTTGCTACTCTTTTTGCCGGCCTTGGCATAAGTGCTCAGGCTACTGAGATTCAAGTAGAGCATGCAACTCTCAATTCAAACCCCGCGCTTCCAACAGAAACTTCGGTGGTTGAAAAAGCCCCAACTGTTACATACTGGCATTATGATGCTGCAGCAGGCACCACCACACAATACACCGGTTGGTACAATCAAAGCAAAGACGGCGTAGGTGCCCATACAAAGCTATATGATGGTAACATCAATAACGTTTTTGAAGCAAAGTATGATAGTGACGGCAGAAACTGGACTAAACTTGTAACACCTGCAGAGGGTGAAACCAAGGCAAACTACGATTCGGTTGACGACGGTAGCTTCTTTATGCAAATTCAATACGATTTTGACGACTGCTACGGCAACGGCATTAACTTGAGCAAAGTAGTTGTATGTGGCGCAAAAACCATGTGGTCTTTAGATACCTATGACCTATATGTTTCTGACAATATTGAAACTCTATACACCGCACCTGTGTATAGTTATAACAACTATGAACTAACAAACAAAAAGTTCTCGGTTTACGGTTTCCCCGAAAAGAGCGCAACTACCTACACCTTCCCTGAAGGAACAACCGCAAAGCACGTTGCGATTCGTGTTTACAAAGCACACGTTATGACAGATGCCTTTTTCGATAATCAGCTAGCTAGCCCTGCAACCTATCGTCCTAGAGTAGCAGAGTTTAATGTTTATGGTACAAAGAGCACCGCTAACATACAAAACTATACTTTTGATGGCAAGCACTTAACCTCAACAGATAATAACGTTAACAAAACCTTAGCTGCTGCCGAGGCGGTTGGTTACGATGCATATATCGAGAATAGCTTGATTCGTAACAAAGGTGTTTATTCATCCAAATACGCTGTTGATGGTGTGGTTAAAGAAAATACTGCCGCTTTGGCAAATAAATTTGCAACGTTAACAGATACAACTGCTCTTAACCAATTAGATTTACAAGATGGCACACGTGACTGCTATCTTGATACAAAAGGTTTTAAAGTTCTTCGTGACGACGAGGATTATTATCGTGAGTTTGTTTACGAACTAGATGCCAAGGCAAATATTGACAGCATATCTTTGGCAAGCACAAGTTATCAAAACAGCACAACAAAGGGATCGTTGTTTGCCCCTTATCACATTAGATATTCTCTTGCAGATAATGCCGCAGATTTGTTCGTAGAAGGCAAATCAACAATTTATGACCTATACAACTCAGAGACACAGGCGTTTTTAACAATAAACCTAACCGAAGACATAGCTGCTAAATATGTTGGCGCACGCATTATTACAAGCGTACCAAAAGAGTTTATAAATTCAGGTTGGGCACAGAACTATTCTACAACCAGAATTAACCACTTTGACGTTTGCGGTACATATGTAAATCCTGCAGATGCTACTGTTGAAGTTGAAAAAGATGCTGCTGTTGCAGACGTTGAGGCTATCACAGTTTCTAAAGACGAGCCTAACATTAGCGGTATAACCGATACTAACGGAAAATATCCAGTAGGCTCCCTAAAAGTAAATGCAACCGAAGTTTATAATGATGCTGAAAACAAACTCGAGTACACCTTCGTGGGTTGGTATAATGGCGACACACTAGTTAATGCAAATGCTGAGTATACCTATGATTTGACAGGCGACGACGTTGCTCTTACAGCAAAATATAATATTGAAAAAGTAGTAACTAAATACACCCTATCCTTTATGGATGCATCAAAATCCGTAATCGGCACAATTGTTGTAGAAGAGGGCAAAACACCAAGTGTTGACGAAGTTAAGGCAATCAATGCTAAAGTAAAAGACATCTATGGTTACAACGTAATTAAAGACGACGGTATGGTTCGTTGGGATGCTGAGGTATTTGAGGAAGTTACAGGCAATAAGACCTTTAACGCTCGCTACGAAGCACAAGATATTTCAACATTCGTTGTGATTTACAACCTTGATAGCACTACCGAGTACTATCGTGAACCAGCACATCAGAAATTTGACACCGCAATCTACCTAAATGTTGAGGATGCTAAGAGCTATGTTGACGAAAACGATAACGTTATAGTAGCTGCTGCTACCGGTACAATTTACGCCTGCGGTGAAAGAATGAAGATTTATGCTAAGTCTGCTACTGCAGAGGCTCCTGAAGTTACATTTGTAGGTAAAGATATTAAGGGTGGTAAATTCGTAGTATTTGCACACGCAGCACCTACTGCAGAAGTTAAAGCATACGGTGTAATCTTTGCATCTAATACTTATAAACTTAACTATGATGCACAAGGCGAAAACACAGGTGATATGTTCACTCTGAAAGATACCGAGGCTATCAACAAGGTTAACCCAAGCCTAAAGGTAAGCGAAGTTAAGGTTACCAACAATGCAAATGTAGACTTTATGGCAACCCTAACCGGTACAGATGGTAAGACTCGTCATGCACGTGCATACATTATATATAGCGACGACACCGTAGTTTATAGCGATGTTATTGTAACAAACAACTAAGGAGGGCGCGAACAATGAAGAAATATATAGCACCCGAATTAAATCTTCTTCGCGAACTTTCAAATGACTTCTGCGAAGGCCTTGAGGCTTCGGTAACCGATACCAAAAATATGGGTTACGTTCAGTTAGAGTCTGTTGAAGACGATATGGAAGAATAATTAAAACACAAAGCACCCAAGCGTTTCGCTTGGGTGCTTTTTTGTTGCTTATTATTTTATGCTTGCATTATACATTATAACGCTTGCGCCTTCGCCACTTACCTCAATTTCCAAGGTGGCACATTCCGAAATATTGAACTTTAACTCTTGCGGTTCTTTGTTTGCGCTAATTTCACATTCTCGGTATCTTGTTTCGCCGCCAACCGTGGCGGTGGCTTTGATGCGGCATTTTACCGCTTCGTCGATATCCTTAGCCGCAACCACGTAGGCGGTAAAGAATTCGTAGCCGTCGCTTATGTTGTATACGGCATAAGCACCGCTTCCAAGTTTTATGCAGTTCTCTTCGGTTGCCCTGTCGTTACCAAACGAGTCAAGTGTTGCTTCGGTGGTGAAATTCCACTCGGCAGCATCGGTGGGGGAGAGGTTATCTAAATAGGTCGGTAGTTCGCCCTCTAGCCCATCGCGTAATTTATTAAGTTCCTTTTGTTCTCCAACCAATGCTTCCGCCTTCTTTAAAAGTGCGGCGGCATCGGTGTATTCTTCGTTTTCGGTAAGTTCTTCAAATTGTGCGGTGACCTCAGATATATACTTATCTATATAATAGGCGCGGTTTGCTTTAAGTGTTTTATCATCATTTAACTCGGAGTTCGTTTCGAAGGCTTTGTTTATAGTTTCAATCGCCGATTCATAATCGCCCTTGTAGGCATACTTGTCGGCAACCGCTATAACCTCCGCCTTGCCTTTGCTCTGTTCGGATTTCTTGTACTCTTTAATTCGCTTTTCTATTAGAGAATCCTTTTCTAATATTGCTAATGCAGATTCTAAAATCTCAACGCCTTTAGCGTAATCGCCGTCGCCCGCAAAAACTGAAGCCTCGCTTAGTGCAGAGTTGCGGTAGTTGCCGATAGCGTTGTTAAGTTTTTCTGTGGCAGTGGCGTAGTTTATATCCTCTTTAATAACCTTTTTGTATGCGGTTATCGCAAGGTTGTACTGCGCTTTTGTAAAGTATTTCTCCGCCTTTTCAAAACTTTCTTTAGACACCTTTAGTTTTTTTACCGTTTTATGCGAACTCTCTATATCCTTTGCAATCTCGCCGATGCCCATTTTCTTTATGGTTTCAAGTTCGTTCGAAACTGCGGTGTAGTCGGTCTCGCCCTCGGCATACATATCCACCACTTCGTTCATACGTTCGCGCAGTGCCTTGCACAGAGCGGGAGAACCTGTGTTTGTGTAATTCTTTACAAATATATTATAAGCACCATTGTAATCACCAACTTCGAGCGACTTTACTATTTTTTTGGCGTTGGAAGAAAAACCACCGCAAAGGGCAATCACTCCACAAAGCAGTAAAGCACAGGCGGCAGTGATTATCGCAATACCTTTTTTAGAAAGTTTGCGCTTGGTTTGCGCCTCTCTCTGCGGGTTCAGATAAACAACCTCGTCAGGAAAATCTTCTTTAAAGTTACTTTCTATATGAAAGGTTTCTTCTGCCTTCGCTGCGCCCGATGAAGAATATATATCCACCGAAGTTTCGTCTTGCGGATGCGCGCGCCGGTACCTGCATGCAGGGCAGATACCCTCTAAACTTTCGGTTTCCCTTCCACAATACTTACATATCATATAAAACGCTTCCTTTCAAAAGCACTAATTTATACTATGCTAATTTTATCACAAATAATATTCTTTGTAAATATATAAAGCAACAACCACCCGCCACAAAACGGATGGTTGTTGCTGGTTATTAGCTTTGCTCTTAATATTTTGCAAAATGAGGTACAGCAAAATATTGATGAGAAAAGAGGGGATAAATATTAATTAAAGTGAAACTTATTTTACCTTAATTGATTTTGTTGAAGAATATTTGCTATACGCGGTAGCACTACCGGTATGTACGAATGTTCTTACTTTTACATAATACTTTTTGCCAGACGAAAGTTTTGTAAGGGTTTTCTTTAAATCTTTAATTGATTTATATGTTTTAGTTACCCATTTTCCGCCAGCCTTCTTATATGTAATCTTAAATCCGGTAGCTGCTTTATCTACATTTGAAAGTGTAACGTTAATCTTACCTTTTTTAGTAGTTATCTTAAGCTTAGGTGCTTTAAGAGTTTTCTTAGCGATTACTGAACCTTTATTGATTACTTTTTTACAGCTTGTGCAATATTCGTCACCAGTGTAACCTGACTTTGTGTAGGTTGCTGATTTTTTGTTTATAACTTTAATGTTATGAGCAACTACAGGAATAATGTTTTGTTTTACTGTTACGGTATTACATACAGAGCATTGTTTACCATCGGTTAATCCGATTGAAGTGCAAGTTGCTGCAAAGCCTTTTACAGTTTCTAGTTTGTGACCTGTAGCAGAAATAACAGTCTGTTCTAAAGTTACAGTACCGCAAGTTGAGCATTTCTTGCCATCGGTTAAGCCGGCAGTTGTGCAGGTTGCAGCAGAACCTTTAACTGTTTCTTCTTTATGACCAGTTGCAGGGATAACAGTTTGTGCTACGATTACGTCGCCACAAACGGAACAAACAGAACCATCGGTTAAACCGGTAGAGGTACATGTAGGAGCATAACCCTTTACAGTTTCTAATTTATGACCGGTTGCAGGAATAACAGTTTGTGCTACAGTTACAGTACCGCAGGTTGAGCATTTCTTGCCATCGGTTAAGCCAGCAGTGGTGCAAGTTGCAGCAGAACCTTTAACTGCTTCTTCTTTGTGTCCGGTTGCAGGAATAGCGTTCTGTGCAACGATTACGTCGCCACAAACTGAACAAACAGAACCATCGGTTAAGCCGGTAGAGGTACATGTAGGAGCATAACCCTTTACAGTTTCTGATTTGTGACCTGTAGCGGGGATAACAACCTGTTCCTTTAATACATCGCCACAACGTCCACAGTGCGAACCATCGGTAAGGCCGGCACTTGTGCAGGTGGCTGCAAAGCCTTTGTCAATGCTTTCGGTATGTCCGATAGGAAGTTCAGGTGCTATAAACGAATCATCGCAAACGGTACATTTGTTTTTAGAATAGCCTTCTTCGGTGCAGGTAGCGGCTTGGGTTTCTATAACAACATAGTTGTGGTTGCCGGTTGCGTAAACAGTCTTTTCGTACTGAGTGCCGCAATCTCTACAGAAGTATACTTCTTTACCATCTCTTGCACAAGTAGGAGCTACAGATAGGGTGCTATCTAACTCCCAAGTGTGTTTATTTGTTGGTATAACTTCAGGTTTTATCTCGAAATGGTCACATTCGGTGCAACCCTTGCCTGCGGTATAACCAACAGAAATACATGTAGGAGCAACTGCAGGAATATCAACAATATTGTGTCCGGTAGCAGGTATTATTTCACTGCCATCGGGTTTTTCGCCACACACTTTACACTCTCTAACTGCTTTAACACCATCTTCTGTACAGGTAGCATCCTTGGCTTCGTGTGTGAAATAATCATGGCCTAAAGCTGCTATTTCGGTGGAAGTTAGAATTACTTTTGAACATCTGCCGCAAGTAATACCGGCGGTTGCGCCTTTTTCGGTACATGTAGGAGCAACAGCCTGAGTAATGATTTTGTCGTGTCCAAGAGCATCTATTTTGTAAGAATAGCCACAAGCATATTCCATTTTTCCTGAGTCAGAGCAGGTGGCAGGGTTATTTACTATTATGTCGTTGTGTGCGCAATCGTGCCTGCTTTCTTCTCCGCAAACTTCGCATTCGTAGATGGTGTAACCTTCAACGTTTTCTGCGCAATTAACCAATTCTTTAACAATGTTTTTGTGTCCTGTTGATGGAACAATAGTTGGGGTAATTAGAACTAGTCCACATTCAGAACATAGTTTACACTCAGTAGCACCGGGAACGGTACAGGTGGGTTTTACTGCAGGGATTGTTTTTACTACGTGTGCATCTGCAACAGTAGGAACAATTTGCTGTGGTGTGGTGTCTTTGTCACAACGAGAACAGTGAACACCTGCTGTTAATCCTGTGTTAGTACAGGTGGGGGCTTTTGCTTCAAGAGTTATATCGTTGAGGTGTCCTAATGCCGTAACAACGGCTGGAATTTTGCTTGTTTCACCACAACGAGAACATTTTTTGCCGTCTTTACTGCCGTTTTCTGTGCAGGTAGGGTCTACTGCAGGAATGTCTACATCCTCTAAATGTCCAAGAGCGGGAACTACGGTAGGAGCAATGGTTTCGATTCCGCAACGAGAGCATTTTTTACCATCTTTGCTGCCGTTTTCTGTGCAGGTAGGCTCTACTGCTGGAATGTCTACGTCCTCTAAATGTCCAAGAGCAGGAACTACAGTAGGAGCTTTGGTTTGCGCACCGCACATAGAACACTTCTTGCCGTCATCTGCATAGCCATTTTCGGTACAAGTAGCATCTTTTGCGGGAATAGAAACTTTTTGGTCGCAAGAAATTACAGGAACAACAGTTTGTGCAACAATAGTTTTTTCGCACTTAGAACATCTTTGACCTTCGGTTAAACCGGTTTTCTGACAAGTAGGAGCAACGGCGGGGATAGCCTCTAATGTTGCTGAATGTGCGGGAACATTATGTCCTGTTTCAGGATCGTAATATCCGCAATCTTCACATTTGTCATAACCATAGCCTTCTTTTGCGCAGGTTGGTTCTTCAATGTAATGAATTTTATAGTTGTGTGGTTTAACGGCAATATCACTGCCTAATTCTTTATAAGTGCAACCATCGTTTTGGCAAACCTTATCACCGGTGTAACCTTTTGCTGTACAGGTTGCTTTTTTAGCGTTAACTGTCTTTAGGTTGTGGTTTGCGGTAGCAGGAATAACTGCGCCTGCTTCTTTGTAGGTACAGCCATCGGCTTGGCAAACCATATCGCCTTCATAGCCGTCTGAATGGCAGGTTGCATCTACTTTACCAACAAGTTTTAAGTCGTGGTTTGCAGTAGCAGGAATAACTGCACCTGCTTCTTTATAGGTACAGCCATCAGTTTGGCAAACCATATCGCCTTCATAGCCGTCAGAATGGCAAGTAGCCTCTACTTTACCTTCAAGTTTTAAGTCGTGTTGTGCAGTAGCAGGAATAACTGCACCTGTTTTTGCAAGGCCATCGCAGAATTTACAGTACTTATCTGCTTCTTTTCCTTCTTCAAAGCAAGAAGGAGCAATACCGCCTTTTTCTACAACATATTCACTTGCAGGGTTTAGAACTGCGCAATATTCAGAAATACTGCTAGTTGTATCTATAAATTGATAATCACAGAATTTACATTTATAGATAGGGTTGCCGGCGTTGTTGCAAGACTCGGTGCTACCAAAAAGGTATAGGGAAGAATTTGCATCTCCAAGGTTATGAGTGCGTTGTGGAATTTCTGTAGCAATCTCGTCTGGTTTGTTAACTCCGCATTCTGAGCACTTTTTACCACCGTTGTTACCTGCGGTTTGGCAAGTAGCTTCTACAGCGTCGATAGTTTCCCAGGTGTGCTCGCCTTTGGTGGCCTTAATAGTTTCGTCGTATGTATAACCACATTTATTGCAGGTGTAGGTTGTTATTTCTGCTTGGTCAATACAGTGGTAATCAGTAGTAACCGAACTATAATCATGGCCGGGTGCTTTAATTGCTATCTTGCAGCCGTCTTCATATTCTTCAAATCCGTCGACTGTACAGGTAGCGTCCAGACCGTCTATTACGTCTCCGTGCTCTGTGTGTTCTTGTGCAAAAGCAGGTAAGGTCATAGAAACGGCGCAAATTAAAGCTAAAATAAGTGCGCTTAATCTCTTAATCATTACTTTTTTCCTCCTATTTTGTGTATTAAGATATTAATCTCGACCATATTATAATCTTCTTTCTGTGGATTGTCAATACAAAATGTGGATTTTTTTAAAAAAATTTTTTTCTTGTGTTATTATTTATATGTATCTTTTAAAAAATGCTATTTGATTTTTGTTTAATAATTAGCTTTCGGTATATCATAAAAATATAATTTTATTCAAGGAGTGTTTTTTATGTTGTTGGGCGATATAATAAAACGACTTATTGATGCGCACGGTATTTCCCAGAAACGTTTAGCTGCAGACCTTAATTTATCCCCTACTACGCTGGGAAATTATATACGTAACATTCGACAGCCTGATTTCAAAACATTAATTTCTTTTGCCGATTATTTTAATGTTAGTGTCGATTTTTTGTTATCACACACCTGTGCTAATGGTAATGGTACTACACCCGATGAGGAAATGCTTTTGCATCTTTTTAGAAATATGGCTGACAAAAACAAGCAATATTTATTAGATATAGGTAAGGTTTTGTCGGATAAGGAATAATTTTTATATACTCAAACTGTGGATTGTTAGTGTAACGCTACATATATTATATATATAAATGTAGCCTCTTTAAAAAAACGAGAAGATATAATTAGAACCACAATATATAGTTGTTGATATTTCTATATATAGTGGTTTTTGTTTTGTTAAAATTTGGCATATACGTAGCATAACACGACGTAAAACGACATAAAATGTCAGTTATTTTCACTTATTTGCTAAAACCTACAATATTACTACATTTGGTTTGTGTAAATAGCCAAAAACACAAAATATTGTGTTTTGGGTGTTGACACCACAATATATGTGTGGTATATTAATAAAGCACCACAACCGAAGGGAATTCGGCGTGGAAAACAAATACTTTATTTAAGGGGGAAGTCGTACGAATATACAGGGTTTTCAAAAACTCACCCTGCTTGATTATCCGGCACATATGGCGTGCATCGTCTTTACGGGCGGTTGCAACTTGCGTTGTCCATTTTGCCATAACGCTGGTTTGGTACGCACCCCAAATGCCTCAGATAACCTTTATCACGAGGTGCTTGATTACCTAAAATCAAGGCGCGGTGTTTTAGAGGGTGTTTGCGTTACCGGTGGCGAACCGCTTTTGCAACCCGATTTAATTCCTTTTTTAAAGGAAATCAAATCAATGGGGTTCGACGTTAAACTTGATACAAACGGCAGCCTGCCAAAAAGACTTGGCGAGGTTTTGGCTTCGGGTCTTGTGGATTACGTTGCTATGGATATCAAGTCGAGCGAAAGGGGATATGCCACAGCTTGCGGCGGTGATGTAGATTTTAGCACCTTTAAAAATAGCATGGAGGTTATAAGGTCTAGCGGTGTAGAATATGAATTTCGTACAACCGCGGTAAAGGGCATACATGAGCTAGACGATTTTGTAGAAATCGCAAAGCTTTTAAAACCCGAGGAAAACTACTTTATACAAGGGTTTATCGATTCGGGTGATTTGCTCGGTACGGGTTCGGCTTTCACGGCTGACGAAATGCAGGGCATACTAAAAGAGGTTCAAAAATTTGTCCCGAAGGCGTCACTTCGCGGGCAGTAAAATTAAATTTTAAGAAAAGGGGAACAGAAAATGTATAGAGTAAACAAACGTGACGGAAAAGTTACAGATTTTGACATTGCCAAAATTTCAGGCGCTATCTCACAGGCTTTTGAAGCTTGCGAAAGACAGTTTAACGATAATATCATCGACTTTTTGGCACTAAAGGTTACATCAGATTTCGAACCAAAAATCAAGGACGGTTTAGTAGCCGTTGAGGATATTCAAGATAGTGTTGAAGCCGTGCTTGTTCAAGCAGGTTATGCCGACGTTGCAAAGGCATACATTATTTATCGTCGTCAGCGCGAGAAGGTTCGTAACCTCAATGCAACAATGGTTGACTACAAGGCTATCATTGACAACTACCTTAATGTTAACGACTGGCGTGTTAAGGAAAACTCCACTGTTACCTATTCGGTAGGCGGTCTTATTCTTTCTAACTCGGGTGCTGTTACCGCTAACTACTGGCTTTCCGAGGTTTATGATGATGAAATCGGCAACGCTCATAGAAACGCTGATATCCACATTCACGACCTTTCAATGCTTACCGGTTATTGTGCAGGTTGGTCATTAAAGCAGTTAATCCAAGAGGGACTCGGCGGTGTTCCAGGTAAAATCACATCTGCACCTGCTTCCCACCTTTCGACACTCTGCAACCAGATGGTAAACTTTTTAGGCATTATGCAGAACGAGTGGGCAGGCGCACAGGCTTTCTCATCCTTTGATACCTACTTAGCTCCTTTTGTTAAGGCAGATAACCTTACATATAAAGAGGTTAAACAGTGCATCCAAAGCTTTATTTATGGTGTTAATACTCCTTCTCGTTGGGGTACACAGTCGCCATTTACCAATATTACTCTTGACTGGACTGTTCCTAACGACCTTGCAGAGCTTAACTGTATTGTTGGCGGCAAGGAAATGGATTTCAAGTATAAGGATTGTAAAGCCGAGATGGATATGGTTAACAAGGCGTGCATCGAGGTTATGGTTGAAGGCGACGCTAACGGTCGCGGCTTCCAGTATCCTATTCCTACCTATTCTATTACTCGTGATTTTGTCTGGTCCGAAACCGAGAACAACAAGCTTCTGTTCGAAATGACCGCAAAGTACGGTACTCCTTATTTCTCTAACTATATCAATTCGGATATGGAACCTTCGGACGTTCGTTCAATGTGTTGCAGACTCCGTCTTGACCTTCGAGAGCTTCGCAAGAAGTCGGGTGGTTTCTTTGGAAGCGGTGAGTCAACCGGTTCTATCGGCGTTGTAACCATCAACCTTCCTCGTATTGCTTATCTTGCAAGTGATGAGGCTGATTTCTACAAGCGTCTTGATAGGGTTATGGATATTTCGGCACGTTCCTTAAAGGTTAAGCGCGACGTTATTACAAAGCTTCTTGATGCAGGTCTTTATCCATATACCAAGCGTTATCTCGGCACCTTCAACAACCACTTCTCAACAATAGGTCTTGTTGGTATGAACGAGGTAGGTCTTAACGCAAAATGGCTTCGCGCTAATATGACAGACGAAAAGACTCAGAAGTTTGCAAAGGATGTTCTTAACCATATGAGAGAGCGCCTTTCGGACTATCAAGAGATGTACGGCGACCTTTACAACCTTGAAGCTACTCCTGCTGAGTCTACCGCATTCCGTCTTGCAAAGCATGACCTTAAACATTATCCTGATATTATTACCGCAGGAAGAGGCGAAGGCGAAACACCTTACTATACAAACTCTTCTCACCTTCCTGTTGGTTATACAGAGGATATATTTACTGCACTTGATATGCAGGATGAACTCCATACACTTTACACTTCGGGTACTGTTTTCCACGCCTTCCTTGGCGAAAAACTTCCCGATTGGCAGAGTTGTGCAACCCTCGTTAAGACGATTGCAACAAATTATAGACTACCTTATTATTCAATTTCTCCAACCTATTCGGTATGTAAAACGCACGGATATATCGCAGGCGAGGCATTTAACTGTCCGCACTGTGGTGAGGAGGCAGAGGTTTACAGCCGTATCACCGGTTATTATCGTCCTGTTAAGAACTGGAATGATGGTAAAACTCAAGAATATAAGGACAGAAAGGTTTACGACGTTGCAAAATCTAAGCTTGTAAGAGAGGGCTGTGATTGTAAGCAGGAGGAAGTACAAGAAAATAGAGCAACAACTCTTGCAGACGGTGTTTATATGTTTGCATCGGCAACCTGCCCTAATTGCAAAATTGCTGCAGCACTTTTGGATAAAGCAGAAATCGGCTACCAAAAGGTATTGGCAGAAGAAAACGTTGCTTTAACCGAGTCGCTTGGCATTAAGCAAGCACCTACATTGGTAGTTGTTTCTGATGGCAAGATGGAAAAATACGTTTCGGTAGCAAACATTAAAGAATTCATTAAGAATGCTTAATAAAACTTTTACCGCGGTTCTTGGGAGCCGCGGTAAATTTAAATAAAGGATGTTCATTATGTACGATATAATTATAGTGGGTGCAGGTCCTGCGGGTCTAACCGCCGCGATATATGCACGTCGCGCTAATAAAAAGGTACTTATTTTAGATAAGGGCGTTTTCGGCGGACAGATTACCTTTTCTCCAAAAATCGAAAACTATCCGGGTTTTGAAAGCATCAGTGGTAGCGAACTAGCCGATAAAATGGTAGCCCAAGCGCTAGAACTCGGCGCCGAGGTTGAGATTGAAGAGGTAACGGGCATTGAAACCGACGGTAACGTTAAAACTGTTATCACGGCAGACGGAAATGCTTATAGAGCAAATGCAGTTGTAGTTGCAACGGGTGCTCAGCATAGACACCTAGGCGTAGAGAATGAAGAGCGTTTTATCGGCGAGGGTATATCCTTCTGTGTAGTTTGCGACGGCGCTTTTTATAGAGGTAAAACAGTAGCCTTAATCGGTGGCGGTAACTCGGCGTTGCAAGAGGCTATACTGCTTTCCGAAACAAGCAAAAAGGTTTACGTAATTCAAAACTTAGATTTCTTAACCGGCGAACAACGCTTGCAAGAGATACTTGCTAGCCGCGGTAATGTAGAGATTATTTTAGGCACTACCGTAAAGGCAATTAACGATACATTAGAGTTTAGCGGAATCACAGTAGAGAAAACCGCAACGGGCGAGACCGCCGAACTAGAACTAGACGGTATGTTTGTAGCCATCGGCTTAAAGCCTGAAAATGAGGCGTTCGAGAACATCGCCGACCTAGACGAGTACGGATATATAAACTCGGGCGAGGACTGTGTAACCAAAACCGAGGGCATATTCACAGCAGGAGACTGCAGACGTAAGGCAATCCGCCAAATCGCCACCGCAGTAGCAGACGGCGCCACCGCCGCCCTCTCCGCTTGCAGATATCTAGATTCACTTTAATTAAAAATAACACATAAAAAAGCCGACCTATCAAACGATAAGTCGGCTTTTGTTATTCGGATTGTGGATTAAACCACGCCTTGCCATTTCATAGCGTCGGCAACCTTTAGGAAGCCTGCGATATTTGCGCCTGCAACCAAGTCGTTTTCCATGCCGTATGCTTTTGCAGCCTCAAGAGAAGACTTGAAGATGTTTGACATAATCTGCTTAAGTTTAGCGTCAACCTCTTCTTCGGTCCAGCTGTAGCGCATTGAGTTCTGGCTCATTTCAAGACCTGAAACTGCAACGCCACCTGCGTTAACTGCCTTTGAAGGAGCAACAATAACGCCGTTTGCTTTAAGGTAAGCAACAGCCTCGTTAGTGGTAGGCATATTTGAAACCTCAACGTAGTATTTTACGCCGTTAGCAACGATTTTTTCTGCCTCTGCCATACCAACCTCGTTTTGAGTAGCGCAAGGCATAACAATATCAACTTTGGTGCCCCAAGGTTTCTGACCCTCGAAGTAAGGAACGCCGAATTTATCAGCATAATCTTTAACCTTGTCACGACCTGAAGAACGCATCTCGAGTAAGAAGTTAATCTTTTCTTCGGTAACGATACCGTCTTCGTCGTAGATATAGCCGTCAGGACCTGAAATGGTAACAACCTTACCGCCAAGTTCTGCAACCTTTTTAGCAGTACCCCAAGCAACGTTACCGAAGCCCGAGATGGCAAAGGTTTTGCCTTTAATTGTATCGCCAAAATATGTAAGCATTTCGTTTGCATAGTAAACTGCGCCGAAACCTGTAGCCTCAGGACGAATTAAAGAACCGCCTGAAGAAATTGCTTTACCGGTAAGAACGCCTGTAAACTCGTTACGAATCTTTTTGTACTGACCGTATAGGTAACCAACCTCGCGTGCGCCAACGCCGATATCACCTGCAGGAACGTCGGTATTAGGGCCGATGTGTTTGCAAAGTTCTGTCATAAATGCTTGGCAGAAACGCATAACTTCGCCGTCAGACTTGCCGCGTGGGTCGAAGTCAGAACCACCTTTACCGCCGCCCATAGGAAGACCGGTTAGGCTGTTTTTAAAGGTCTGCTCGAAACCTAGGAACTTCATAATAGAAGCGTTAACGGAAGGATGGAAACGAAGGCCACCCTTGTAAGGACCGATAGCAGAGTTAAACTGCACACGGAAACCGCGGTTAACCTGAACCTTGCCATTGTCATCAACCCAAGGAACACGGAAGAAAATTTGACGCTCAGGCTCAACCATAGACTCAATAATGCCACGCTCTACAAGCTCGGGACGAGCATCGATAACAGGCTCTAAAGACTCTAAAACCTCGCGTACTGCCTGATGGAACTCAGGCTCGTTAGGATTGCGTGTTTCAACGCGCTCCATCAATTCGATTAAGTATTGATTTTTCATAATATCACCCTTTTTGTTTGCCAAATTGCTTTTGCTCTTTAGCATATTAAATTTATTCTATAATTATACCACCATTTTATTTTAAGATAAATAGTATGTATAAAAAAATAAAAAATATAAAGTTTTGCGCGCTCTATAATTAAAAATATTAAGCGAATTGCCTCGGTTATGCCTGCGTTTGCTTTATAAAAGTTAACAATATTTTGTAAAATGTATCAAAATTCACGTGGTTTCGCATATTTTGCAATAGCACCAAGGGTGCCTTTTTTGTCTGCACTCCAAAGGGGTGCTACAAGTTTTGCTTTTTCTCCGTCGCCCGTGATTCTATGCACAACCATATCTTTGGGCAACAGGCTAACACACTCTGCAACAAGTCTTGCGTACTCATCACGCTCTAAAACCTTTACTTCGCCACGTTCAAACATTTCATTTAGTTTTGTGTCTTTTAAAATGTGCAAAAGTTGTAGTTTTACGCCCTGCACGCCCATCTTTACGGCATATCGCACCGTGTCTAGCATCATATCACGCGTTTCGGTTGGGAGTCCTAAAATTATATGCAAAACGGTATCAATATTTTCGCGTTTTAGTTTTTCTATCGCCTCGGTAAATATGTCAAGGGTGCTACCGCGGTTTATTAGTTTTGCGGTTTCGTCATGTGCGGTCTGTAGTCCTAGTTCTACAAAAAGCGGCTTTTTCGCATTAACTCTTTTTAGTAGGTCCATAACCTCGTCACCCAAACAGTCGGGGCGGGTCGCCACCGAAACCGCTACAATTCTAGGGTCGTTTACAGCGCCCATAAAAAGTTTTTCTATGTGGTCTATATCGCCGTAGGTTGCGGTGTAAGAGGCAAAATAGGCAATATATTTATCGGCGTCGGTCTTTTTCTTAATAAGTTTTATTGCCTCGTCAATTTGGGTACTTATCGGCATTTCGTAAGGGGGACGGAATGCGCTACTGCCCTCGCTACAAAATATGCAACCGCCCTTGCCTCTTGTGCCGTCACGGTTAGGGCAACTGTTAGAACTTGTAAGCGAAAGTTTGTAAACCTTGCTAGAGAACCGACGCTTTAAATATGTATTAAGTGAAGTGTAGTATACCATTATATAAGACCCTTTTCGTACATAACCGCCTCGAGTTCCTCGATAATCGCGGTGGGACTCTCAAGGCTGCTGTCGTGCAAGGGGATTTCGTTGTCCTTAAGATTTTGCGCCTCTCGGTAGGCGATAGCAAACTGTGTTTCGGCATCAGATAGGGCGTATGAGATGCTAGTATCATCACTCCCGAATGGGAGACCTTTGCAAATGCCGTCAAAAAGTTTAAGACCACGGTAGATGCAGTTTTTAAGGTAAACGGTCAGTGCCGACACCAATTTTTTATCCTCACTGCGCTCGGATAGAAGCATCAAAGCCTCAACCGCCCTAACCATAGAACGTTGGCGTTGAGCAGATGCACTTCGGCTACTTTTTGCGGTGCTGTGGCCTAGCAGGTAATCGCAGGAAACCCCGTAGTAATCCGAAAGTTTTACCAAAAAATCAAGATTACATTCGCGAATACCTTTTTCGTAGTGCGATAAAAGCGACTGCGATATTCCAAGTTCAAGCGCCGCCTGCTTTTGCGAAATACCACGCCTTTTGCGAGTAGCGGTAACGATTTCTGAAAATTTATTTTGTGGCATAATCAAACCCCCACTTGTGTTTTTTACATCATTGTATTATTATAATACTATACATTATTAAAAATTTCTAGTGGTAATTATACATTTTGTAAATTTTATTGGAGGAATTATACAGTGAAATCTTTAACATTGCATCTCATCCGGCACGGGCAGACCAATGCAAATTTAGAAGGACGTTTTATTGGCACAACCGATTTGGCGCTTACAATGGAGGGTGCAGATGAACTTGAAAAGTTAGCGAACGAGGGTATCTATCCGCCGATAAGCGCTTTATATTCAAGCCCATTACGCAGATGTTTGCAGAGCGGAATTTTAATCTATCCCGACCAAAGTGCAATACCCGTACCTAACCTCGCAGAATTTAATTTTGGTGATTTCGAGGGTAAATCGGGTGCAGAACTTGAGGATAACGCTGATTATAAGGCTTGGATTTCAGGAAAAGCAGAAGTGCCAAACGGCGAAACCAATAAAGATTTTGCGGTTCGTGTTTGCATAGGACTGCGCCAAATAGTAGAGGATATGTTATCCCACGAAATAAATAATGCCGCGGTTGTTACCCACGGCGGTGTAATTATGACCCTTTTGGACGCCTGCGCATTACCTCGCAAGCAAAAGTTTGAGTGGATAAGCGATAGCGGACACGGATATACCATTAAAATCACTCCATCGCTTTTCCATTCTAGCGGAGTAGTAGAGGTTATCGACGCTTTTTAAGAGTCTTTTTTTGCTTTGTTTAGCGCTTCGTTTAAAAGACTTTTATATTCGCCAACGTTTAGGTCCATACCGTTGATGCCACCAACTGTGCCGTCTTCGGCAAACTCTAGTTTGTCAAGACCGCGCATTACTACGGCGTCCTCAAAAAGTTCGATTTTATCGTCCCAATCGTTATGGGCATCGTTGTCGGATTTCTCGTTACCGTCCTTATCAACGGCATCGCAATCAACTTCCGATACTTTGCCGTTTTCTACCTTTACTTTAACCCTTGCCTTGTATCCGTCTTTGTCATAGGTGTCGGATGTGGCGGTGTATTCGCCATCGCGAAGGCTACCCATATCGCCAACGTTGGTGTCTCCTGTAATGCCGTCTGCAACACTTTCTACACCCGACATAACGGATGATACCATAGACTGCGCATCGTTTTTAAGGTCATCTTTTTTAGATTCGGTGGTGTCGCTACCGCCCGTGCAGGCAGTAAGGCTAATGGCTAGCATAAAGCAAATTATCGGTAAAATAAATCTTTTCATATAAACTTTCCTTTCTAGTATTTTAAGGGCAAAACCCTTCCATACTATTTTGTACAAATAAAAATCATTTATTCACAAGGTGGTGTTTTCGGTTTGTTCAAAAAAAGCGATATTATTTTAATTGTATCAATTTTTTTAGTTTGTGTGTGTATGGCGGTGATTTTATTTAATAAAGGCGGCGCTAATAAAATTCGTGTAACTGTAAACGGAGCGGAATATGCTACCTATAATATATATAAGGAAGGCGAGCATACTATTAAAACCGAAAACGGAACTAACGTTTTGGTAATCGAAAACGGAACGGCATATTTTAAAAAAAGCGATTGCCCCGATAAAACCTGCGAAAATATGGGTAAAATCAAAAATTTAGGCGAGAGTATAGTTTGTCTGCCACACCGAGTAATTGCGGAGGTGGCAAAATGAAAACTAAAAAAATCGCATTTTTAGGAATAATGCTAACCTTGGCATTAGTGTTGGGCTACGTAGAGCGTATTATACCCTTTAACGTAGGAATTGCGGGTGTTAAAATAGGGCTTGCTAATATAATCGTGCTTTTGCTTTTAAAAAAGCAGGGAATTGGCGCGGCGCTAACCGTAAACGTTTTAAGAATAGTAATTGTTAATCTGCTTTTCGGCAGTGTCGTAAGTTTGGCATTCTCGCTTTTTGGCGGAGTGCTATCAACCTTTGCTATGTACTTTACGCTAAAACTAAAGGTGTTTGGCGAAGTGGGTGTAAGCGCAGTTGGCGGAGTTGTACATAATTTAGGTCAAATGTTGGCAGCGTCGCTACTTTTGGCTAGCCCAAGTGTTTTACGCCTTTTGCCGTATCTTATGCTTTTCGGGGAAATATCAGGTGTTCTTTGCGGAATAGCAGTTGCAGTAGTAATCAGAGCAAACCGCAAAACTTTTTCTAACCAATAATATATTGATAAAAAACAACGCTTTTGGAGTACAAAGGTGTTGTTTTTTATTTGTATTTTCTTACTGCTTGTTTATGTTTTCTTACTATTTCAAGGTTTCAATATGTCTTTTTTGAAAATTGCATATTTGTTATACACGGATGCAAAAAAATAGCCTAATTTTGCATAAATAAAGGGCTTGTAGGGGTTTTAAAGGTAATTGGCAAAAATAAAATCTTTCTAAAACAAACCACTTTCCAAAATCGCTTGACACCACTTTCTAAAAGGGGGTAAAATTAGTCAGTAAGAATTTCCCAAAAAATATTTATAAGGAGGAATTTATAATGGCAAAAAGATTATTAAGCATTATTCTTACACTTTGCATGGTTACCGGTTTGTTTGCATGCATTAACTTTAACGCTTTTGCAGAAGTTAATGATAGCCTTGCTACGGCACATACCGACGCTAAGGGCAACACGGTTTACACCAGAAACGGCGGAAATTTATCCGCATTAACACAATGGGGCTCAGACCCAGCCAAAAGCCTTGTTCACGATTACGACAGTTCAAAGGTAAAGGCATACTACTTTATAAAGGAAAAAGACGAGGCAACCTCTTACTTGGCATCAGATGATACCTTAGTATATGGTGAACCAACCCTTACAGATGTTGCTTTGGGTACATTCACATCTTCTACTAATGTAACCGGTGACAATGCGCTCGTTACTAACAGTGCTCTAAAGAATGGTTTATTCTTAGAATATGCTAACGGCAAAAGCGCAACTTCTAGCGAGAAGCCTACAGGCTATATCAACGATGATAAAGAGCAATATCTCCAATTGAATTTTGAACTTTCAGCACCTGCTGTAGTTGAAAGTTTCTTCTTAGGCTCTATGAGAAGTAACGCAACTTGGACTCCAGGCCATTGGAAATACTATATATCAGACACAGAAGCAGGTTTGTTTGACGAAGCCAACTGTGTTGCTGATATTGATTTTGTTGGCAAGTCCGCTAATAATAAAATGGCAAAAACAGAACTTGCTACACCTAAAAAAGGTAAATGGGTAGGCGTGCGTATTGTGCATGGTTATCCTGGAGTGCCTACAACAGGACGCAATGACACTTATTTGCGCTTAACTCATTTTGGTGTTCAGGGTGCATATGCAGTTACCGATACTAATGCTGTTACACATACAGATGCCAAAGGCAATACTGTTTATACCAGAAACGGCGGTACTATTACCGATCTACAAACTACTTGGAATTCAGACCCAGCAAAAAGCCTTGTTCGCGATTATGACAGTTCAAAGGTAAAGGCATACTACTTTGTAAAAGAAAAAGATGAGGCAACCTCTTACTTGGCATCAGATGATACCTTAGTATATGGTGAACCAACCCTTACAGATGTTGCTTTGGGTACATTCACATCTTCTACTAATGTAACCGCTGACAACACACTCGTTACCAACAATGCTCTAAAGTATGGTTTGTTCTTAAAATATGCTAACGGCAAAAGCGCTGCTTCTGGCGATGTGCCTACAGACTATATCAACGATGATAAAGAGCAATATCTTCAATTGAATTTCGAACTTTCAGCACCTGCTTTAGTTGAAAGTTTATTCTTAGGTTCTATTAGAAGCAATGCAACATGGGCACCAGGCCATTGGAAATACTATGTAGCAGACACAGAAGCAGGTTTGTTTGAAGAAGCTAACTGTGTTGCTGATATTGATTTTGTTGGCAAGTCCGCTAATAATAAAATGGCAATGACCGATCTTGTTACACCTAAAAAGGGTAAATGGGTAGGCGTGCGTATTGTGCATGGTTATCCTGAAGTACCTACAACCGGACGCAATAACACCTATTTGCGCTTAACTCATTTTGGTGTTCAAGGTACATACGCTGCACCAGTTACCGAAGACGGTTTTACTGCAACTTCAGTAGGCGGTGATGGTACAGTTGTTCCAACTATCGTTGCTACTCCTGATACAACCGGATTATCTGATAAAGCAGGTAACTACGGTACAGGTACAGTTGCACTTAACACAAGTGATTCATACAAGGGTACTGACGGTAAGTTCTATCAGTTCCTTGGCTGGTACAACGGCGAAGACAAAATTACTAAAAAGCCAGTTGCTAACTACACTATCACAGGTAGCGAGGCAACAACTGAGTTTGTGGCAAAATATGCAGTTTCTGATTATGAGCCTTATAGTGATTTTACCTATGAGGGTATGAATGAGGCTACTTTGCCAGAAGAATATCCTGCAGCTAATAGTTTAATTGCAGACAAAACAAACACAGGCGTTTATGTATACAACACTATAGAAGAAGACGCTGTTGGTGAAGTTGTTGTTAGCGATCAGCCACAACAATTATCTAATATCGCAAGTGCTCTCAACAAAATTACTTCTTCTACAGACGTAGGCACTGATGCACAAGTTCTCTACTCTAATTCTAGTGAAGTAAAAAAATTATTCATTGAAAACGGTAAAGACGGCGACATCGTTTTAACCGATGATGAAAGCAAACAATGGTTACAAATTAACTATGCTCTTGACAAAGAGGCTGACATCAATGCTATAGTTTTTGGACGTATAAAGTCTGCTAAATCTGGCTACTCTCCTTCACACTTTGAGGTTATTTTTGCTAATAGCGAAGAAGGTCTTTTTGACCAGTCAAAAGCAGAAGCAGTAATTGAAGTAGACGCTAACAAAAATGATAGCTATCAATTTAACGCTCACGTGCTTACACTTAACACCGCCGTTACTGCAAAATACGTTGGTGTTCGAGTAATTGGTATGTATAATGAATATTTAGCTGGCGAGTGGGGAAGCTCACAGGTTTCTAATGCATATCCACGCTTTACTCATTTCGGCGTACACGGACAATACAACATCTCTTCATACAACGTAACCTTTAAAGATTGGGACGGCACAGAACTTAAAACTGAAACTGTAGAGGAAGGCAATGCCGCTACTGCTCCTGCAGATCCTGCAAGAGAAGGCTACACCTTCACAGGTTGGGACGTTGCATTTGATAACGTAACTAGCGACCTAATCGTTACCGCACAGTACACCATCAACACCTACACCGTAACCTTCGTGGCAGACGGCGAAACTGTTGATACCCAAACAATCAACTGGGGCGAGGATGCTGTTGCACCTGCAGACCCAGAAAAAGAAGGTTACACCTTCACAGGTTGGGATGTTGCATTCGATAACGTAACTAGCAACCTAACCGTTACTGCACAGTTCGCAATCAACACCTACACCGTAACCTTCGTAGCAGACGGCGAAACTGTTGATACCCAAACAATCAACTGGGGCGCAGACGCTACTGCACCTGAAGCACCAACTAAAGAAGGCTACACCTTCACAGGTTGGGATAAAGCATTTACTAATGTAAAAGAAAACATCACTGTAACTGCACAGTTCGCAATCAAAACCTACACCGTAACATATAAAGCAGAAGGTTTTGATGACGTAGTTATCACCGTAAACCACGGCGATAAAGTTGCAGAAATTCCTGCAGTTCCTGCAAAAGACGGCTTTACAGCCGCTTGGAGCGAGGACCTATCTACTACACCTATTACAGAGAATAAGACTGTTACTGCTAAATATGATGTTATTATGCTAACCGTTACATTCGTTGCTAACGGCGAAAACGTTAAGGTAGAAACAGTTGCTTGGGGCGCAGACGCTACTGCACCTGCAGACCCAGAAAAAGAAGGTTACACCTTCACAGGTTGGGATAAAGCATTTACTAATGTAAAAGAAAACATCACTGTAACTGCAGAGTTCGCAATCAACACCTACACCGTAACCTTCGTGGCAAATGGCGAAACTGTTGATACCCAAACAATCAACTGGGGCGAGGATGCTGTTGCACCTGCAGACCCAGAAAAAGAAGGCTACACCTTCACAGGTTGGGATGTTGCATTCGATAACGTAACTAGCAACCTAACCGTTACTGCACAGTTCGCAATCAACACCTACACCGTAACCTTCAAGGTTGATGGCGAGGTTGTTAAAACCCAAACTGTTGAATACGGCTCACCTGCAACCGCTCCTGCAGTAGCAGATAAATATGGTTATACATTCAGTGGTTGGGACGTAGATTTCGCAAATGTTACCGAGGACCTAGAAGTTAACGGTGCATACACCGAAAAAGCAGATAACTG
>JAZNBX010000017.1:0-10984 GCA_045587265.1 Acutalibacteraceae bacterium | reverse complement strand
AAATTTTAGAAAAAAGGTTATAGAACGCGACTTTTCTAACCTTAATGATATGCAGTTATTGGCAGTTACTACAACCTGTGGCCCTGTTCTGATTTTGGCAGGAGCAGGTAGCGGAAAAACCACCGTTCTTGTTAATAGAATTTCAAATTTGGTTAAGTATGGCGATGCTTATTCAAGTGATTATATCCCACAGGTTGAGGGGGATATTATGGCGGTCGCAAAGGATGCATTAAATGTTGGCAATAGTGCTGTGTTTTCTCATAACGCAGTAAGACCTTGGCAAATATTAGCAATTACCTTCACAAACAAAGCGGCAGGAGAATTAAAAGAACGTATTGAGAGAATGCTCGGCGACGAAGCTAACGATATAAATGCCGGCACCTTTCACTCTATTTGTTCTAAAATTCTTCGCAGACACGCAGATTTGCTAGGTTTTGATAGTCATTATACCATTTACGATACTGACGACCAACGCCGCGTTATGAAAGAACTTTGCAAAAATATTGGCATTGATGATAAGCAGTTACATCCTAAAACTATTCTTAATGAAATTAGTAGAGCAAAGGACAGGCTAGTTGACCCTGCTGAGTTTGCAGAAAACTCTAATAGCGACGTAAGACTTAAACTTATTGCAAAAGCGTATGCAAAATATCAATCGGTTTTACATAACTCTAATGCAATGGATTTTGATGATTTGATTTTTAATACTGTAAAATTATTTCAGCAATATCCTGATGTTTTAGAAAAGTATCAAAATCAGTATAAGCATATTTTGGTTGACGAGTATCAAGATACAAACCACGCGCAATACGTGCTTGTAAAAATGCTTGCCGAAAAGAATAGAAACATTTGCGTTGTGGGCGATGATGACCAAAGTATCTACCGTTTCAGAGGCGCAACCATTGAAAACATACTTAGTTTTGAAAAACAGTATCCTGATGCTAAAGTAATTCGTTTAGAGCAAAATTATCGTTCTACACAAAACATTCTAGATGCGGCAAATGCTGTAATTTCTCATAATCTTGGCAGAACCGGTAAAAGCCTTTGGACCGATAATGGCGGTGGAGAAAAAATCTCATATACAACCACCGAAAACGAGAGCGACGAAGCAAGATACGTAGCTGATAAAATATTAGAACACGTTCGTAACGGCGGCAATTTTAGTGATTGCGCCGTTCTATACAGAATGAATGCTCAGTCAAATGCTGTTGAAAATGCGCTTGCTCGTTCAGGCGTTCCTTATAAGGTTGTAGGTGGTCTTCGTTTCTACGACCGTAAGGAAATAAAAGACATAATTGCATATTTTAACGTTATAAATAATACTACTGATAACGTTCGTCTGCGCCGAATTATTAACGAGCCAAAACGTGGCATTGGTGATACTACTGTTGCACACGCTATGGAAATTGCTGACGGTATAGGTGTATCACTTTTTGAAGTTTTTGAAAATGCAGAAAACTATCCAACCCTTTCAAGAGCAACTACAAAACTTAAAGATTTTTGTGCAACAATTCGAGAACTCCAAGGTGATGCGGAGGTTTTACCTTTGCACGAACTTTTAGATGCTACTTTACAAAAAACAGGCTATGGTATGTATCTTAATACTTTGCCTGATGATGAACGCGACAGAGCTGAAAACATCAAGGAATTATCAACCTCGCTTATTCAGTATGCTCAGGAAAATAAGGATGCTAGCCTTTCAGGATTTTTGGAGGAAGTTTCACTTATTAGTGATATTGATAGTTACGAAGAAGGCGTTGATGCCGCAGTACTGATGACCTTGCACGCCGCTAAAGGACTCGAGTTTAACACCGTGTTCTTGATAGGTATGGAGGAAGGTATTTTCCCGGGACATCAAACCATTATGGAAGGTCCTACTGAAATTGAGGAAGAGCGCAGAATAGCTTATGTTGGTATTACTCGAGCAAAGCGTAAATTGCATTTAACCAACACCTTCCATCGTATGCTTTATGGTCAAACAAGTTACAATAAACCGTCCAGGTTCAGCGAAGAAATACCAAAATACTTGTGCGATATAAAATCGAATGTCATACCCGCTAGCGAGAGATTTTCTTTCGGCGCTTCTAGTTATGCAAATTCTAATTACAATAGACCTAAATTCCAACCAAAAGCACAAACTGCTACACCAAAGGCAACCAACTTTAATTTTGCAGTAGATGATTTGGTTTCGCACGGAACATTTGGAGAGGGCAGAATTGCAAAAGTTACTCCTATGGGTAATGATATGCTTTTGGAGATTGTGTTTGATTCGGTTGGTACTAAAAAACTTATGGCAACGTTTGCACGCCTTAAGAAACTTTAGAGGTGTTTATGGATAAAAAAATTAAAACTAACGCTATTCGCATTTTAGATAAAGCAAAAGTAAAATATTCTATAAACACCTACGAATGTGATGAGTTTATTGATGCAAAACACGTTGCAGATATGCTATCACAACCTTACGAAAGTTCTTATAAAACCTTGGTAGCTATAGGTAAAAGTTCGGAGTATTACGTTTTCTTGGTGCCAATAGCACAAGAACTTGATATGAAAAAGGCGGCAAAATCTGTAGATGAAAAATCAGTAGAACTTATAGCGGTTAAAGATATAAATAATGTTACTGGCTATGTTCGTGGAGGATGCACTCCAATTGGTATGAAAAAGAAGTTTAAAACAGTTATAGATGCTTCTGCTACAAACTTTGATACAATTATCATAAGTGGCGGTAGAATTGGTACCCAAATATTTATTTCTCCGCACGACCTTAAGGCATTGGTTGATGCCAAATTTTACGATATAATTAAAGAGGCTTAATTATGAAAAAATTGGTTTTATCTTTAGGCATTGTTGCATTTAATGAGAAGGAATATATTGAAGCTCTGCTAGAAGAAATTTTAATGCAAGACTATGATAAAAAACATACAGAACTACTGCTTATAAATAGTATGTCAACCGATGCTACGCTTGAAATTTTTAATAAATTCAAGCTCCAGCATTTGTCTGAGTATTATAATATTTTAGTTCTTGATAATCCAAATAAAATTCAAGCGGCAGGGTGGAACGTTGCGATTAAAAACTTTGGCGGAGATGCATTAATTAGATTAGACGCTCACGCGAAAATTCCTGCAAACTTTTTAAGTGCAAATGCAAAAACTCTTGAAAGCGGTGAGTATGTCTGTGGCGGTATGCGCCCCAATATTGTGGACAATGAAACACCACAAAAAAGATTAGTTAATCTATCAGATAAGTCAATGTTTGGCGCTAGTTTTGGCAAGTATCATCAAAGCAAGGGGAAAAAGTATGTTGATACCGTCTTTCACGGTTGTTATCGCAGAGAGGTTCTCCAAAAGGTTGGCCTTTTTAATGAGAATTTAGGCAGAACTGAGGACAATGATTATCATTATAGAGTTCGTAAAGCGGGGTATAAAATTTGTTATAATCCCGAAATTTGCTCTTATCAGTTTTCAAGGTCTTCGGTATCGCACTCTGTAAAGCAAAAGTACGGTAATGGCTTTTGGATTGGACGCACATTGTTTGTTCAACCAAAATGTATTTCACTTTTTCATTTAGTGCCGTTTTGCTTTTTGTTAGCAATTTTAGGATGCATACTGTTAGCAGTATTTAATTTAGGATTTATGCTAAATTTACTTATAACTGCATACGGAATAGTTGATATTTTATTAAGCGTTATGGCTATAATTTCAGAAAAACGATTCTATTTAGAATATTTACTATTGCCGTTTATGTTCCTCGCGCTTCATTTATCTTATGGTATTGGTACGCTTTTTGGAATATTTAGCGTATTGTTTAAAGGGGTAAAATAGTGAATTATATAATCATAATTTTAGCGGCATCGCTTTGGGGAACTACAGGTCTGTTTTCAAACTTTTTTGCAGAAAATTACAATTTTACAACCTTGCAAATTGGTAGCGTTAGGGTTATTTCTACTACAATACTTTTAGCGGTTTGGTTACTTATTTTTAATAGAAAAGCTTTTAAAATCAGATTAAAAGACTCTTGGGTTTTTGTAGGTACAGGTATACTCAGCTTAACTTTTTTTACCTTATGTTACTTTGAGGCAATTAAGTTAACGGGTGTTGCGGTTGCTGCGGTACTGTTGTACACTGCACCAATATTTGTTGCAATACTTTCAGTTTTTGTTTTTAAAGACAAACTTACTGTTAAAACGATAATTTCTATTCTTTTAGCGGTAATAGGATGTTTCTTAGTTTCAGGTGTTGTAGAGTCTGCAAACTTTAGCGTGTCAGGGCAAGGGATTATTGTTGGCCTTGGCGCAGGTTTTGGATATGCTTTATATTCGATTTTTGCGAAAATTGCAACCAAAAAAGGTTATGAAAGTTTAACAATAACCTTTTACACATTCCTTTTTTCTAGTCTGTTTTTATTACCATTTTTACTTTTTAAAAATCAACTCGTGTTTGGCGAGGTCGTATTTACCGATATAGTTATTAAAATAGCAGTGTTTGGTCTAATAACGGGCGTTTTGCCGTATGTATTTTATACAAAGGGTTTGCAGGTGGTAAATCCGTCTGTTGCATCAATAATTTCTACTGTAGAACCGGTTGTTGCCGCACTTTTAGGTGTTTACGTTCTACACGAAAATCTTTCGGTTTTTGCAAAGGTTGGAATGGTATTGATTTTTGTTGCTCTCGTTTTAGGTTCAATAAACACAAAAAAGGTTGAATAATCAATTACAATATGATAATATATACTAGTTAATTAAGTTAAAGGAGGTACGCTTGTGGCAGATAATAGACCTATTGGCATTTTTGACTCAGGACTTGGTGGCTTAACGGTTGTTCGTGAGATAATTAAACTGATGCCTAAAGAAGACATAGTTTATTTTGGCGATACCGGAAGAGTTCCGTATGGCACTCGTAGCCGTGAAACAATTGTTGAGTATGCAAAACAGGATGAAAGTTTTTTGCTTTCTAAAAACGTAAAGATGATTATTGCCGCCTGCGGTACAGTTAGTTCTGTTGCCTCCGATACAGGAGAGTTGCTTCCTGTACCGTTCATTGAGGTTGTTTCACACGCCGCAAAAAGAGCTGTTGCTGTAACTAAAAATAAGCGAATTGGTGTTATTGGAACAAGTGCAACGGTAGCAAGTAATTCGTATAAAACAAAAATTCTTGAAATTATGCCTGAAGCAAAGGTCTTTCAAAACGATTGCCCGTTGTTCGTACCACTAGTTGAGGCAGGTTGGATAGATAGTGAAGATGAGGTTACTCTCGAAACTGCCAGAAGATATTTAGCGCCATTAAAGGAACAAAATGTTGATGTTTTGATTATGGGTTGCACGCATTATCCTGTAATTACCGACATAATCAGAGAGGTTATGGGTGAGGGCGTAACACTTGTTAATATTGGTGAGTTTACTGCAAAAGCAGTGTTAAAATATTTAATTGATAATGATATGCAAAATAATGCTGATGAAATCGGTTCACACGAGTATTTTGTTAGCGATAGAGCAGAGTCGTTTTCAAAAACCGCTTCTATTCTTATGGGCAAGAGTATTGCCGATAACGTAGAAAGGGTAGACGTTAGCAATTTTAAGGAGCTATTTTAATGGAAAACATTGTGCTTGAAATAAAAAGCACTCAGGAGATAAATGGTCAAAGTGATAAGACCGAATTTGTATCTCACGGTAAATATTCGTATAACGATAACGGTGTAGAAATCGTTTATGATGAAAGTGTTGCCTTGGGAGTAGATAACGTAATAACAAACCTTACTGTTGATAAAAATGGTGTTGTTAAAATCATTCGTAACAATGGTAGTTTCGGTTGTTTGGTTGTCGAAGAAGGCAAAAGGCATCTTTGCCAATATCATACCGCTTATGGTAACCTTATGATAGGTATTTATGGCAATAAGGTTGATAATAAGTTGAGTTCTGATGGTGGCGACCTGACGCTAATCTATTCAATAGAAGTTAATTCAGGGCTATTAAGCCGTAATAAAGTTGAAATTAAAATCAGAGAGGAAAAATAAAATGTCAGCAATAGTTTCCGAAACAAAAAACAGTATAAAAGAGTGTATATTGAATGCTGTTGGCAGAGCAGTTGCTAACGGGGATTTCCCTGCAGAGCCGCTACCTGCATTTTCAATAGAAGAACCGGCGGATAAAAGCCATGGCGATTTCGCGGTAAATGCCGCTATGATTTGGGCAAGAGCCCTCAAAAATTCTCCCCGTAATATTGCAACTAAAATTGCTGAATATATAGATTTTAGCGGCACTTATGTTGACAGAATGGAGATTGCAGGTCCTGGTTTTATAAATTTCTATTTAAAAGACGAATATTATGCAGCAGTTCTTAAGGACATTGAAAAATGCGGTGAAAACTACGGTAATAGTACTATGGGTAGCGGGAAAAAGGTTATGGTAGAGTTTGTTTCTGCCAACCCCACAGGACCTATGCATATAGGAAATGCCAGAGGTGGCGCATTGGGTGACACATTGGCATCTGTATTAAGCAAAGCTGGTTATGACGTTACACGCGAGTTTTACGTTAATGATGCAGGTAATCAGATAGAAAAGTTTGGAAAATCTCTTGAGGCTAGATATTTGCAACTTTTTGATAGTTCCGTTGAGTTCCCTGAAGATGGCTACCACGGCGCAGATATTATAGAGCGGGCAGAAGAATTTAAGGCAATTAACGGTGACGCTTTCTTAGAAGTAAGCGAGGAAGAGCGTCGCAAGGCTTTGGTTGAGTATGCTTTGCCTTTGAACGTTGATGCTCTTAAAGCAGATTTAGAAGAATACCGCATTAACTATGACATTTGGTTTAGAGAATCTTCTCTTTATGCTGATGGCACACTTGAGAAGGTTATAAATATGATGAAAGACAAAGGGCTTACCTACGAAAAAGAGGGTGCTCTTTGGTACAAGAATGCTGAATTTACTGCAGCACTTCTCAAAAAGCAAGGCAAAAGCGATGCTGACATTGAAAAGTTAGAATTAAAAGATGATGTTCTAATTCGCGCTAATGGTAATCCAACATATTTTGCCGCAGATATTGCTTACCACTATAATAAATTCCATATTCGTGGTTTTGATACTGTTATTAACATTTGGGGCGCAGACCATCACGGTCACGTTGCACGTATTAAAGGCGCTATGGATGCAATAGGTCTTAGCGGCGATAATCTTGATATAGTTCTAATGCAGTTGGTTCGTCTTGTTCGTGATGGTGAGGTTGTTAAAGTTTCAAAAAGAACAGGTAAGTCTATCACTCTAAAAACCCTTTTGGATGAAGTTCCAATTGATGCCGCAAGGTTTATATTCAACTCAAAAGAACCATCAACTCATCTTGAGTTTGATTTGGATTTAGCAGTACAAGAAACAAGCCAAAACCCCGTATACTACGTTCAGTATGCTCATGCTAGAATTTGCAGTATTTTACGTGCACTTTCTGCAGATGGCATTGTTGCAAGAACTTGCAGTATTGAAGAGTTAAGCCGATTAAATGCACCTGAGGAGCGTGAGTTAATCAGGCATTTGGCTTCACTTACCGGTGAAATTGAATCTGCAGCACGTAGTTACGATTCTGCAAGAATTACTAGGTATGTATATGACCTTGCAACCTTGTTCCACAAATTCTACAATGCTTGTAGGGTAAAGGGCGATGATGAAGCACTTATGCAGGCAAGACTCAATTTGTGTGTAGCAACTAAATCGGTTATTAAGGTTGTTCTCACAATGCTTAAAATCGACTGTCCCGAAAGAATGTAAAAAATTAAGGTGCATTACCAAATCAATGGTAGTGCACCTTTTTGTTATTTAAAGTTAATTGTAATATTTTTATCCGAATATATAGTTAAAATGTATTCGTTAGTTGTATAGGTATAAAATCCTTTTTCTTTGAGTGTATCAACTGCGGTTAAGCAGGTTGCAATTCCGCATCCGAAACTTTTAAAATATGCTTCTTTTTTTGTCCAAATTTCTAGTAATGCGAAACTTTTATTTTGCATATTGCTTATGTATTGCTTTTCTTTATCAGTGCATATCTTTTCAGCAACCTTTAAATTAACTTCGCGTAATTCTTCAATATCAATTCCACACGGAACAGTGTCTATGCAAACTACAACGTAATTTCCCGAGTGGCTCGCATTAAAGTATGCATTTCCGTTTTTTAGCAATGGTTTGCCGTGCTTTCCGTAATATATATCAATTTCTGTTATTGGAATATTCAAAAACTCCGAAATAGCAAGTTTTACTAAGTGGTCTGAAATGATACGCGATATTTTCTTTTTTTCGCATTGTGCAGTATCAATTTTAGCGCGTTTAATAGGCTCAACTTCGTTGTACCATTTTTGTAAATCACTGTCTGATACATCACGCACATCAAGAATATATACATTCACAAAACTCACCTCGAAATATGTTTTTAAAAATTATAGCACATTTCGACTAAATGTGCTATAATAAATTAAAATCTACTTTGAAAATATTCGTTTTCGCTTAAAAATGAGTCTTTTCCGTTATGGCAAAGTGGACACTCATAATCGTCAGGTGTGTTTCTAAGTTGGGTTTTGGGCGGTATATCGCAATCAGGCTCGCCCCGTTGTTCGTCATAAACATAAAAACAGTGTCTGCAATAGTATTTCACGTTATTCACCTCGCAACTATTTTTGACACTATTTCAAAATCTTATACAGTAAAGGATTTGATATTATGCCTATCGTTAACATCAAAAAACTTAATTCCAAAGCAGTTATTCCTACATACGGCTCGTTATATTCTGCTGGCGCGGATTTATACGCTTGTATTGATAATAATGTCGTTATTGAGCCACACAAGACAGTATTAATCAAAACCGGTCTTTCTCTAGAAATCCCCGAAGGATATGCAGGATTAATATATGCTCGCAGCGGACTTGCAAGCAAAAAAGGCCTTGCTCCCGCTAATAAAGTCGGCGTTGTTGATTCAGATTATAGGGGAGAGGTAATGGTTGCATTACATAACCATTCTGAAATTAGTGCCGAAGTTGAATGTGGCGAAAGGATTGCACAATTAGTAATTACCCCGTTTTTAAAGGCAGAATTTAACCTTGTAGACGAATTAAGTGATACTGCACGCGGAGAAGGCGGATTTGGTTCGACCGGTAGCAAATAGTTACCATTTAGCAACACAATATATTGTATTTGTGCAATTAGCATAAGCATAGATGTATTGTATTGGGCATTTGTGATAAATTTTAATTTTACCTTAAATTTATATTCATATTTTGTTGACTTTATATTTTAAAAGTGTTAATATATAATTGTTTTTAAAATGTCGTTTTTTGTATGTTATTTTTTTATTTTTAGGAGTCGCGTAAATGAAGGCGTTAGAAGAGAAAATTTTAGCCGATGGCACTGTGTTGCCAGGGCATATATTAAAGGTTGGTAGTTTCCTAAACCATCAAATAGACCCTGCACTTATTATGCAGATGGGCGAAGAAATTTCGCGCCTTTATAAAAAATCCGGTGTAAATAAAATTTTAACTATTGAAACGTCTGGTATTCCCGTTGCATTTGCGGCGGCTTATGTAATGCAGATTCCGCTAGTTTTCGCTAAGAAAAACAAAACAGGTAACATTTCGGGCGGCACCTATTCATCTGTTGTGCATTCATATACACATGGCACAGATTACACAGTAATTGTTAGCAATGATTATTTGTCTTCCGATGATAAAGTTTTAATTGTTGATGATTTTTTGGCAAATGGCAAAGCATTATTAGGACTTTTGGATATTATAAATCAAGCGGGGGCAACTGCCGTTGGCGCTGCGGTTGCTATTGAGAAAAAATTCCAAAAAGGCGGGGACAAGCTTCGTGAGTCAGGTCTCAGGGTTGAAGCGCTTGCTTCAATAGATAGCATGAGCGATACGTCCCTAACCTTTACAAAATAGCGCCAAATTAATTTGTATGTAATAAATTTTACATAATTATTATTTAGGAGGAAATCTAAATGAAAAAACTTATCTCTGCTATTCTTGCCGTTGTTATGATGGTAGCAATGGTAGCCGGCTGTGGCGCAAAAGATACTTCTTCTGATGCTCCAGAAGCTGCTGCAAAAAATGTAAAAGTAGGTTTCATCTTCTTACATGATGAGCAATCAACCTACGACAAAAACTTTATGGATGCTGCTAAAGCTGCATGTAAAGAAATGGGCGTTGAGTATGCTCAGAAAACTCAGATTCCTGAGTCTAAAGAGTGCTACGATGCTGCTGTTGAACTCGTTGAGGTTGACGGTTGTAACGTAATCTTCGCTGACAGCTTTGGTCACGAATCATTCCTTATCGATGCTGCTAAAAAGTATCCTGATGTACAGTTCTGTCATGCAACCGGTACTCAGGCTCACACCGCAGGTGTTGATAACTTCCACAATGCATTCGCATCTATTTACGAAGGCCGTTACCTTGCTGGTGTTGCTGCAGGTCTAAAACTTAACGAAATGATTGACGCAGGCAAAATTACTGCTGATAAAGCAAAAATGGGCTATGTTGGCGCATTTACTTTCGCAGAAGTTATGTCTGGATACACCTCTTTCTATCTTGGTGCTAAATCTGTTTGCCCAACCGTAACTATGGATGTTAAATTCACTGGTTCTTGGTACGACGAGCAGAAAGAAAAAGAAGCTGCTGAGGCTCTTATCGCTGGTGGTTGTGTTCTTATCAGCCAACATGCTGACTCAATGGGTGCACCTACTGCTTGTGAAAAAGCAGGCGTTCCTAACGTTTCTTACAATGGTTCAACCGAGTCTGCTTGCCCCAACACCTTCATCGTTTCTTCAAGAATCGACTGGACACCTTACTTCAAGTATATGATTGAATGTGTTCAGAAGGGTGAGGCTATCGCTACCGACTGGACAGGTACTATCGAAACAGGTTCAGTTGTTCTTACCGAAATCAACGAAAAGGTTGCTGCTGCAGGCACTGCTGAAAAGATTGCTGATGTTAAGGCAAAACTTCTTGACGGT
>JAZNBX010000016.1:0-7663 GCA_045587265.1 Acutalibacteraceae bacterium | reverse complement strand
GGCAAGCTTATTTTAGTTACGGCTATTACGCCAACCCCTGCAGGCGAAGGCAAAACCACAACAACAATTGGCCTTGCAGACGGAATAAAGCGTTTAGGAGAGAACGTTGTAGTTGCTTTACGCGAGCCTTCTTTGGGTCCCGTTTTCGGTGTTAAAGGCGGTGCCGCGGGTGGTGGTTACGCTCAGGTTGTTCCTATGGAGGATATTAACCTACACTTTACGGGCGACTTTCATGCAATCGGCGCGGCTAATAACCTTCTTGCCGCAATGCTTGATAACCATATTCAACAAGGCAACTCTTTGAACATTGACGTTAGAAAAATAACTTGGAAACGTTGTGTTGATATGAACGACCGTCAACTTCGTTTTGTTGTTGATGGCATGGGCGGTAAGGCAAACGGTGTTCCTAGAGAAGATGGTTTCGATATTACCGTTGCTAGCGAAATTATGGCAGTGCTTTGTCTTTCGGGTTCAATTTCTGAATTAAAAGAACGTCTTTCGAGAATTATCGTTGGTTATACTTACGACGATAAACCCGTTACTTGCGGTGAACTAAAGGCCGCAGGTGCTATGGCGGCTCTTCTTAAAGATGCGCTAAAACCAAACCTTGTACAAACACTAGAAGGTACACCTGCTTTCGTTCACGGTGGTCCATTTGCTAATATTGCACATGGTTGTAACTCTGTAACTGCTACAAAACTTGCACTTAAAATGGGCGATTATGCTATTACAGAAGCAGGCTTCGGTGCAGACCTTGGTGCAGAAAAGTTCTTGGATATTAAGTGCCGTATGGCAGGGCTTACACCAAGTGCAGTTGTAATGGTTGCAACTGTTCGCGCTCTTAAAATGCACGGTGGTAAACTTAAAACCGAACTAGGTACAGAGGATATTGAAGCACTCGAAAAAGGTATTCCTAACCTTCTTCGTCACGTTTCTAACATTAAAAACGTATACAAACTTCCTTGTGTTGTTGCAGTTAATCGTTTCCCAACCGATACTGATAAGGAAATTGATTTTATTATTGATAAGTGCCGTGAACTTGGTGTTAACACAGTTCTTTCAACCGTTTGGGCAGATGGCGGCAAAGGTGGCGAGGAACTAGCACGTGAGGTTGTACGCCTTTGTGAAGAAGAAAAAGGCGACTTTACCTTTAGTTACGAACTTGATACAACTATCGAAGAAAAAATTGAAGCGGTTGTTAAAAAGGTTTATGGTGGTAATGGCATTGTCCTCACGCCTAACGCTAAAAAACAGGTTGAGCAGTTAACAAAACTTGGCTTTGATAAATGCCCCATCTGTGTTGCTAAAACTCAGTATAGTTTTTCTGATGACCCAACAAAACTTGGCGCACCCGATAACTTTACTGTTACCATTAAAAACGTTAAAATTTCCGCAGGCGCAGGCTTTATAGTTGTGCTTACAGGCGATATTTTAACAATGCCGGGTCTTCCAAAAGTACCTGCCGCAGAGCGTATCGACGTTGATAATAGCGGCAAAATTATCGGTTTGTTCTAATTGTTTACATAATTAGATTTTTGTGGTAAACTAAATAAAGAGGCTCCCGAGTGCATTTGCCTCGGGAGTATTTTTTTAATAAAGGGGAATTACTATGGCTCAACTGTATCCAACTCCGCATATAAACGCTACACCAGATGATTTTGCAAAAACTGTTCTTATGCCGGGCGACCCGCTTCGCGCAGAGTTTATTGCAAAAAACTTTTTGGAGAATGCAAAACTCGTTAATAACGTTCGTGGTGTAAATGGGTATACAGGTTTATATAAAGGCACAAAGGTTAGTGTAATGGCTAGCGGAATGGGTATGCCGTCAATAGCAATTTATTCGCACGAACTTTATAATTTCTTCCAAGTAGAGAATATTATTCGTGTAGGTTCGGCAGGTGCATTGCAAGCAAATATACCGTTAAGAGAGATAATAATTGCCCAAGGTGCTTCTACTAATTCGAATTATGCAAATGCTTTTGGCCTTCCAGGTGCATTTGCACCAATTTGCAGTTATGATTTGCTAAAGACTGCAACAAGTGAAGCGGATAAATTAAACGCTTCGTATATGGTTGGCAATGTTTTATCGTCGGATACTTTTTACAGTGATAATAACGATGCGGCTTTGTGGGCTAAAATGGGTGTGCTTGCTGTAGAAATGGAAGCGGCGGCACTATATATGAATGCGGCAAGAAGTAATAAAAATGCACTTGCAATACTAACCGTGTCTGATAACGTTGTAACGGGCGAAGCTACCACGGCAGAGGAACGTCAGTCTAGTTTTACTACTATGATGGAACTTGCATTAAATACCGCAAAAGCGATTGATTAGGTGTTGATTATGACAGATAAAGAATTATTAAAAATCGCAACAGAACAGTTAGAAAAATCATATTCTCCCTATTCTAACTTTAAAGTAGGTGCCGCATTGCTTACAAAATTGGGAAAGGTATATACAGGTTGCAATATAGAAAACGCCTCCTTTTCGCCAACAGTATGTGCAGAAAGAACTGCATTTTTTAAAGCAATAAGTGAGGGAGAACGAGAGTTTCAATCTATTGCTATTGTAGGGGGCAATAGTGAGTGTCTGCCTTGCGGTGTTTGTAGGCAGGTTATGTTGGAATTTTGCAACCCCGACTTTGCAATAATAACTGAGGGTGGCAGATATACTTTAGGTGAACTTATACCAAATTCTTTTAAATTAGATAGGTAACAATTATGAGAATGTACGATATAATTGAAAAAAAGCGAAACGGTGGGGAACTATCGGACGAAGAAATAAAGTTCTTTATTTCGGGCGCTACTAGTGGTGATATACCTGATTACCAAATTTCTGCGCTTTTGATGGCAATATATTTTAATGGTATGACAAATGGCGAGACCGTAGAGCTTACAATGGCTATGCGCGATTCGGGCGATAAACTCGATTTAAGTAGATTTTCTAACCTTTCAGTTGATAAGCATAGCACGGGCGGTGTTGGTGATAAAACTACACTTATTGTTGCACCGATAGTCGCTTCTCTTGGGGCAAAGGTTGCCAAAATGTCGGGCAGAGGACTCGGATTTACGGGCGGTACTGTTGATAAATTAGAGTCTGCCAGTGGTTACGATACTACGCCAAGTATGGATAGGTTTTTTGAAATATCTTCAAATTGTGGTGTTTCGGTTATCTCTCAAACGGGAAATATGGCGCCTGCAGATAAAAAACTTTATGCATTGCGCGACGTTACTGCAACTATTGAAAGCATACCTTTGATTACGGCAAGTATTATGTCTAAAAAACTTGCCGCAGGCGCAAAAAACATTGTTCTTGACGTTAAGTGTGGAAATGGCGCGTTTATGAAAACTATGGATGACGCTAAAGCACTTGCTAAGAAAATGGTTGAAATAGGTAAACTTTGCGACGTAAACACGGTTGCCGTTTTAACAAATATGGATACTCCTTTAGGTAATGCAGTTGGAAATTCCTTGGAAGTTATCGAAGCGGCTGAAGTTTTAAAAGGTAAACAAAAAGGTGCATTGTACGAAATTTGTGTAAAACTAGCCTCCTTAATGGTCAGTCTGGCTTTAGAGATTAGCGAAGAAGATGCAAAAGTGAAAGTAATCGATGTGATAAATAGCGGAAAGGCTTTTACTAAAATGAAAGAATGGTTCTGTTTGCAGGGGGCTAATCCTGAATTTTTAGAGGATTATTCTCTATTTAAAGCACCAAAATATTCTTTCACTATCAAGGCGGAAAGTAGTGGATATGTAAGCAATATCGATGCTTTAAATATTGGTAAAGCAGCACTAATTCTTGGTGCGGGCAGAGAAAAAGCAGGGGATAGCATAGATTATAGTGCAGGTGTGTATCTTAATAAAACGCTTGGCGATTACGTTAATACAGGCGATACTATTTGCACTCTTTATACAGATAAAGAGGATAGTTTTTTAGGCGCTAAAGATATATGTTTAGAGGCTTTTGCATTTAGTGATAGCCAACCTCAAGTAAAAACATTGATATACGAAACAATAAACTAAAAAAGAAGGATGCTATAATGCATCCTTCTTATACTTTTATACTTATTTCGCCGAAGTTTATGTTCTTTTCGGTATCATTTACCAAAAGCGTTAAACTACAATCATCTTCAATTCTTAATGCTTTTGCAACATAATTTTCATTATTTTGAATAACTGTCACTTCTTTGCCTATAATAACAGATTTATTTCGATAGTTTTCAATAAACGATAAACTGTCAATATTTTGCAAATTATGCTCTAAATGATTTATAATGCTTGCGGCGAGATGGTTTATATTAACCTTTACGTTACATTCTCTTTTTAGAGACGTTGCAATATCTTTAATTTCCTTGGTCGCAAAATTTTTCTTAATATTTACTCCAATGCCGATTATAATTTTATCCGGAGTTTCTACATCCAAAAAACAGCCTTCGGTTAAAATACCGCAAACTTTTTTGCCGTTTATATAAATGTCGTTTACCCATTTAATTCCGCAACTTATACCACAAACCTCGTCTATCGCGGCGGCAACGGCTTCTGCTGCGCAGGCAGTAATCAAACCTGCATTAAAACTGTTACCGAAATTTTTAGTAACGTATGATAAATAAAGTCCGCCTTTTTTAGAAACAAAACTTCTTCCAAGCCTTCCTCTGCCACCCGTTTGCTTTTTTGCTATTACAACCTTCGGATATTCGTTACTGTTATCTCTTTTTGCATAACTGTTAGTAGAGTCAACCTTGTTTAAAATTATTAAATTAGTACTTTTGCTATTGAGACCTTTTAAAATCTTATCTTTTTTTAACATACAAACTCCTTATGTAAACTATAAGTAGTATATCATATAATTTTCAAAATTTAAAGTTATTTTTATATACTAAAAGTAGAGTCAATATATATTGAAAAAAATATAACTTTGTTTTATAATTCAATTATAGTTTGTTGTTTCAAGGAGAGTTTGCAATGAATAGCAGATACGATATTATAGTTGCCGGTGGTGGCATTTCAGGTGCCGTTGCAGCAGTTGCCGCATCACGAGAAGGCGCAAAAGTGCTGCTTATAGAACGTGACGGCAGTTTGGGCGGCGCTGCTACCAATGGTCTTGTGTATCCAATTGCCAGGTATTTAGCGAAAGATAATAATGGTAATATTATTACTGTTAATAAAGGTCTGTTCCTTGAAGCTATAAATAGATTGCAAGAAATTGACCAATACAATTCTGACGATTACGTATCTTATCACGATGCAGCATTCAATCAAGAAGCACTTAAATATGTTTTAGATAGGCTAACAATTGAAAACGGAGTAGAAGTGCTTTTTCACACTTTTATATCTAACGTTAGCGCCGAAGAGGGTAAAGTTAAGTCTGTAACTGTTGTTAACAAGTCGGGTGTTACCGAGATTTTTGCGGATTATTTTATAGACTGCACTGGGGACGCTGACGTAGCGGCAAAAGCAGGTTGCAGTTACCGCATAGGCGATGGTAATGGTAATTGTCAACCTATGACAATGTGTTTTAGAATAGGTAATGTTAACAAAGCTCTATTTGACAAACATAAAAACGAAATATATAAATTATTTAATGAAATGCAAGAAAATGGAACCCTTAATTGTCCCGGTCTTTTTATAACCTTTAATTATCTAGGTGATGGCATCTTGCATTTCAACTCAACAAGGGTTATAAATCATTCTGGCATTGATGCAGTTGAGTTAAGCAGAGCAGAGCAAGAGGGTAGGGCACAGGTCATAGAAACCTATAAATTTTTAAAGAAATATGCAAAAGGTTTTGAAAATTGCGTATTGCTTTCTGCCGCTTCAAGTATAGGCGTCCGTGAAACAAGGCTTATTGATGGCGATTATGTACTCACTTCCGACGATGTGCTAAAATGCCGACATTTTGAAGATTCAATTGCTTGTGGTTCGTATTTAATAGATATACACAATCCTAAAGGTAAAGGTGTTGAGCTAAAGGAATTAGAGGGTGTGTACTACCATATACCATATCGTTGTATTACGCCAAAAGGCTTCGATAATATATTCGTTGCAGGTCGTTGTATATCTGCTACCCATGAAGCTCAGGGCGCATGCAGAACAATTCCTATTTGCGCATCGGTTGGAGAGGCGGCAGGGGTTGCGGTATCTCTTTGCGTAAAGTCAGGTGTTACTTCTCGTGAATTAAAAATTGAAACTTTACAACATAAAATTGAAGAATTCGGTGGAAAATATAATTAATACAAAGTTATTATATCCTATAATAATTTGTGAAATTTTAAGAATTTTTATTGTTAAATACTTGACAATGTTTTTTTGTTGCGGTATTATTATAAAAATACAAAAAAGAAGAAAGGAAGATTTTTTTGGAAAAATTTATTGAAACGTTTGTACCGTTTCTTGCTCTTGCGGGCGCAGTTGTAGCGTTGGTTTTTGCAATCTTCACCGCAAAGAAAATTATGAAATTTTCTGAAGGCAATGAGCGTATGAAAACAATCTCGGCTTCTATCAGAAAAGGTGCAAATGCATACTTAAAACGTCAGTATAAAATTGTGGGTATTTTCTTTATCTGTATGTTTGTCGTTCTAGTGCTTATGGCAGCATTTGGACTTCTAACTTGGTTTGTTCCATTTGCTTTTGTTACCGGTGGATTTTTCTCGGGTCTATCAGGCTTTATTGGTATGAAAATTGCTACTGCCGCAAATGCAAGAACTGCTAACGCTTGTATTGAAGGACTAAACAAGGGCCTTCGTGTTGCATTCTCGGCAGGTTCTGTAATGGGCTTTACCGTTGTAGGTCTTGGCCTACTTGATATTTCGGTTTGGTTCATTCTTTTGAAATTTGTGTTTAATCTATCTGCATCTGATATAACAGGTGCTATGCTAACATTTGGTATGGGTGCTTCTTCAATGGCTCTATTTGCCCGTGTTGGCGGTGGTATATTCACAAAGGCTGCCGACGTTGGCGCAGACCTTGTTGGTAAGGTTGAAGCAGGTATTCCTGAAGACGACCCTCGTAACCCTGCAGTTATCGCTGATAACGTTGGCGATAACGTTGGTGACGTTGCAGGTATGGGTGCCGACCTTTACGAGTCTTACGTTGGTTCTATAATTTCTGCTTCTGCTTTGGGTGTTACCGCATTTGCAGGTAATATTAAAGCAATGGCATTACCTCTAATCCTTGCGGCTTTGGGTATCGTTGCTTCAATTATTGGTACCTTCCTTGTTCGTACAGGCGAAAGCACCGAGCAAAAGCAACTTCTAAAAGCATTAAGTAAGGGTACTAATTTCAGTGCAATCGTAATTGCAGTTTTAGCATTGCCTTTAACCTACTATGTATTAGGTAGCATTAACTATTATTTCGCAATCCTTGCAGGTCTTATCGCAGGCGTGCTTATCGGTAGTGCTACTGAATATTTTACATCCGATACTTATAAGCCTACCAAAAAACTTGCAGATACAAGTGTTACAGGCTCTGCAACCATCATTATCGGTGGTGTAAGTCTTGGTATGCTTTCTACTGTATTACCAATAATTATTATCGGTATTTGTATTTTAATTGCATACTTTGTATGTGGTGGCGGTACTGACGCCGCAAACGGTTTGTATGGTATTGCTTTAGCCGCAGTTGGTATGCTATCAACTCTAGGTATTACACTTGCTACAGATGCTTACGG
>JAZNBX010000015.1:0-26034 GCA_045587265.1 Acutalibacteraceae bacterium | reverse complement strand
ATCTCCGATGGATCACCACAAAAAACCCGAGCACTTAGGTGTTCGGGTTTGCTTTTTTCTCATTGAGATTTGAACTCCGATGGAGTTCGTCGAAGCAGCCGCAAGCAAAGGATTGCGGACTGTGTAGTCTCGAGTACGCGTAATATATCGGGCACCGTGCGATGCACGGTCGACAGATTAGCGAACGCAGAGTATCTCCGATGGATCACCACAAAAAACCCGAGCACTTAGGTGTTTGGGTTTGCTTTTTTCTTATTGAGGTTTGAACTCCGATGAATAAAGAAAAACGCATCTTAAAAAAAGATGCGTTTTTTGTTTAACGTACACCAAACAGCAAGTCACCATAAGACGGGAATGGCCAGTATTTCTCTGCCGTTAGAGTCTCTGCAATATCGCAATCTTTGCGAATAGCAGCCATTCTTGGAATAATTATATCTCTAATATAATTCGCCTCATCAATAACATTATTGCAAGCAGTAATTTCACAAATTTCGTTTTCAAACAAATCAAGGTTTTTGGCAACATTATCTGTAACATTTGAAAGTTTGATTATGATTTCTTTTTCAAATTCGCATTTTGTTTTAATAACGCTCTGCTTCTTAATTACCGAATCAGAGAGGTCAGATACATACGCCGTTATTGCAGGCAAAATCTCTCTTCTTGCCATATCAACCATAGTATTCGCTTCAATAGCAACAGTTTTACAATAGTTTTCTAGAATTATTTCAAGTCTTGAGTTCAATTCCTTTTCAGAGAAAACCTTATGAGTAACAAGCATTTCAACATTTTTCTTATCAACTAAATGCGGCATGCAATCAGGGGTGGTTGGGTAATTTAGCAATCCCCTTTCCTTTGTCGCCTCTTTAATCCATGCATCATCATAGCCGTTACCATTGAATATAATTCTCTTATGGTCTTTAATAGTTTTCTTAATTAAAGTATGTAGTGCCTCATTAAAGTCTGTAGCATTTTCAAGCCTGTCAGCATACTGCTTTAAAGACTCTGCCACTGCAGTATTGAGCATAATATTGGCGCAAGCAATACTATTCGACGAACCGAGCATACGGAACTCGAACTTATTACCTGTAAATGCAAAAGGAGAGGTTCTGTTTCTATCGGTCGTGTCACGTTGGAATTTAGGTAACACGTGCACTCCAAGTTTCATAATTTCCTTTTCGGTTGCATTATATACTCTATCATTTTCAATAGCATCAAGTATATCAGTTAGTTCGTCGCCGAGGAACATAGAAACAACTGCTGGCGGTGCTTCGTGCGCGCCTAAACGATGGTCGTTACCCGCTGTTGCTACTGAAATTCTTAATAAATCTTGATAGTCGTCTACCGCTTTAATTACAGCGCAAAGGAACAATAAAAACTGCGCATTTTCGTAAGGTGTTTCACCCGGAGTCAATAGATTTATACCCGTATCAGTAGTCATAGACCAGTTGTTATGCTTACCGCTGCCATTTACACCCTCAAAAGGTTTTTCATGCAATAGACATACAAGTCCGTGCTTTGCGGCAACATTTTGCATAATTTCCATAGTCAACTGATTATGGTCGGTTGCGATATTAGTTGTAGTATAAACAGGTGCTAATTCATGTTGTGCAGGTGCAACCTCGTTATGCTCGGTTTTAGCAAGAATGCCTAATTTCCAAAGTTCGTCATCAAGGTCAGCCATAAACGCTGCAACACGTGGTTTAATAGTACCAAAATAATGGTCATTCATTTCCTGACCTTTTGGCGGTTTAGCACCAAAAAGAGTTCTTCCTGTATAAACTAAATCCTTACGTTTGTCGTGCATTTCTTTATCTATCAAGAAATACTCTTGTTCTGCACCAACCGAAGTTCTAACAAGTTTTACAGTGTCATTACCGAATAGTTTTAGTATTCTTATCGCCTGTCTGTTTAGTGCCTGACTTGAACGAAGAAGAGGAGTCTTTTTATCCAATGCCTCTCCACCAAAAGAGCAGAAAGCCGTGGGTATACAAAGAGTTTTATCTTTAATAAAAGCATACGATGTAGGGTCCCAAGCAGTATAGCCTCTTGCTTCGAAAGTCGCTCTCAAACCACCAGACGGGAAAGATGAAGCATCAGGCTCGCCTTTTATAAGTTCCTTACCCGAAAACTCCATAATAATCCTGCCATCAGATGCAGGTGTAATAAAACTATCGTGTTTTTCTGCAGTGATTCCTGTTAATGGTTGGAACCAATGTGTATAATGGGTGGCTCCTTTAGAGATAGCCCACTCTTTCATTGCATCTGCAACTGCATTGGCAACCGATAGGTCAAGTCTGATATTCTCGTCAATAGTACGTTTAACTTGACTATAAACATCCTCTGTTAAGCAGGATTTCATAACCTTATCGTCAAACACTAACGAAGCAAAATAATCGGTAACGTTTTTCATTATATACTCCCTTCAAAGGCAAAAGAAAGGTGTGCACAACACACCTAAAAATGATAAAATTATTATACTATCATAACAATATATCGTCAAGTAGATAAAATTCGTTTTTTAACTTAATTTGTAAACTTATGTATATTATAATATTTATAAAATTAAGTGCAAACAATTTACAAATATTTAAAATATTAAGAGTAAAACCGCTTGAAACAATTAAAAATGTTTGATATAATTAAGAAAAATAACTTTAGAGGTGTATGATGAGCACTAATAACAACCGTGAGGTAACAGGCAAAAAGACCTGGAAAAACTACTATTGGTTTTATTATAAATGGCATATTTTCTTTACTCTATTTTTTGGAATAGCAATAGCAATTTGCATCACTCAATGTGCAACAAAAGTTAATCCAGATTGTTATATTTTGTTTAACTCAAATATATTTATTAGCGACCAACAACTAAACGAAACCGCTGATGATTTAGAAAAGCATATCGATGATATAAACGGTGATGATAAAATCGAATTAGTAGCCGTAAATTGCACCTATCCAAAAGGCAACCAAACCAGAATGACTCAGGTTAACCAGTTAGCCGTTATGCAAATGCTAAGCGAAGATACTCACATTTGGGTAGTAGATAAAAAAGGTATAGAACTTTACCTACAAAATCCTGATATTGACATTTTTGCTGAATATGATAAGTTTAACTTGTATGACAAAAAAGCAATTTCTGTTTCAGAAACAAAATCATTAAATTGGTTAAATGATAATAGCGAAGGCAATGAATATTATATATTAGCAAGAAAAGATAAGGATGGAAACATAACTTCGGTTGCAAAACAATTTATTGAAAAAATACTTAAATAAACATAAAAACCACGGTAACAATGCACCGTGGTTTCCTATTATTTTGTGATATAGTTCTGCATATAGATTTATATCCAATTTTATACTTTGAAACATCGCCAAAATCAGACTCAATAATCAAGTCTGCTAGCGCTAAATATCTTTGAGCATAGTCACCGCTAAAATTGGAATCTAATGTTTTTTGAGCCTCTAAAAATTCTCCTTTTAAGGCTAATTCTCTGGCTTTTTGGTACACCTCAGGTGAGCTATATGCTATATCTTCCTTGGGATTTCCTGCCCAAAGTGTATACTCATTTAGCATTATACGTTCAATATATCATAACTAATCGTAATTGCAATACAATAACAAAAAATTGCTAATTTTCAGCAATATAATGTTATGAAAATGCTAAATAGGTCTTAAGAATAACTAAACCAAAGTTACATTAAGACCTATTTATTTATTTAATCATATCATAAAATTCTTCTAAATTGATTATAGTAACTCCTAAACTTTCCGCCTTAGTTAACTTACTACCTGCCGCCTCGCCTGCAAGCACGTAACTTGTCTTTTTCGACACACTAGACGATGTTTTTCCGCCGTACTGCTCAATAATTTTAGTTGCTTCATCTCTTGAAATACCATCTAACGTACCTGTTAAAACAAAGGTTAATCCGCTAAATCTATTATCAATAACGCTAGATACGACCTCAAGTTTCAATCCACATTCTTTAAAGGCGGTTACAAGCGCTTTTGTTTCATCAAGATTAAAGAAATTAGCAGCAGAAAGAGCCAACGTTTCTCCAAAACCTTCAATTTCTAAATAATCTTCATAAGTCGCTTCAAGAATTGCATCCATACTTAAAAACTTCTCACAAATAAGTTTAGATGCTTTTTGACCGATATTTCTAATACCTAGGCCAAAAACAAATCTATACAATTCGTTTTCTTTTGATTTTTCAATTGCATCTATTAAGTTTTCTGCAGATTTATCAGCAAATCGCTCGAGGGTTAAAAGTTTATCTTTAGTGAGTTTATAAATATCAACAGGGCTTTTTACTAGGCCGCCATCTACCAACGCCTCAACAACTGCAGGTCCCATGCCCTCAATATCCATTGCATCACGCGACGCAAAGTGGGTCAAGTTCCTTAAAAGTTGTGCGGGACAAGCAGGATTTGTACAACGGGTAACCGCTTCATCATCAATTCTTGAAACTACAGAATCACACGATGGACATCTGCTTGGTATTTTATAAGGCGAAGCATTCTCTGCGTGCTTTACAACAGAAACAACTTCAGGAATAATATCACCGGCTTTCCTGACAACGATAGTATCCCCTATACAAATACCCTTCTCGTTTATAAAATCTTGGTTGTGCAATGTCGCTCTGCTTACGCTAGTTCCTGCTAATAACACACTATCAAAAACTGCAGTAGGTGTTAAAGCACCTGTTCTGCCCACGTTAATCTCAATATCGGTCAGTACGGTCTCTTTTTCTTCTGGTGGGTATTTATATGCTATAGCCCACTTAGGAAATTTTGACGTACTGCCTAGCACTTCGCGCTGAGAAAAATCATCAACCTTAATAACCGCGCCATCAATATCAAAATCAAGCGAACCTCTAATTTCGCCAATGCGGTTTATTTCATCAATAACTTCATCAATAGAGTAGCATTTAGTAAAAAAAGGCAAAGTATTAAATCCAAGAGTTTTTAAATATTCAAGCGATTCTATGTGAGAGTTGAGTGCCTTACCCTCAATTCTTTGAATGTTAAACATAAATATATCTAAATTGCGTTTTTTAGTAACCTCTGAATCCTTTTGCCTCAACGAGCCTGCCGCCGCATTACGCGGGTTTTTCGGCAACTGAAGACCGTTTATTTCCTGATATTTATAAAACTCATCAAAACTTTTATGGGACATATAAACCTCACCGCGTACCTCAACAAGCGGTAATTGTGTGTTCAATTTCAGAGGAACAGTTTTAATTGTCTCTAGGTTTTCGGTAACGTTTTCACCAACATCACCATCGCCTCTTGTTGAGCCTATATAAAGGCTACCATCCCTATATTCCAGAGATACCGAAAGTCCGTCTATTTTAGGTTCAACCGAATATACAACGTTGCTAAAAGTTTGTTTGATACGGCTATCAAAAGCAACTATCTCATCAATAGAAAAAGCATCCTGCAAACTTTCCATTCTAACTGTATGCCTTACTTCAGAAAATTTGCCAGAGGCAGCGCCTCCAACCTTAATAGTTGGAGAATCGGGATGAGCAAACTCGGGATATTTCTTCTCGAGTTCTACCAATTCGCGCAACATCATATCATACTCTCTGTCGCTAATTTGAGGTGCATCCATTTCATAATATAGTTTGCTATGATGCTTTAATTTTGCGGTTAATTCATCAATTTTAATTTTGATATCCTGCATAATTATCCATCCTTTGTGGTTAATCCGTATATAGTACCGTAAGATTCCGGAATTTTGCCTACAATTACAGTTTCGGCAATTACAAAATCATTATTCACACTAGAAATATGGTCCCCATCATTAAGAACTAAACAATATTCAACACTAATACTTGCAACAATAGAATGACAAGTTTGATTTAACCCGGCAGATTTAAAGGTACTAGAAATGTTAGCGGTAGTCGAACAATACAAATCATACAGAATATGTATATCAGGGCCTCTGTTTGATAAAAAATTCAACCCACTAAGACTTCCTAGTTGCACTATCGTTTCAAGACAACTGTATTTTTTTAATTCATTTTGAGTGTCTAATATTATTTTAGATTTGACCTGATTTATAATAGGAGTATTTGCAGTAACTGCAGAAACGCTTTCTCCATTAAATTCAGTGTCTATAATGTCCGTATATTGTAAATCAAACTCATTTATAACATTTTCAATAGCAACTGCGGCACATTTTGAAATTTTATTCTCGGCGTTCTTTATAGATATACCAACTATAATGTCAGTAATAGAATTATCGTAATGAAAGACAATAACAATGCCAACTATAAATATTATAATAAATTTTACTATACGTTTTAATGTTTTGTTCTGCTTTTTAAACATCTTTCGTCTAAACAGCATATAATTTCCACCCTTATATTTGGATATTACATACTACTCAAAAATCACAGTTTTTGTTAAAAAAGCGAGCAAAATAGACAAAATGAGGCGGAAAACCGCCCCATTTAATTATCCTAACATATTGATTAAAATACCTGCCGCTACCGCCGAGCCGATAACACCGGCAACGTTGGGGCCCATAGCGTGCATTAAAAGGAAGTTGCCCGGATCATATTGTTGACCGATTTTCTGAGAAACACGGGCAGCCATAGGTACTGCAGATACACCTGCAGAACCGATAAGCGGATTAACTTTACCGCCGGTAACCAAGTACATAATTTTACCAAATAAAACGCCACCTGCTGTACCAATGCAGAATGCAGCAAGACCCATAGCAACAATCTTTAAAGTATCAAGAGTCAAGAATGTTGTACCGGTAGTTGTTGCACCAACAGAGATACCGAGGAAAATAGTGATAATATTCATAAGTTCATTTTGTGCAGTTTTAGAAATTCTATCAACAACACCCGATTCGCGCATCAAGTTACCAAGCATTAACATACCAACAAGTGTAGCAGCATCAGGCAACAATAGCGAAACGAGAATAGTTACTAGAATTGGGAAAATAATTTTCTCAGTTTTAGATACAGGGCGAAGTTGCTCCATTCTAACCATACGCTCTTTCTTTGTTGTAAGAGCCTTCATAATTGGTGGTTGAATAACAGGAATTAGCGCCATATACGAATATGCCGCAACCGCAATAGGTCCCAGATATTCAGGTGCCAATTTTGATGTAACATAAATAGCAGTCGGGCCATCTGCGCCACCGATAATACCGATAGAACCTGCTACATTTGCGGGAAGACCTAGTGCTAATGCGCCTATAAATGCAGTAAAAATGCCCAACTGTGCAGCAGCACCTAGTAAGAAACTTTTTGGATTGCTAATTAATGGACCAAAGTCGGTCATACAACCGATTCCAAGGAAAATTAGTGGCGGATAAATACCGAGTTTTACGCCCAAATAGAGTATATCCAAAAGTCCGCCGTGCAAAATTTCAGAATAATTCAATCCTTGTTCTAATGCTTCAGTACCAAAGAATTCAGGATGAAAGATGCCCGAAAACGGAAGATTTGCCAGCAACATACCAAAAGCAATTGGCAAAAGCAAAAGTGGTTCAAACTGTTTCTTGATAGCAAGATACAATAGAACACAAGCAACACCAATCATAATTAGATTCAAATATCCGTCGCCTTGAAAGAAGCCTGCAAAGCCAGAATTTGAAAATATTTCTTTAATCGTTTCAATAAAAGACATAATTGCTGCCCCTTTCTTTAAAATGCTCTAGTATTTTGAATTACGCCGGCATTTGCCCAAGCGCTTCTTTGTGCCTTGCTATTTGATGGTCTAATTGCGCGGATAACCGGTTTAACATCGGCGTCACTATATAAATAGCCAACCGCTGCAGCAATTGCCGCAATAACATCATCCTCTGTTTCGGAAGAAATATTAGTATTGGTCGCAACAGGTACGGGAGTAGGTTTAGTTACAATTTTTTTCTGTGGCTTTGGTGCTTTAGGTTTAGAAGCACCATTAGCACTATCCATAATTTTGCCAAATATTATTATAGCAACAACAAGCAATATTAGCATTAAGAACACTATTGAAACACCACAAAGTGCAACGTTTGAAGCCTGTCCCCAATCATAACCTTTGCCAATAGAGCCATCTGCAATGGCTATATTAAAACCTATTTTTGATAATAAAGAATTCATTAAAATTCCTCCGAAATAAAAACATAAATTATAGGTATTATATATTAAAATAATATATAAATCAACACTTTTTTAAAAATTTGTTATTTTTTTAACGAATAACCGCCAACCGCACGGATATTAAGAACATAGCAGTTACCTTCGCCGAAAACTTTCTCAATCATTTCCTTATAGCTTTCTAGTAAATCATTTGGTACAAACGCCTGAATTGTTCCAGCAAATCCGCCACCATGGACACGAACTGCTCCCCTGCCACATAAAAACTTCTCGGTTAAAGCGATAGCAAGAGAAAGTCCTTGTTCATTTGGAAATCTTGTTGAAAATACGTTTTGCAAATACTTAAACGAAGAATTGCCAGAACTGTTTACCAGTGCTAAAAACTGCTCAAAATCGCCGTTTTCTAAAGCTATAGCTTCATCGATTGCACGCTTGTTATCAGCATAGAAATGTATTCCACACAGAACGGGTTTGTCGCCAAACTCTTTACGTAATTCGGGAATTGCAGCAAAGAAATCCGCCTCATTGATTTCACGTAAATAGTCCTTACCAAAATAGTTAGCAACCTTTCTGCAACCAACGGTAATATCTGCATAATCATCAGTTAAATCCGCATGATTACCACCCGTATTAACAATACAAAGAGAATGATTTTTGCTTGCAATATCAAAACTTATCTTCTTAATAATTGGATTTTCTGTGCCATTAAAATCAATAGAGGTAAATCCACCAACGGAACTTGCCATTTGGTCCATAAGACCGCAAGGCTTACCAAAGTATATGTTTTCAGCTTTTTGCGCATATTTAGCGATACTTACAGCATCCGCCTTTCCTTCATTGAACAGATTGCTGATGATAACGCCAATTAACACCTCAAATGCCGCCGATGATGAAAGGCCCGAACCTTTTAAAACGTTAGAAGTAGTATATGCATCAAAACCACCAATATTATAGCCACTCTTGCTCATAATACCGAGCATTCCACGAATTAAAGCAGATGCTCTGCCATATTCGTTCTCATTAGGTTCAAGTTCGCTAAGAGATATCTCGTCCATATCATATCCTTCAGATTTTATGCGGACTACATTATCATCGTTTTTTGATACTACTGCAATAACGTCAAGATTAACGCTACCCGCCAACACACATCCGTGCTGGTGGTCTGTGTGATTACCGCCAACTTCAGTTCTGCCCGGTGCACTAAACAATGAAACCTCGCGCTCGCCAAACAGACCTATAAAGCTATCACAAGCAGTAGTATATCTCTTTTTAGCAAACTCGCTTTCTCCGTAAAGAATATTAAAATCAGAATCGAAATAGCCTTCGCTAATTTTATTGATAGTTTCGTTAATTAACATATTTTACCCCTCAAAATTATAAACTAGCACAAATTTCTTTTGTATCTCTTGCAATAACAAGTTCTTCGTCGGTAGGAATTACATATACAGCAACTTTTGAATCAGCAGTAGAAATTCTTACTTCTTCGCCTCTTGAATCATTAGCAGCGTAGTCACAAGTAATACCCAAGAAAGAAAGTGTTTCGCAGATGTTTTTACGAATACGAGAATTGTTTTCGCCCAAACCACCTGTAAATACAATAGCGTCTGCACCGCCCATAGCGGCAACGTAAGAACCAACATATTTTAAAATTTGATATTCTTGCATTGTTGTTGCAAGTGCAGCACGTTTATTACCTGCATCTGCTGCATCACAAACGTCACGGCTATCATTAGAAATGCCTGAAATACCTAATAGACCAGACTTCTTATTACAAATATTGTTAATGTCTTCGAAACTCAAGTTTTCCTTCTCACCAATAAAGGTTAAAACAGATGGGTCTATAGTACCACAACGAGTACCCATCATAAAGCCATCAACCGGAGTAAAGCCCATACTTGTGTCAACACATTCGCCATTCTTAACGGCAGAAATTGAGCAACCATTGCCCAAGTGACAAGTAACAATCTTCAAATCTTTAATATCTTTATCCATTAACTCTGCTAAACGATTGCTTACATATTTGTGCGAAGTACCGTGGAAGCCATACTTTCTTACACCGTATTTTTCATAATACTCGTATGGGATTGCATAAGTGTATGCATAATCAGGAATAGTGCTATGGAAAGAAGTATCAAAAACTGCAACCTGTGGAACATCTTTACCAAGAATATTGATACACGCTTTAATTCCAAGAACGCCTGCAGGATTATGTAAAGGAGCCAAAACGCTTAAATCACTTATTTGCTCAATAACTTCATCTGTAATAAGGGTTGACTTGCTAAAAATCTGACCGCCATGAACAACGCGATGGCCAACGGCAGAAATCTCATCCATGTTATCAATAACTGCAAGTTCGCCTTCGGTTAAAGCCGATACTAAAACATTAAATGCTTCAACGTGAGTTGGCATAGCAATTTCTTTTTTATAGCTTTCGCCCTTTGCTTTATGATTAATAACACCTGAAGTGCCAATTCTATCACAATTACCCTTTGCAAGAACGTTTTCATTCTCCATATCAATTAACTGATATTTTAGCGAAGAACTACCTGCGTTAATAACTAAAATTTTCATAAATTACCTCCAGAAAAATATTGAACTTATTTATTAAATATTGTATTATAATAACATACAATATGATTTTACTACATATATCATCATTTTTCAAGGAGAAATTATGAAAGTTTCGGGAATTATTGCAGAATTTAATCCTTTTCATAACGGACACAAATTTATTATAGATTCTGCTAAAAGAACTAGCGACTGTGTAATAGCAATAATTAGTGGTAACTACGTTGAGCGTGGCACCCCTGCTTGCTTCTCAAAATTTATAAGAGCAAGAGCCGCTATCGAAAATGGCGTGGATTTAGTAATTGAACTGCCATCTCCTTGGTCTACATCTTTTGCACAGAATTTTGCATTTGGTGGAATTTCACTATTAAAGGAACTAAAGGTTGATAATATTGTTTTTGGTTGCGAGAATGACGAATTAAATAAATTAGAAAAACTAGCCGCGAACGACGAATTCGTTTTAAATAAAGAATTCAAAGGCACTTTTGCATCTGCAAGACAACAAGCCATAGAAAACAAGTTGGGTAATGAATATTCTAAACTACTTGAAACTCCAAACAATAATCTTGCGATTGAATATATTAAGGCGGCAAAGCATCTATGCTATGACGTGCATTTTCAGGCTATAAAACGTGTTGGCGTAGAGCACGATGATACTGCAGTAACAGATAACTTAGCATCAGCATCAAAAATACGAGAAATGCTTAAAAACGGAGATAACATTGATTTATTTGTACCTCCATCCGCTTGCAACATTTATAAGACGGCACTTAAAAACAACGAATTTCTATGTGATGAAAAATTCAGCAACGCAGTAATTAGCCAATTACGAAGATTTAATGGATATAACAATTTACCCGAACTTTCAGAAGGAATTGAAAACAGACTGCAAAAAGCCATTATTACTGCAAACAACTACAATGATTTGCTTGATTTAATCAAGACCAAACGATACACGCTAGCACGTGTAAGAAGATTGGTTTTATCTGCATTTTTAGAACTTGATTGCAATTGGTTGCACAAAGAAGTTCCTTATATAAATGTTCTTGGATTTTCAAATATGGGCGAAAAACATTTGAAAGAAATTTCAGAGGGTTTATCAAAGCCACTTATTTTCTCAATGAAACCAAATAAACCGCTTGACAAACAAGTAGAATTGCTTTTAAATAAAGAGTGTGAGAGAAACGATATATATATGTCGCTTTTATACAATTCACAACCATGCAAAAGTGATTATACTCACAAAATAATTAAAAGGATGGATTAATATGTTGAAAATTTATGAAGTTGAGAGTTACAAAGAGTATGGCAAATGCCTTTCGATTAGTAATGATAAAATAGAAACTATTGTTACTCTGGATATCGGACCTAGAATTATTAGTTTTAAACTCCTCGGAGATGAGAATGTTCTTTTAGATGACCGCTCCGCTTTTTCACCTATGGGCGGCGTTGAGTTCGATAATCATTATTATAAAGGTGCTGCTTGGGAAAGTCTTGGTGGCCATAGACTTTGGGTTGCACCAGAATCATTGCCCGAAACCTATAATCCAGATATGAAACCTGTGGACTATTCTGTTAATGATAATACCGTTACGTTTACCCAAGCACCCCAAACAGAAAATGGCGTTCAAATTTCATTTAAAATTACAATGGATGAAGAAAAGACAGAAATGCTAGTAGAACACTTCGGCACCAATATCACAAACGATGTTAAAGAATTTGCACTTTGGCCAATAACCGTTATGGCAAAAAATGGTATCGAGATTATACCACTTAATACAAACGATACAGGATTATTGCCAAACCGTAATCTAACATTTTGGCCTTATTCAAAACTTAACGACCCAAGACTCAATGTACTCGAAAGATACATAACAATTAAGCAAGACCCAAGTAATACTGATGCATTTAAAATTGGTGTTGATTGCAATAAAGGTGTAGGCTATTATGTTCTGAATAATGCTGTATTCTCTAAAGAGTATACCCACACTATGTTTGGTAACTATCCTGATTTTAGTGCATCTTACGAAAGTTATACCAATGAAACTATACTTGAATTCGAATCACTAAGTCCGCTATACTCTGTTGCACCGAACGAAACTATAAAACACACCGAAAAATTTGTTTTATATAAAAAACCAGAGAAATTTGATTTTAGCACCGACGAAAATATTGATGATTTTATTAAAAAATTAACAAGTGAGATTTAATTATGAATGAAAAATTAAAATCTAAGTACGGAAACGATTTAATACTTAAATGCAAAGCATACGGCGTAACTGCTTTTATAACAATAGCGGCTTGTATTTTGCTTTACTATTTAATTGGTAATCTTGCAGAAATCAAATATTTTATTACAAAATTTCTAAATATAATCGCACCTATCCTTACAGGCTTGATTATTGCATTTGTACTAAATCCAGTATTCATATGGCTACAAAAGAGATTCGATCCGCTCTTTACAAAGAAAGCCAAGAACAAGGAAAAGGCATTGCGAATCTCTAAATACTTCTGCATATTACTATCGATATTATTCGGCGTTGCAGTAGTAACGGTAATTCTTTTGATAATAATCCCTAACGTTATTTCAAGTATTACAGAATTAACTACTGATATGCCGCAGAAAATCAAGATCGCTTTTGATTGGCTATCAGAACGTATTCCTGAAGATATAGCAGTAAATATTCAAAGCAGACTCACAACATCAATAGAAAAACTTTTTAGCGAAGACCTCTTCAAGTCTTTTGAAACTACTGCTGCTCTATTTGCCTCAGGCATGAAAGGTATATATAATATCTTCATAAGTGTATTTGTCGGTTTGATTGTTTCGTTTTACGCACTTAACAGCAAAGACCATTTCAAAAGAATTGCCCAAAAACTTCTATGTGTTATGTTTAGAAAGGAAACCGTATACGAAGTAGTTTTAACTGCAAAGCAAAGTCATAAAATATTTACAAGTTTTATAGTTGGCAAACTTTTAGACTCACTAATTATTGGAATAATTTGTTTTATTGCAATGCTAATTCTCGGTCTGCCTTACGCTCTACTAATTAGTTTTATCGTTGCAGTAACCAACATCATCCCCTTCTTTGGACCATTTATTGGTGCAATTCCAAGTGCGATTTTAATATTCCTACACACACCTATAAAAGCGATAGTATTCTTACTAATGATATTAGTATTGCAACAATTAGACGGTAATGTAATCGGTCCTAGAATATTGCGCGGTGGTCTAGGAATATCATCATTCTGGGTTGTATTTTCAATAATGCTTTTTGGCGGATTCTTCGGTTTAATAGGTATGCTTATAGGCGCACCTACATTTGCAATCATTTACAACATTATTAATAAGTATGTTACCAAAAAGCTAAAGGAAAAAGGTTTAACAACCAAAAGCGAATGTTATACCGATATAACAAAATAATATTTTAGTGGTAAGGAATTTCCCTTACCACTTTTTTATTGACAGCACGAAACATCGTTGACATTTCAACAATTTTATGATATACTGCAAAAGTTGAAAAATCAACAATTTAGCTTTTTAGGAGGCTTATATGAACGAAAGATTTGAAACTTTTACTGTACTAATTAACAGAATTAGCCGAAATATAAGAAAAATTAAAAACCAAGAGATGTCCCAATATAATCTTAGAAGTGCGCACGTATCTTGCTTGTATTTTATTTATATAACGGAAAAAATTACCGCAACCGAACTTTGCGAAAAATGCGAAGAAGATAAAGCAACAATTTCGAGAGCAATTGATTATCTAAAGAAAAATGGATTTATTTCTTGCAAGTTAGATAATGCTAAAAAATATAAAAGTCCCCTGCTGTTGACAGAAAAAGGAGAATTAGTAGGCAAAAAAATTGCAGACAAAATAAATTTTGTTCTTGACGAAATCAGCGTAGGTCTTTCAAACGAAGAAAGAAATGAATTTTATCGCTCTCTGTCCATCATTAGTAATAGCATAGAATTAGTAGCAAACAAAAATAATTTATAGAAAGTAGATTTTATTATGAAAACAAGAATTATTGTCGATTCAACTGCGGATTTAACACCTGAATATAAAGAACGTGTGCATGTTGTACCTCTCACCGTTCATTTCAACAATGAAGAATATATTGATGGGGTTAGTATTGATAAAAAAACATTTTATAATAAACTAATCGAAAGTGACGTACTTCCTACAACAAGCCAAGCAACACCTGACGCTTTTATTAAGGAATTTGACAAAGCGAAAGAAGCAGGCGAAGCCGCTATTGTAATCACTTTATCTTCAAAACTCTCAGGCACTTATCAAAGCGCAACCATTGCAGCCGAAGATTATGAGAATATTTTTATAATAGACAGTGAAAGCGCGGCTATTGGTAGTGCAATTTTAGTAGAACGAGCCTTTGCTTTGCTTGATTCGGGAATGAGTGCTAAAGAAATCTTCGACGTACTTAACGAAGAAAAGAAAAAAATACTTGTAGTTGCTCTTGTTGATACACTTGAATATCTTAAAAAAGGCGGCCGTGTTTCTAAAACAGTCGCTATGGTTGGCGGTGTTCTAAACATTAAGCCCGTAGTTTCGATAGACAAAGGCGTTATAAATATTTTAGGCAAAGCAAGAGGTTCTAAAATGGGCAATAATCTTTTAGTTGAAGAAATCACAAAAGCAGGCGGTGTTGACTTCACAAAACCCATTTTGCTTGGATACACAGGTATTTCCGATGCTATACTGATAAAATACATTGAAGATAGCAAGCACATTTGGGATGGAAATCTTGAAAACATTCGCTATGAAATCGTTGGCAGCGTTATCGGCACCCATGCAGGTCCTAACGCAGTTGCGGTTGCATTCTTTAAGAACTAAATGCTTATGAAAAATAATAATAATAAATTGCGTTGGGTTCGTTTAGATAACGCTGCAAAAATTTATCCTGCTGCAAGAAGGAAAAACTGGAGCAACGTATTTAGACAATCTGTTACGCTATATGAAGACGTTGATATAAATACATTAAAATCTGCATTGGAAATAGTAGTAAAGCGCTTCCCTTCTATCGCCGCGAGACTACGCAAAGGAGCCTTTTGGTATTATCTGCAACAGGTAGAAAAAGCACCCGAAATTAAAGAAGAATACAGTTATCCGCTTACTTTTATGAGTAAAAACGAAATGCGAAAATGTGCTTTTCGTATAATTGTGCATAACAATCGCATCGCGGTAGAATTCTTTCATTCCTTAACCGATGGCACAGGTGCACTAATATTTTTAAAAAATCTCGTTGCCGAATATCTAGAACAAAAGTACAACATTACAATTCCTCTTGAATGTGGCATACTGGACCGTAAAGCACAGCCCACTGAAGAAGAATTAGAAGACTGCTTTCAAAAAAATGCAGGAAACGTACCTTTAAGCCGTAAGGATACAAATGCTTGGCATATGTATGGAGAAAAACAAAAAGACGGCTTTTTAAATCTCACCTGTTTCAAATTATCGGTTAGAGAAATATTAGACCTTGCTCATAAATATAACTCAACATTAACTGTGTTTATGAGCGCTATTATGATGTTAGCAACATTAAATCTTCAAAACGAAAAGACTCCATCAATTAAGCGACAGAAACTAATAAAGTTACTGATACCCGTAAATTTGCGCAATCTATACGGAAGCAAAACTTTGCGAAATTTTGCCATGTACACAACCCCAGAAATAGACCCAAGATTAGGAGAATATTCACTTGAAGAAATTTGCGAAATTATAAAGCATAAAATGGGAACAGAATTTACTAAAAAGCACATGAGTTGCGTTATTGCTACCAATGTTAATGACGAGCGAAATCCACTAGTCAGGCTAATTCCCCTGCCCCTAAAAAATGCTGTTATGAAAGCGATTTTTGATAGCGTTGGAGAAAAGAAATCTTGCCTTACACTTTCTAATATCGGCAAGGTAACAGTACCCGAAAATATGGCGTCCTACATAGAACGTTTTGATTTTATTCTTGGTGTTCAAGCAGCGGCACCGTACAACTGCGGTATGTTATCGTTTAATGATACTATTTATATAAACTTCATTCGAAACATCAAAGACGCTGAATTAGAACGACACTTTTTTGCAGTATTGCAAAGTTTAGGTGTAAAGGCAACAGTTGAAAGCAACCAAAATGAGAGGTAAACTATTATGTATTGTATAAATTGTGGTGTAAAACTTGAAGATACAGAAAACAAATGTCCGTTGTGTAATACAGTTGTTTATCATTCGGAGATTACAAAAGAACCTAGCAGAAAATTGTACCCAAGTAATAAAATGCCCAAAAGCAGTAATGGCTTTAAAGCACTTGGTGGTGCAATTATTATCGTATTTTTAATACCGATAGTGTTAAGTTTCTTTACCGATATGCAGTTAGATGGTAAAATAGATTGGTGTGGTTACGTGGCAGGCGCGTTAGCAGTAAGTTATGTTTCTTTTGCGCTTCCGCTATGGTTCAAAAAACCTAATCCGGTAATCTTTGTTCCGTGCAGTTTTGTAGCACAAGCGCTATATTTATTTTACATAAATTTTGCAACAAACGGCACTTGGTATTGGGGCTTCGCATTACCAATTATTACAGGGCTATGTTTAATAGCCTCTGCCGTTACCACCCTTATCAAGTATGTCAAAAGAGGCAGACTATATATATTTGGCGGAACGTTTATCTTTTTAGGTGGATATATGCTTTTAATCGAATACCTAATACATAAGACGTTCGGAGTAACCTTTATTGGCTGGTCTATTTATCCGCTAATAGTTCTATTCCTTATTGGTGGATTGCTAATTTATCTGGGCATAGACAGTAACGCTCGTGAAGCATTTGAACGCAAACTATTCTTTTAATAAAATAAAAATCCCAAGGAAAATACTCCTTGGGATTTTTTTGGTCGAGGTGACAGGATTCGAACCTGCGACCTCTGCGTCCCGAACGCAGCGCTCCACCAAACTGAGCCACACCTCGACATAAATATTTGACTTAACTATTATATATAACTCATTATGAAAAGTCAAGATAATTCAGAAACTTAGTACGATGCATATCAAATTTTATGAAAAAGCAAAAAAATCATTTACTTAATCGTTAATCTTAGATATAATAATAAATAGATTAGGGGTGTCCTTATGAAAAAATGCTTAATTAGAAATGACTATTCTGACCTAAGTTTTTTAGAACTATGTGGCCATAACTTATTAACGGGAATAAAGCCTGTTATATTAGACCACAACGATAAAATTTTTAGTAAAATCAAATGGGTCGGAGCCGAGGATGAATCGTACATTCACATAATTGAAAAATTTAATCCTAACCCAATTACAGGGCACATTGATATTGAATGTCCTTCTGCTATATTGATATACGATTTGGGCGAAAGTAAACAAATTGATAGGATTTTTATTAGTGGATTCCATAACGGAATTGATGATTACACACTAAGCGAATATGAATTATATGCTTCGGATGCATTTGAAAACCTTTTTAATGACGAAAATAAAATTGTAAACTATAATAACAACAACTTATGGACGAAAAATGCTTTGAGGAATCACTGCGACCAAATTTTTGATTTAGAGGATTATAATGCTAGATATTTCGCTGTTAAAATCTTGAAATCCAACCCTACTGATGAAATAATAAGAATTTCTACGATTGCGCTATACAATCACAAATTAACAGAGCAATTAACCTTTTCATCAAAAAAATTCGATTACAACTTCATAAAAGGTACTATTCCTAACGTTGTTGGTAGTTACAGTTCTAATTTGTCATATCTAACCGACGGAATCTGTTTTGATGAAACCTGCAGAGTTAATTTAACATCACCTACAAAATATATTTTCAAACTAAATATGCCTATACAGGTTTCAACAATTGGTTTTGTCGGCTCACATTCAGCACTTGAAAATTGTAAAATCTATCTAAGCAACGATAAAGAAACCATTTGGGACGATAGCAATAACTATGACTACGACGTTATACCATTGCACTGCTCAAGGAAAGACGTTGCAGCCGCTTCGTTGTTCGTTGATTCAACAGATAAAAATACATATATTGGCTTGGAATTTGAAACCGATTATGGTTTTATAGACCAAATTGTTGCAACTAGCAAAAGCAGAAACCTAAAAATTGAAAATAGCAATATTTTAAATAATGATTTTGTGGGTTTTGGTGTTAACTGCTTACCAATGGCATTTATGCCCGAAGCGATGGAAAGTGGCTACAACGATGTGCATTGGGCTTTTGAAAAGGCCCGCATAATCAAAACCAAACCAAGCGTTGTTAGATTGTGGTTTCAACCCGATTGGCTAATTACAACAAAAGAAAATTATGAAAATGGTATTTATGATTTTGATAGTAAAAAAATGCAGTCGGTTTATAAATATCTAGATGTATTTTTACAAGCAGGAAGCGAGATTGAATTAAATTTCGGTTGGAAGGCATCCAAAGAGGTTTGTTCTTGGTTCAACCTTAAAAACGACATGGCGCCGTGGAATAGCGCACCGGCTGATTTGGATAGTTTTGCAAAATGTTGTAGCGACACCTTAAAAGAACTTATCGTTAACCGCGGATACACCAATATAAAATACTTAACGTTTTATAACGAGGCTAACTATAGTATTTACTGTGGAAATGATTTCTACGTTCCTGACGGTGATGCTATGGGATATTACGTTAAAATGTACCGCAGAGTAATGGAACAGTTAATTCTAGACGGTATGTACGATTACATTGAGCCTTGGGGTTCCGAGCAATCAGGTCCTGACGGAATGCAATGGGAATGGACAGCAATGACCGCAGATAAACTTGGCGACCACGTTAGAAAAATCACCCAACACAGATATGATTACACCTACGATGAGTTGATAAATTTCTTTGCGCGACACAACAAAGAAGCATCAGGAAAACAAATGGTAATTTCAGAATATGGTGTTCGTCACCCTGATATGACCTGGGATTGCAGCCATGTAGCATATTCAATGGCAGTTCATAATTCGGGATATTCTGGTGCATTACTTTGGACAATGTCCGGTATGCACATAACCGACCCTTGCAGTTTTATAATGAACAATTCCATTGACCTATGGCATTTTGTTCCAGAAGATATTAACAAGGTTAATAGTTCATTTTACGAAACCGCACTACAAATGAGATACATACCAAACCACTCTAACTCGGTTGCTATCCCCTGTGATTATAACGATTTAAGGGCAGCGGCATGGACCTCAGACAACGATGTAACAGTGCTTGTTGAGTCAAATGAAAATTCTGAAGGTCGTTTACTAAGTATTGACCTTGCTAAACACATAAGTAAACCAATATACCGCCACGTATTTAAAAAGTCAATCGTTTTTGACGGAAATGCAATTATTCCGCTATGCGATAAAACAATTGACCCTTGCGATATTATTACCGATGAGATTGACGGAGAATATCAAGCGGTTATGTACACAACGATTAAACCATATAAACAGATTGCTTATGATACCGTTATGCATACTATTGATGCAGGCGAAAGCGTTCAACTCAACGCTATGTTAATTAATGTAGATGACGGAGATTCGCTTGAATGGTCTATTGATTGTGCTAACGGAAAAGAAGGCAGTGTAGATAACACCGGTAAATACACCGCCGATAAAAAAGCAAAATCAGGCACTATGATTGCGGTAAAAGCATCACTTAAAAACGACCCAAGCATTTATGCAGACGTTGTTATTAATGTAAAATAACACAAAAGGCTACTCAAACGAGTAGCCTTTTAATTTATTTATTAGCGTTTTTAATTTGTTTTAGATTAGCATTAACATACATTATAAACGACATAAGCATCATACCAACACATACACCTACAAATACTAAAGAATATGATGTTGGTATGCTAAACCATATAAGATGAACCGCTATCATAGAATATAGTGATACTGTTGTAAGTTTGCCATGCCACACCGAACTATTTACTTCCTTTGTTTTCTTAATAGAAACCAAACAAGTAATACCCGATGCAACCTCTTTAATTACCATTAAAACTATTGGTATTATCATATAGTTAAATCTAAATAGCAAGCAACAAAGAAGTGCAAGTTGAGTTAATTTGTCAGCAATCGGGTCAATGGCTTTACCAAAGTTACTAATCATATTAAATTTTCTTGCAATAAAACCGTCTACTATATCTGTAGCGCCCGAAACCAAAAGAAAAATTAAGGTCCACAAATAATTCTCTTTTACTACATAAAGGTAAACGATTATTGGAATTAGCACCAACCTAAAAAAAGACATAATATTAGGAATAGTTAAAATCTTTTTTTGGTATGGACTTGTTTCCATACTATTCACTAAGAACATCCCCTAAATATGTAAATATTTACCTCTCTATTTTATTTCTATTTTATCAACCTGTCAAGTCTTTTATAAGAAAAAAGCACCGCAAAATTTGCGATGCTTTAATTATTTATGTTTAATTATATACTTTGCTAAAAAATAATAATTAAAATGTCCATTTTAACCCTAGCATATCGTACTTGGCACCTGCCGCTGCATTAAATGGCAACTGTTCCCATTCACTATTACCGATTAACTGTTTAATCGCCAATAGATTTTCATCTGTATCGGTTACGTTTGGAATTAGTGGGGTGCGAATTATGTAAGGTTTTCCTGACGCTTTAAGAATTTTAAAGTTTTCAATAATGACCTTATTATCAACACCAGTGTATTTTTTATGCAATTCGGAATCTGCAAGTTTAATATCCATAATAATATAATCTAACCTATTTATTACAGACCTAAAAATATCACTATCTACATACCCGCTAGTTTCTATACAAAGATTATAACCGTTCAAATAACCTATAAGTTCATTAAGAAAATCTATCTGTGCAAACGGTTCACCACCGGAAAAGGTAAAGCCTCCAAAAGTGTTACCAAGTACCTCGGCGTTTTTTATTAGTTCACTAGATAAATCTTTGGCGGTTACAGTTCTGCCAACAATTTCAAGGCAATTATTAGGACAACGATATATACAACGCTTAAACTGTTTACACTCGTCGTGTTCACAGGAGTGCAAACAGTTGTTACAACCAGTACACATAGTTCGTTTATACATTAGCTGCGGCTTGGTAGTTAGACCTTCAGGATTATGACACCATGCGCAACGCAAGGGACAACCTTTGAAGAAAACAGTAGTTCTTATGCCGGGCCCGTCGTGCACCGCCATTTCTTTAATATCAAAAATATATCCATTCATATTCTTATACTAAATACGCTTGACGAGAAATTACGTGGTCTTGATATTCTTTATCTAACTCTACAAAATATGCGCTCCAACCCCAAATTCTAACAACCAACTGTCTATAATTTTGTGGATTCTTTTGTGCATCTAATAATGTTTCGTGATTAACAGTATTAAGTTGCAACTGATGACCGCCTCTTTCGATAAAGTTTTTAACCAAACTTGCAACTTTTTCTACCCCATCATCGCTAGCAAATACGCTTTGATGGAATTCAAGGGTTAACGGACCACCATTTATAGCGTTCTCAAAATGTTGCTTTGTCATAGAAGCAATAACCGAAACAGGTCCCTTTACCTTAGCAAATAGCGATACCGAATAATTAGTACCGAACGCTTCTTTTTCTAGTCTGCCGTCAGCCGAAGCGCCTATTTCATTTGCATGCCAAAGATAAAACATTGCACTACCTGTTCCTGCGCGATAAATACCACCACGACAATTAACCTTACCCTTTAACGCGTCTGCAAAAGTGTCAAGCAACTCGGTAGCAATATCATCAACAAAGTCATCATTATTACCAAGTTTAGGCGCTTGATATCTTAATTTGTGTAAAAGTTCGGGCGCGTTTTCGAAATTATTATCAACGGCGTTTATAAGTTCTTCTTTGCTTATAGAACCTTCTTCAAATACATATTTTTTTATTGACGCCAGACTATCTGCAGCCGTTGCAATACCCGTGCCGTGTATTCCGAAATTATTGTATTTGCCTTTGTCGTAGCAACCACAGTCCATCAATACATTCATAAATGGTGATGGTACAAACCATACGTCTTTTATGTTGTCACAAATATTATCGCATTCATTTTGAATTTCTGCTTTAACGCAATCATAAAACTCATTATAGGTTTGGCAGTTATTAAGATTTTTATGTAATGCCAAATCAACGGCTTTAGGATATGATAATGCTGCTATATTAGCAATATCTGTACCAACATTTGGAATAATAAACTCCCAACAAGCCGCAACCGTGTAATTAACCGCATCGTTATGGCTATAACCGATTTTTTCGAGTGCGGGGATTACAATATCATCGTTAGAATATTGCGGAAATCCTAATCCGGCCTTTGTAAGTTTAGTAGCCTCAACAAATCTTTCAATCGGGGTGTTTTTAGATACTCTTAAATTAATTTTAGGGTCAATCATTTTATTGTTTCTTGACGCTTCTAAGCAGAGTTCAGACAACAAATTAAATATGTCGTTGCCGTTTTCGTCGATACCGCCTTGCATCATACTTTGGCCATTATCGCCTTGTTGATCACCAACATAAATATCACTGTCTTTATTGAACGACAAGAAAAAATCTTCTAATAATTCAAGTGCCGACTCTCTAGTATGAACGCCGCTATCAATATCATTTTTCAAATATTGATACATATATCTATCAAATCTACCGATGGTATTATGATAATTTCCTTCTAACCAAAGTGCAAAGTGCAAAATTCTGAAAAACTGCAACGCTTCACGGAAATTGCGAGCAGGATACCTTGGCACTTGTTTAAGAACTTCGGCTACGTCTTCTCTTCCTTGTCTAATCGCTTCTTCCAAATACTTATCCGACAACTTAATTATATTGTCAATAGCACGCTTGCCGTACTCGTCTGCAGTCTCTCTTTTTTTAAGCAAGCCAACAGAAATTGTATCATAATAATTAGGCGATAAATTTGAAATATATCCTAATTCGTGTATGTAATGTTTTGAGCGGATATTCTCCCATTCATCACTTGTGAATACATCAGGAAGGTTGCTAACGGTACGCAGAAAAACAATTTGCTCATTAGGTAGAATTACAGCTCTTTCTTCATTACACAAACGTTCAAATCTATCAGACATACGTTCAATAGGGCTTACGTTACTTTTAGAGTATTCGATAGCTAAATCCCAGTCAACACTATGTCTATGCTGATGATGTTCTTTGTTTAATACAAAATTATATAATGATTTATTCATAAAAAACCACTCCTATCTAATTACAGTATACTACATTTAATTGACAAATTGCGGATAAATATTGTATAATATAAGCAATAATTTATCTTTTTAGGAGAATTTTATGATTTTTCATCAACCTCAAAACTCACTATCATATTATAATTACAATGCCTTTTTTTACACCGATGAAATTTGGGATAATCATATTCACAAAAATCTTGAACTGATTTATGTAATAAATGGCTCAGTTAATTGTTGTGTTAATGGTAACAATTATACATTAAAAAAAAGAGAATATGGATTATGTCTTCCTTACGATATACATAGTTATGTTCCCGAAAAGAATACTCAGTATTGGGTTTTAGTGTTTTCTGAAGAATATGTTCGACTATTTATGAAAGAGATTTCAGGTAAGAAAGGCACAGGATTTAATTTTACCTGCGAAGAAACTATTGATAACTATATCAATAAAAAACTAATATATAGCAAAAACGAATTATCTACATATACACTAAAATCTTGTCTATATGCAATTTGCGATGAATATTTGAAAAATGTAGAACTTGTAAAATATAATCAAATGAGTTTACAAACGGTATCAGGTATAGACGAATTTATTAAAAAAAATCATAACAAAAAAATTACGTTGTCAGACGTTTCCACCGAATTAGGCTATGATTACAACTATATGTCCAGATATTTTAGAAACACATTTAATATGACCTTTACTGAATTTATTAACATTTATCGCCTTGAAACTGCAATCAGATTATTAGAAGAAAGCGACTTGAATATTACAAACATAGCGTACGAAAGTGGCTTCCAAAGCGTAAGAAGTTTCAATCATTTTTTCAAAAAAAGCACTAATTACTCCCCTTCTGAATACAGAAAAATTACAAAAGCATAGCCTAAAGCACTACCTAAAAATGATTAGGTAGTGCTTTATTTTTATGATGCATTATTAAAAACATCATCGATAGTAATTATTTGACTTGTTTCTAGCATATTCTCTGCAAATATTCCGTAGCCTTTGGTTGAATCTTCAAGAAACACGTGGGTAACCGCGCCTATGAGTTTGCCATTTTGGATAATCGGACTACCGCTCATACCCTGCACGATTCCGCCTGTTTTACTGATTAGTTCATCATCAGTAATTTCTATAACTAAATTTTTTGTATCCGAATTTTTCTTTATTTCAATAATTTTACAATCATATAGTTTTGGTGTAGTGCCATCTATTGTTGTTAGTATTTGCGCTTTTCCTTCTATAATCTCTGCATGATTTGCTAAAGGTAATGTTTGATATCTTGCATATACATTATCAGATTTGCCATAAATTCCGCTATTAGTATTACTAATATTATTTGTATACGTACCACTTAAAAAGCGTCCGCAAAGTTCACCAGAAGCGGATTTACTGCTTTTCTCCAAAGACACTATCTCGGCAGGAACTATTGAGCCATCACCAACCGATAGAAGTTTTGTAGTATCGCTATCACAAAGTCCGTGCCCTAAACCTGCAATCGTACTTGTAGTACCATCATAAAACGTTAAAGTACCTATACCTGCAGAACTGTCTCTTACCCACATACCTATCTTGTACTTACCGTCTTTATCGGAAATTTTTGGAGTAATGGTAGCAAAGAGTTTTTGTCCATTTCTGCTAAATACTATATTTAAAGGTTTATCCTCATTTTTTAAAACTATTTTTTCAACATCATTGTTAGATAGAACCTTTTTATTATTTATAGAAATTAGGTAATCCCCCGCTTTAATTCCGCTATCTTCGGCGGGACAACACTCTAGGCTCCCGCTAGAAAACGCATTAGTACTGATAACTAAAACACCATTTGTGTATAATTTAATTCCAAATGGCGTCCCAAGAACATCTACCATTTTCTCTTCTGTAATATTTACGCTTGTGTTTTTAACAGGAAACACGCCAAAGGCCTTAACCTCAACGTCATAGCACTGCTTTTTAGTTTGATTTACACCTACGCTTTTTAATTCAATGTTATCATTATCATAATGAATTGGTATATTACAATTAAAATTTAATTTATTTATATCACTAACATAATACACGTTTTCAATTTTACTATCTGCATAAGCAACAACTGAAAAAATCGAAGTCGTAATT
>JAZNBX010000014.1:0-7975 GCA_045587265.1 Acutalibacteraceae bacterium | reverse complement strand
TCTCTCCTTCTCCGCCAAAAATAAAGCATCGCTTTTGCGGTGCTTTATTTTTATCTTTTAACCTTTGCGAGAACTCTCGCTAACTCAACATTGCAAAAAGATAACCGCAACTCCGAGAGGTTGCGGTTTTATTATTAGATTTCTACTAGTACAGCGTCCATAGCGGGAATGGTTATTTCCTTGCCGTCTAGTTTACAGGTTGCATCATAATCGTGCGGGTTAACAAGGATTTGAGCCTTTTTGCCATCTTTGCTTTCCCAAGCGGAAGATAGAATTTCGGGTAGGTTTATACCACGTTTTTTGTCATTAAACTCTAGATAAATTTCGTTGCACTCGAACGATTTACCCTCTATCATTTTACCTGCATATAGATAATCTTTTGCGGTTTCTTTATAGAAAGCGGTCAAGTTTTTAATCATACGTAAGGTTTTTGCTTTATCAGGCGAATTTACGAAATCTCTTGTGCCCCAATGTGTCATAAGGTCGCCGTTTGGTGTTAACACCAAGGTCATACAGTCGCCTGCAGAGAATGAATATGCAATACGATAACGCAAGGTATCAACGTCAGTTCTAAACGGACAAGCAACTTGATTACCCATAAAGTTACGTAGGTACTCGTGATAAATATAAGCGTGTAGTGGCACAGGCTTACCAAGTTTATAGTTTACCTCGAATCTGTTATCACTAAACTGCAAACTGCCGATAAATGGCTCTGCCGCGGCAGATTCACAACCAAACAGCATATTAGGTGCCATATCGTTCCACTCGCCTAGCATATCCTGCATGTTCTCGGTCATCCAAGCGCCAGGACCTGCAGGATGTCCGTGCTCTTTACTATAACAGAAATACTGACCGCCGCCATGGTTTTGGTCTAGAATTTGAGCATAGTCTACACCGCTTTTAAATAGTGGCACGTAGGCTTCTTTGAGTAGTTCGCGACCAACCTCGGAAGCAGGGCAAATATCGTAACCCGAGCGTTGACCTGTGCAGATATTACTGATTTCAACCTTGCCGTCAGGACCTGCACACATACCGCGCCATAATTCGCGTTTGTCATACTCTTCTTGCATATTATATTCGGCTATTAAGTTGCTTTGAATTGTGTAGCCAAAACCTGAACAGTAAACGCCTAAAAGGTCGCCATTTTTGTGCAAAGTATCCTTAAATTCGTTGAAGTTTTCTAGGCTTCCGTAAGGCTCCCAAACGTAAGGCGGTGCCCAGGGGGCCGTACCCTCCCAGTGCATTAAAAGGGTTAAAATACGGCTATTTGTAGCCTCTTTGATTTCGTTAATCAATGGCAAAGCATTGGTGTATGGATAAAGTGCGTTTGGATACATTTCGTCCATATCGTGAATACCTCTTACACAATAAGAAACGATAAGAGGTGCATCCTTATACCACTCGGGCAAATCGGGGTTTTCGAGAACTTTTTTAACTCTTTTTGGAAGTGTTACCTCGAACCACTCGCGGTATTTTTCTGCAGCAGATTCCCAAGATGAGCCAACTGCCGCCATTACTACGGGATAATCGGTTGAGAAGGTTTCGCCGTAATTCGCACCACAGAACAAGCGCATTTGCAACACAATAGCATCGTCTAATTCAAAGTAATCTAGACCTTTTACACCGCGCTTCTCATCGTGTGCGGCATAGTAAAGACCTGCATCGTCGAATAGATAAGCCATCATTTGTGAGCAGTGCATATTCGGGAAAATATTATAGTTACCACAAGATGGATACTCGGCATCGCGGTATGGCATTTCAGCATACTCGCGACCTGTTGAATCTGAAACAAGCATACCCTCGTTAAACGGCATTAGAAGTTTACCACCGTCGCCGTTTTTATTATTATCAACTAGTTTTGGTAGGGTTACGAATGGGAAATCAACCCACTCAACTAAATATTCTTCGCTAGCAGGAGTAACAGAAATATACCAACCTGCATCGCCATTGGTATCCTCTAATTTTACGGTAACGCTCATACCATCAAAGCCGTTAAAACCGCTATATGTAGCAGTATTTTCGTTAGCATCACAGTTAGATGCATCAAAGGTGGTTAGTATGATTTTTTCCGCATTTTCATTACGAAGCCTTATACGGAACAAGGGTTGCTCGCCCATAATTCGCTCTTTGTCATTGAGATTTAAAGAGGCTATCTTGCCACCTTCAAAATCGACCCCGATATTTAGATTTTTAAGGTTCAGTTGATACATAATAATTCCTCCAAATTTAGCAGTTTACAATTGAAAATTTTTATGCTATATTTAAAGTATAATAGTTGTTTATCATAAAATCTATATGAAAGGCGCGCAAAAATAATGCAAAAACACGCATTTATAGATAAAACAAAACAATATGAAACCCACTATGACCCACTGCCTGCCAAAGATAATGCAGACCTATATTACGACAAAGAGGCAGTTGCACTACCCTATTTTGAAAATTTCCCAAAACTACACTACCACTCAAGGTATGAAATAGGTATTTGTTTAAAGGGTAAAGGATTATTTTTATCAAACGGGAAATTTGTTTCTATTTCAAGCGGAGATATTATTTTCATACCACCCCAAAGTCGACACTATTCACGTTCACTAAACAAAAACGAGCCGTGTTTATGCCGTTTTTTATATTACAAAGCAGAGCGTATATATGATTTTTTAGAGCAACGAGAGCAGAATCTATCAAACACCGCAAGTGCTATACCTACTGTTGTTAGGGCTACCGAGTTTCCAAAAGCCCACATGGCCTTTAAGAGACTGACCGACGTTATAAGTGGCGAACAAGACAAAAAAGATTTACTTGTAGGTCTTTTGCTATCGGCGCTACTGCTAGAGGCAAGCGACTGGTTTAAAGACACCAAAAGGCATCAAAAAGTAGGTGTCAAAACCGCAAGAAAACAAAGCATAAAAGAGGTTGCTGACTACATAACCTTGCATTACAACGAAGATATAACCGCCAAGGAATTATCACAAATCTGCCACCTAAGTGAAAGTCAATTACGTAGGCAATTCATTACCTCATATGGCATACCGCCAATTGCCTACCGCAATCGACTTCGTAGTGAAATTGCCCAAGAACTTTTGCTTCGAAGTGAACAGTCTATTGCCGAGATTTCGGACAGTTTAGGGTACAGTTCTACATCGGATTTCTACAGAATGTTTAAAAGTTTTTACGGCGTTCCTCCCTCTAAATACCGAAAAAATAATATAATATAAAACAACCACCCAATATTAGTTGGGTGGTTGTGATTTTTAATATTATTATTTGCTGATTTTATCAAGGATGATTTTTGCGCAATCGATTTGGTTAGGAATGTTGCCATTCTCGTCGCGAACGCGCCAGATGTCAGGAGTAATTTCGTCTGCAACGAAGATTTTGCCTGTTTCATCATAACCAACCTCAATTTTGAAGTCGATAAGAGTTAGACCCATTTCTTTAAGTTCAACCTTTAGAACTTCGCCAACTCTTGATACAACATCTAAAGCCTCATCATACTGCCCCTCTTTTAAGATGCCTTTCATCTGGCAAAGACGGTCTGTAATTAGTGGGTCGCCCTGCTCGTCATCTTTCAAGGTTACTTCAGCATAAGGAGGATTGAAAGGAATACCCTCTTCTAAAGAGAAACGACGGCACATGCTACCTGCAGTAAAGTAACGAACAACAAACTCAAGTCTTGGAACTGTAAGGTTGCGAACCTTCATAAGACCTTGCTCAATGTCAGAACCTAAATAGTGGGTAGGAATACCATTTTTCTCCATAAGCTCGAAGAAATAGCTAGAAACTGCAAGGCCAACCTTGCCCTTACCTTCTACAGAACCGCCAACAGAGTTTGAACCTGGGTCGAAAACGCCGTTTTCACCGGTTGCGCTATCTTTGAAGAAAAGATGCACAATGTTGGTAGCCTCGTCTAACATAACATCCTTGGTTTTGCCTTCGTAAAGTTTTTTCATATTATTAAACCTCCAAATAAAATATACCGAATGAACCTTTGCTTTTAATACTTATAAAGTATACCACAAAAAAACGCTTTTTTGCAATAGAAAATCACAAAAAAATACTAGTTTTTTTAAATTTTGACGATTTACATAAAAATTATGTTCTTGGAATAAAGGTTTCAAAAATATATGTACAAAAATCTTCTTTAGAATTATCTATTTCACTCTGATTGGCAAACGTCCAACCAACAGGGTAAGCGCCAAGATAGGTGCAAATTTTACGATTGAGCCTGTTTTTGTGGGTATGCTCATAAGATATAAAATCGGGGCGAGAGAGGAAGTTAAAAAGCAAAGCACCCGCTAGTCTTTTATAAAGTTCCTCACCCAAAAAGGCGGTTGAGAGTTGTCCGCGCATAACATCAGGTCTATGTTTTTTATACCAATTGAGCACTAGCGGATAAAAGGATTGAACATAATACTTACCACTATAATTTTTTAATTCTTCGTTAGCCTTTTCGCAAAGTTTTTTATAGTTTTTAAAATTAGCCTTGAATTCGATAAGCAACGGCACAGTCCCATTAACTGCATTTAAACACTCGCGCAAGGTAGGAATTTCAAACTTATCTTTTATTTTATATCCCTTTATTTCTTTTAAGGTAAGGTCTTCTATTTCTTTGTCCACACCGCACATACGAAGAAGACTATCATCGTGGAAAATAATAACTTCGCCGTCTTTAGTAAGGTGTATGTCATTTTCTATAATATACCCTTTATCTGCAGCATACAAAAACGCTTCTATGGTGTTTTCGTATATCTCGGGGTCTACTGTGTGCAAACCCCGATGGGCTACGTATTTACCCCTTAATTCTTCCCTCGCTTTATGTTTTCTAAAAGAGGGACAAATAAGAAAAAGCCACATAAAAAGCACAAAAACTACTATTATCAACAAACAAATCATACTATTCCTCCACGTCGAAGTTTTCTAGTATAGATTTGGTTTTTTGCGGTTTCTGGTCGCCGTGTTTTACCATAGACATTGTTACAAAGGATAGCACTGAAAATACCACGGCATAAGGGAATAACACGTTATAGCCAAAGCCTAATTTGTCTATTAAAAGTCCCGAAAGTAATGGAGTTGTAATTTGCGCCGCCATTGAAAAAGTATAGTAAAAACCTGTGTATTTTCCAACATCGGCGCCACTGCTCATTTCAACAACCATCGGGAAAGAGTTAACGTTTATTGCCGCCCAACCTATACCTACTACACCAAAAATAAAGTACATTATAGGAGTTTGAGTTCTTAAAAATATAGCGATAAAATAGCAAACGGTCATCATAATAATACCGATTAAAACGGTGCTTTTTCTTCCTACTTTAGCCGAAAGAAAACCTAGCGGAACAAAAGCCGCTATTGCCGCTACGGTTGCTGTTAAAAGATAACTAGAGGACGTGCCAAGGTCTGCACCCCATATATTTACACAATAACGCGAAAAAGCAGTAGTTACTGCATTATACGCCATAAACCATAGAAAAACCGAAAGCAATATAAGAACCAAACTTTTAAAAACAGGTTTAGGAAGTTTTGAGTTTGCAGTTTTCTCCTCGCCCTCATCTTCCATATAAGGTTTTGCTTTTTGCAGTTCTTTATTTTCCTTAACAGAGAACACCATTATAAGTACGGATACTAGCATAAATGCAGCGATTGTTATAAATACAGGGTAAAACGATTGGTCTTTGCTATACACAGTTTCACCACTTGCGGTTTTGTTAGATTTTAGCATAAACATCATAACAACCGTTGCGAAAATACCGCCGATATAACCCACCAAATTGATTATAGCATTGCCTTGGCTACGTAAAGATTTTGGTGTAACATCGGGCATATATGCAACGGCAGGCGTGCGGTAGATAGCCATTACCACAAGAAGTGCAACAAGTGTTATGATAAATCCCCAAAAGTTAACGTTGCCCACAAAGATTGACATTATAAGCATTAAAGCCACAGCTGCTATTGTGCCGAAAAGTATATATGGGGTACGCTTACCCAAAGGGGTTCTTGTTCTATCTGAAATCATACCAAAAAGCGGTAGCATAAATATAGCCAAAATATTATCTATTGACATTATAGCATTAGCCGAAAATGTATTAAGACCAAATGTTTTTTCTAACAAATATGGTATTACCTGGTCGTAAAACTGCCAGAATGCCAAAATTGACATAAATGCAAAGCCAATTAAGATTGTGCGTTTATAGTTTAGTTTCATAAACACTGCCTCCGTGTTGTTTTTCACCATAAAATTATAACATTATCTTGCCCAATTTTCAAGAAAAAAAGCCAACGGCATTAGTCGTTGGCTTTATGATTATAGTGAATCTGCAATATCAAAAATAAGTTTTTCGGTTTTATCCCGGCCAAGACAAGGGTCGGTTATAGACTTACCGTATACACCGTCGTGAACGCCTTGTGCGCCATCTTCGATATAACTTTCTATCATTAGACCTTTTACAAGGTTCTTAATATCGTCATTATGACCCATACTATATAGCACGTCTTTTGCTATACGAACCTGCTCTAAATAGCGTTTGCCTGAATTTGCGTGGTTAGCATCGATAATAACTGCAGGGTTTTTAAGTCCGCTTTGGGCATATAGTGCTGAAAGTTCTGCCAAATCTTCATAATGGTAGTTAGGCATATTTTTACCCGTTAAATCTACGTAACCACGAAGTATTGCGTGAGCATAAGGATTACCCTTGCTCTCTACCTCCCAACCACGATAAATAAAGGTATGAGAGGCTTGCGCGGCGGTGATAGAGTTCATCATTATAGAAAGTCCGCCTTCGGTTGGGTTTTTCATACCAACGGGAATGTCAAGACCGCTTGAAGTTAAACGATGTTGCTGATTTTCTACCGAGCGAGCACCGATTGCTACGTAACCGAGAATGTCTGAAAGGTATCTGTAGTTATCAGGATATAACATTTCGTCGGCACAAGTGAACTCATAATCGCGTAAAGCCGACATATGCAAATCACGAATAGCGATAATGCCCTTTAGCACATCGGGAGTTTCATTGGGGTCGGGTTGGTGTAGCATACCTTTATAACCAATTCCGGTAGTTCTTGGCTTGTTGGTATAAATACGCGGAATGATAATAATCTTATCCTTAACCTGCTCGCTGACCTTTTTAAGTCTGCCAATATAGTCCATAACGGCATCACGATTATCTGCAGAACAAGGGCCGATAACTAAAATAAATTTATCACTTTCGCCTCTAAAAACCTTTGCAATTTCCTCGTCGCGAGCGGTTTTTACTGACGCCATTTTTTCGCTGACAGGAAATTCTGCTTTTATATCCATAGGAATTGGTAACTTTCGTTTGAATTGCATATTCATATTAAATCATCCCTTCTTATTTTTATCAAAATTACTTCTGCGCTCAGTAGAAATGCGCATCATTTCTTTCATTGTTTCGGTGTCATCAGAAATTAGCGCCTGCTTTAGTTTTTTAAAACTATCTTCAAAACACTCCATCTGATTTACTAACTCTTTCTTATTTAGACTAAATAGTTCACTCCACATATCCTCGTTGATTTTTGCAATTCTTGTAAGGTCGCGGAATGAGTCACCCGTAAATTTAACTAAGTCAGGGTCGTCGCTACTGCACATAAGGCTTACCGCAATACAGTGGGTTAATTGCGATAGAAACGCTATCATATTATCGTGCTTTTCGGGGCTTAAAACCGACACCCTTCTAAAACCTAAAATATGACCTAACTCTATGCAAAGTTCTATTGCTTCTTCTGTGTTTTTATCGGTTGGAACGACGATATAGTTAGCATCACGGAAAATTGCATCGTCGCTGTTTTGCACACCGCCGACCTCTCTACCTGCCATTGGGTGAGCAGAGATAAACTCTGCGCCCGTTTTCAATGCACTTTGCACCTTGTCTATTATCGCAGTTTTAACACCCGTTACATCGGTTATTACTGCATCTTTCTTTATCAAATAACCATACTCTTCTATCCATTTTAAAAATATGTGAGG
>JAZNBX010000013.1:0-50063 GCA_045587265.1 Acutalibacteraceae bacterium | reverse complement strand
ACGTGTGTTGCAACAACTTCGCCAAGTGAAGAAGCTGCAGCGCCGCCTGCCTCAACTGCTGCTTTAACAGCACCAACATCGCCACGAACCATAACGCTTACTAAGCCACTACCAATTTTTTCAGAACCGATAAGTACTACGTTTGCAGCCTTAACCATTGCATCGGATGCCTCGATTGCAGCTACAAGACCTCTGGTTTCTACCATACCTAATGCTTCCATCATAACTTTGTTCTCCTTTACGGTGTTTTGCACCTTTTTAGGTGCTTCAGTTTTTTCTGCCACAGGGGCTACCTTCTTGGGCTCTGCAGTTTTTGGTGCCTGAGCCTTTGGTGCGGCTTTGCTTGCGGCAGGTTTCTTTGCCTGTGAATTAGTTGATTTATTAGTTGCCATGGTTTTATAACCTCACTAATCTAATTTGTCTGTATAAAGAAATTTGGTAATTTCGGGGTGTGGACGCGCAATTACCTCGCACAGTTTAACGTTACCAACGTTCTCTGCAACCACTCTACCTGCTTCGGTTGCCGCAGTTACATCAGAAACAGTACCGTCAATAACCAAGGTTACAAGTCTACCGCCAAGCCTTTTCTCTACGTGGATAAGACGAACGTCCGCTGCTTTACACATAGCGTCAAGTGCCGCAACGGCAGTAACCATTGCCTGTACTTCTAATAGACCTATTGCTTTTTCCATGCCACACTTCCCCTTTCTTTAAAACTAAACTATTATGCGCTTATTATTTTAAAGTTGGGAGTAGCTTTTCAACATCAGCGTGAGGACGAGGAATTACGTGTGTTGCAACAACTTCGCCAAGTGAAGAAGCTGCAGCGCCGCCTGCCTCAACTGCTGCTTTAACAGCACCAACATCGCCACGAACCATAACGCTTACCAAGCCACTACCGATTTTCTCAGAGCCAACTAGTACAACGTTTGCAGCCTTAACCATTGCATCTGATGCTTCGATTGCAGCTACGAGACCTCTTGTTTCTACCATACCTAATGCTTCCATCATTTTAAAAAACTCCTTTTAAAAAATTTTTAATTTGTTTATTATTTAAGGTTTTATAACCTATCTTAACTTATCTCTACCGAGGGCATTTAAATTTGCCATATACTCGGTATCGGGGGCTACACGACTTATTATCTTTGAGGTTATATAAAGGTCGCGCGCTTTTGCTTCCTTTATTCCTGCTTCGAGTCCTGCTTCAACCGCCGCTACACTACCGGTAAACTTAACAGTCATCAACAGTGGAACTTTGGCGGCATCGCCGTTAGCAGGTTTATTACGGTCTAAACCTAGGATTTTTACGTCGCCTGCTTTTGCTATCGCGTCAGCTGCAACAACCGCGGTTGTAAAACCCATAACCTCTAACATTCCTAGAGCGTCCATACTAGCCACCTACTATTCTGCTACATAGCAGACCTTGATACCTTGTTGTGCAATGTTAACTTCCATAGCCTCATTAAGTTTATCAAGTGGGAAAGAGTGAGTGATTAAATCCTCAATCGGAATCTTCATCTCTCTAGCCTGTTTTAAGAATGCTACAGTTGTTGGATAATCGTCTGCACTGTAATCCCAAGAACCAACAATGTGAATTTCTTTATTACACATAGCAATATGAGGATTGATAGTGTAGTTACCATTATCTACGAAGAAGCCCATCTCGCAAAGGCCGCCGCCACGACGAATGTACTGATAAATATCAGCCGCCGCTGCAGGAACACCTGTACATTGATATGCGAAATCAACGCCGATACCTGTTGCTTCTTTTACTAATGCAACACGCTTATCGATTGTGTCTGCATTAGAATCTTTAAAGTTAATGGTTGTTTTAGCGCCAAGCTTTTTAGCCATTTCCAAACGCTTTTCAGAACCGTCAACTGCGATAATGTGGTTTACACCTGCTGCGCGAAGAACTGCAAGCATCATAAGACCAACAGGGCCACAACCTTGTAATAGAACCTTGCTACCGAAATTGATAAGACCTGTTGAGTTGCCTTGCTTTAGTGCGTGAACGCAAACTGCTGCAAGTTCTAGAAGCATACGCTCTTTAACGTTAAGGTCGTTAACAACAAAATATGTTGCGCCTTTGCCTGTGATATGTAAGTGTGTACCAAACCAACCTGCGAAGTGATGTGCTTCAGTATCTTGAATTAAACCGAAGATACCTTGCTTATCGCAAAGATTTGTGTTTGCAGGATGCATACGGCAGATTGGACACTCGCCACAGCTGATAACTGAAGTAACAAGTTTATCGCCAACCTTTATAGGATTACCTGCGGTATCGCACTTAACGTTTTTACCAAGTGCTACAACCTCGCCTGTACCTTCGTGACCAAGTGTTACGGGGCAAAGACCGAATGGGTCTCCCTTCCACTCATGAACGTCGGTACCGCAAACACCGCAACCCTCAATCTTAACAAGAATATCATCATCGCCAATAGCGGGGATTGGATACTCTTTAACAACGATGTTCTTGGGTTCTACTAGTGTTGCTACTTTACCTGTTGCGGGTACGCCTGCAGAGGATTTTGTAGCTGCGCCGTTTCCGCTCATCTCGGATAGGACCTGACGCACAATGCTTTCAACCTGTGCTGAACTTAAATCCATGATTTTAATCTCCTTTACAGTTTTATATTATTCTAAAGCTGTCTGCCATAACGCAACGGCGCTGACGGGTAAAGCTTTTAGCTGATGTAATTCCCTCACCGGTAGGACCTGCGATAGTAAAGGTTGAATGACCTTCGCCACCAAAACCAATACCTGCATAAGAGGGAGCATTTTTAACAAAGATAGTTGTTTCAACCGCACTAGCAAATCTTGTAAGATTATCAATATTCTTCGAGTGCATATGTGCGGTATGACGATTGCCATGTTCTGCTTTAACAGCAAGGTCGATAGCCTCGTCAATATTAGAAACTCTTACGATTGGTAGAATAGGCATCATTAGTTCTTCTTGAACGAAATCGTGCATAAAGTCGGTTTCGCAGATTATACAACGAACTTCAGGACCTACGTTTATACCGATTTTTGAGAGAAGCACCGAAGCATCTCTACCAACGCAGTGACGATTAACAACCTTAATTGTTTTACCGTCCTTAGTCTGCTTTTCATCTAGTACAACCGATGCAAGTTGTGCGGCTTGTTGGGTGTTTATTTTATAAGCACCGTTTTTAAGCATTTCTGCAATAAGTGCATCTGCTACATTATTAAATACAAATACTTCTTTTTCTGCGATACAAGGTAGGTTGTTATCAAAGGTACAACCATCTATAATATCCTTACCTGCCTTTTTAATATCAGCAGTATCGTCAACAATAACGGGAGGGTTACCTGCGCCTGCCCCGATTGCCTTTTTACCAGATGAAAGAACTGCCTTAACAACACCAGGGCCGCCTGTACATACAAGCAACTTAATTAGTGGATGTGTTTGCATAATCTTTGCAGTATCTAAAGTAGGCTTAATCATTGAGCAAACAAGAACGTCAGGACCGCCTGCTAGTCTACTTGCACGGTTTACAAGGTCAACCGCATAGTTAGATGTTGCAATAGCATTTGGATGTGGGTTGAACACAACGCCGTTACCTGCCGCTATCATACCGATACTGTTACAAATAACAGTTTCACTAGGATTGGTACTTGGAGTTATCGCACCAACTACACCAAATGGCGCCATTTCTATTAAGGTTAAACCATCATCGCCTGTTTTAGCAGAAGATTGAATATCCTCTGTACCAGGAGTTTTATCGGCAACGAGTAGGTGTTTTGCTTTTTTGTGGTCGGGTCTACCCATACCTGTTTCGGCAACACCTAAGATACCCATTGTTTCGGCTTCTTCGCGTGTTAGTCGACGAATTTCAGTGATAATTTTTTCTCTCTGTTCAACCGACATAGCACGAACTGCTTTGTAGCCTGCCGCTGCAGCAATTATAGCCTCATTCATATCGCCATACACACCGATAAGTTTGCGACCTTTAAACTGGGTTGCATCCCAATCTTTCATGGGGGCGGGTTGGGTAGGTGCTGAATCTGGCATTGTGCTTAAAACGTTCTGCACAATTTTTGCAATTTCAGCTTCACTTATGTTAAGAGCCATTTTTACATCTCCTTTTCAAAGTATTTAGCGCCATATTCGGCAAATGCGGTATCATCTTTAGCCGTTCCACCGCTTACGCCAAGCGCACCAACGATAACACCATTTTTAATTAGTGGTTCGCCACCACCAAAAATTACGATTTTACCGCCATTTGTAAATTGTATTCCATAAAGAGAGGCGTCGGGTTTTGCGAGTTCGCCAAGCTCTTTTGTAGACATTTTCAAAGATGCAGAGGTAAAGGCTTTATTTATCGCAATATCAATACTTGCAACAAAGGCATCTTCCTCGCGCTGAAATGCAATTAGGTTTCCGCCTGCATCACTAACGGCAACCACAACGCTTACGCCTTTTGTTTTAGCGTATTTGCGAACCTCACTACAAAGTTCGTTTGCTACATCACAAAAACCGTTTACTGTTCCGCTTGTTTCTACATTTTTAGGTGTAGCCTCTGCGCCATCCACAAGCCTTGCCATAACGTATAGCAGGTCAGAAAGGCGATTTAGCCACGCCAAAAGTTCTTTTGTAATTCCACCGCGTTGTTGAGCCGCTACCGCAGAACGTTCTGCTCTACGTGCTATTGTCCTTGCAACGTCCAGTAGTGCGCCACCTTCGGTTTTGCCCGAAACTGTGAAACCTTTAAAGCCTTTGGTTACACTCTCAATAGAATCAATGCAATTTTCAAGTTTTTCAGTTTCTTCTTTTGTTGCAAATTTTTTGTAACCTGCAACCTCGCCACTAAGTTTTATTAAATCACTTTGAAGTTGCTCAACAATCTCGGCAACGCCACTATTACATTTATTCTTTACTAGTCCTAATGTACTGCCTAGTTCATCTAAATCCCCAAGAAGTGCAAAAATCGGACTGCTTTTTGGAAGCGAGGTACGAGTCATTGTACTGCTCTTACCGCTATCGCCGGCTTTAGTATATATTTTCGTACCGCATCTTCCTTTCGTGTAAAATTACTTAACCGCCAACTTGACATTTAAGTCCGCTTTTTTCAGCTTCGTTTAAAAGTTCCAAAATATGTTCGGCGGTTGGTGGTGTTATATTAGGTAAGGCATATTCCCTACCTAACCACCTATATTTGTCTTGACCCAGTCTGTGATACGGGAGCAAATGCAACTCCTCAACACCCTGTAACGTTGCCGTAAATTCGGCTATTGCACGTATTTCCTCTTTAGTATCGTTAAAGGAAGGAATTACGGGAACGCGTACAACCATACGACGTGCCATTGGTGCGATTTTTTTAGCATTTTCAAGTATCAATTCATTAGACTGTGTGGTAAAAAACTTATGTTTCATAGGGTCAATGTGCTTTATATCCATTAAATAATTATCAATATAAGGCAAAACCCTTTCAATAACCGAGAACTGTGCAAACGAGGTTGTTTCAACCGCAGTTGTTATTCCCTCATCAAGCGAGGTTTTGAGGAGTGCTTCGGCAAAATCAGGTTGAAAGAGAAACTCGCCACCCGAAAGTGTTATTCCGCCCTGGGATCTTCGGTAGTAGTTACGGTCTTTCATAACCGTTTCCATAACCTCAGCGGCAGTTACGTCCCTACCCCATACAGTTACCTTGCCGTTATCATCGGTCATTGTTTCAATGTCGTAATGCTGCGACTCGGGGTTGCAACACCACTTACATCTTAATGCACAACCTTTAAAGAACACTATTGTGCGAATACCGGGGCCATCGTGTATTGAAAAGCGTTGTATATCAAATATACGACCCTTAACGTTAGCCAAATTATCTGACAAGACAGCCCCTCCTTTTTTTAAAGTTTAAAATCCGCTTTGTTCTGTACGGTTAATTATGTCATCTTGAAGTGAACGTGATAGTGTTGTAAACAATGCGCTATAACCTGCAACCCTAACAACCAATGACTTATAGTTTTCGGGATGTTTTTGAGCATCTAGCAAGGTTTCACGGCTTACAACGTTAAATTGCATATGACTGCCCTTTTGGTCAAAGTACGAACGGATAAGCGCAACAAAACTATTTAAGCCCTGTTTACCCGCAAGAGCAGATGGATGGAACTTCATATTATATAATGTACCATTCGATGCAATAAAGTGGTCAAGTTTAGAAACCGAGTTAGCCGCCGCAGTTGGTCCGTTTTTATCGGCACCTGCAGTTGGTGAAACACCATCGGCAACGGGGGTATAAGCAAGTCTACCATCAGGAGTAGCACCTGTTTGCGCGCCCAAAGGAACGTTAGCAGAAACAGGATAAAGACCTGCTTGGTAAACACCGCCGCGTGGATTCTTATAACTCTCTAATGGTCTTGTATATGTATAAGCCATTTCGCGAGCAAGAGCATCTACGTCCGCATTATCATTACCAAACTTTTCGAGTTCTAGTATGTCTTCGCGGATTTTGGCATGTTTCGAAGAATCGCCAACGTTTATGCCACTTGCTACTGTGCGACAGATAGTTTCAATATCCTTAGCATCGGGTTCAATGCCACTTTCTTTTAGTTTCTCAACAACGATAGCAACGATTTTCTGAACATCAGCACCATTACCAAAGTTGCTTTGTAATGCCTCTTTAATTTCGGCAAGTGTATATTTCTTTTGGTTAAACACAAGTTCGCGGACTGCATACATAGCATCGGCTACGTTTGCAACGCCAAATCCCTGTGGACCTGTAAAGTTATAATGTGCGCCACCCTCTTGAGCGGATTTACCACGACCTATACAATCATCAACCATTGATGACAAGAAAGGTAGTGGGCAACGCTCGGCATGAGCATAGTCGATAGCATTATCGGCATTAACCATAAGATTGATGAAATAATTCATTTGAACCTGATATGCATCAACAAACTGCTCGAAACTTGTAAACTTGGTTACGTCGCCTGTATTTGGACCGATCTGTACGCCATTATCTCGACCACTTGAGAAAACAAGTTCTAGCGGGCGACACATATTGAAGAATGCCGCATCGTGCCAACCATCAGTTTTACCCGGTGTTTGTGGTTCAACACAACCTATAATACAATAGTTTCTAGCGTCTTCCATAGTAAGACCGCGGTTTATAAGCGCAGGGATTATAACCTCATCGTTATAGTAAGCAGGTAAACCGATACCTGTTTTTGTAACCTCTGCGGCTTTAAGTAAGAACTCGTGTGGGCTTTTATTCCAAACTCTGATAGAAAGTGATGGAGCAGGCAAAAGTGTATGTAACGATGCTTGCAAGCACATAAACGAAATGTCGTTAGTAGCGTCAATACCCTCGCGGGTTTGACCGCCTGCAATAAGGTTTTGGAACATGCTGTAACCTGCAAAGCCTTTAGCGGACGCTGAATCACGGCATTTGTTTAAATCGTTAAGTTTTACCCAAATACAATCAATTAGTTCTTGTGCGAACTCAGGTGTGATTTTACCTGCATCTAAATCCTTTTTAAAGTAAGGATACATATACTGGTCAAATCTGCCCGGAGAAATTGAGTGACCGCTAGACTCTATTTGAATTAACTGTTGTATAAACCAGAAAGACTGGCAAGCCTCCCAAAAACTTTTTGCACCATTAGCAGGAACGTTTTTGCAGTTTTCTGCAATCTGTAAAAGTTCTGCTTTACGTGCAGGGTCGCTACAAGCGTTTGCTTCTTTTAATGCTTGTTCTGCATAACGCTCTGCATAAGTTATTGCGGCTTCGCTAGTAGTGATTACTGCATTTAAGAAATGGCTCTTTTTAGGGAACTCAGGGTCCCAAGGGTCAAATTTCGCGAGTTGTACTTTCGCCTCTTCAATAATCCCCTTGTAGCCTATTTTTAAAATCTTGCCGTAATCTACACTTACGTGGCCTATACCATTATAAAAATAGTTGCCAACAGTGAAAATATTATGCTCTATCGCAAGCAAAGCCTCATCAGTCATATAAGAAGTAGCAAGTTCACTTGTTGTTTTGCCCTTCCAATATTTATAGGCTTCGCGCAATTTAGCCTTTGTATCGTCCGAAATATAGAACGGGTCTGCCTCACGTGTTGCAACGGTTTCAAACTCTTCCTCGAGCCACTCATATGAGAACTCAGGGAAAACCTGACAACTACGCGAACGAACGGTAGAGCTACCGACAACAAGCTCTAACGGCCTTATAGTTATAGGAATATTTTTAAGTATGTGAGCGAAAGCCTTTGCCCTACGGGTTATAATCGGCTCGCCTTCGGTAGCACGATAAGACTCTGTTAAAAGCACGCCACGATCTGCTTCAATTTGAGGTGTGGCAGAAAGCATATTGTCAATAAGCGTTGCAATACGCGGCGACTTTTTACAGTTATAATCTGTATATGCCATTGTCGGCTCTCCTTTGCTAATTTTTTTAGGATAATTATTTATTTAACTCTGCTAAAACCTTTTTGGTTATTGCAGCAACGATATCCTCTTTACTATCGCTTGAGTGGTTGCCACAGCTGCAAGAACCACCATTTTCCTTGCACTTACATTTCTCTGTGCCAAGGTTAGGACAGGTTTTGCAACCTGGATGACGACCAGGAAGTTGGAACTTTTTGCGGAGTTCCATAAGTTTCTCTAACTGCTCGCAAGAAATTTCTTCAATGCTTGAATTGCCAAGACCGCTTAACTGTTTTGCAGCCATGCAGATTTTTGCATTAAACTCAACCTCTTCCATAGTGAAGAAAGCGCGAGTTAAGGTATTACCAACGGTTAATGCACCGTGATTCTTTAGAAGGAAAGCATCGTGCTTTTGAATGTATGGCATTAAAGAGTCAGGAATCTCTTCGGTAGAAGGAGTACCGTAATCACAAGTAGGTACTGCACCGATTGTAAGAACTGCTTCAGGAAGTATGTACTGATTAAGTTCCAAGCCTGCAACTGTGAAAGCAGTAGCAATAGGAGGATGAGCGTGAACAACTGCGTTAACGTCAGGACGCTCTTTATAAACTCTTAAGTGCATTTTGATTTCAGATGAAGGATTGAGTTTACCCTCGATTTTCTTACCTGTACCATCAATGCGGATAATCATATCAGGTGTGATGAAGCCCTTTGAAACACCTGTTGGTGTACAATAGAACTCATTATCGTTTACTTTAACGGAGATGTTACCATCGTTAGCAGCAACGAAACCATCGTTATAAATCCTTCTAGCAATTTCGCAAATTTCTTTTTTAATTTCATAAGGTGACATAATTTTTTACTCCTTTATTATAGTTTATACTAATGACGCAGTATCCTGCGCAATCATATACTCTTCATCGGTGCAGATAACATACACCTTAACTTTTGACTCAGGTTTTGAAAGTAGCGCGTCTGTGCCACGTTTTGTAGAGTTGTTAACGTCTTTATCAAACTCTATTCCCAAGTATTCCATGTTTTCGCAAACTTTCTCGCGAATAAGCAGGTCATTCTCACCGATACCTGCGGTGAATACTACTGCATCTAGTCCATTCATAGCGGCGGTGAATGCGCCGATATATTTTTTGATGCCATAGTACTGAATGTTAAGTGCAAGTTGTGAGCGATAGTCGCCCGCAGCCGCCATATCATTAACATTACGCGAGTCGGATGACTGACCCGAAACACCAAGCAAGCCGGATTTCTTATTGATTAAGTCCTCTGCCTCGTCGATGGTGTAACCTAACGACTTAACTAAGTAAGGAACGATTGTTGGGTCAAGGTCGCCTGAACGTGTACCCATTTCAATACCGCCTTGTGGTGTAAAGCCCATTGTTGTATCAACAGCAACTCCACCGTCAACTGCAGTGATTGAAGAACCATTACCAAGGTGGCAGGTTACAATCTTAAGGTCTTTAATATCCTTACCCATCATTTCAGCACACTTGCCCGCTACGTATCTGTGTGAAGTGCCATGGAAACCATACTTACGGATTTTATGTTGTTCATATAGTTCGTAAGGTAGTGGGTAAACATAAGCGTAATCTTTAAAGTCGGAATAGAAAGAAGTATCGAAAGATGCGGTCATTGTAACGTTTGGCATCAACTTACGGCAAGCCTTCATACCTGTAATTGCAGGTGGTCCGTGTAATGGGTTGATATTAACGATTGATTCGAGATATTCAATCATCTCATCATCAACAACCGATGACCTCTTGTATTTCTCACCGCCGTGAGCAACTCTATGCCCTACTGCGCTGATTTCATCAATACTTGTGATAACGCCACACTCTGCACTGCAAAGGAGTTCAATAACAACCTCCATAGCGGCATCGTGATTTGGCAGTGCTACGTCTGCTTTGTAAGGTTCGGCGTCAGGTCTTTTATGAGTAACCCTGCCATCAACCCCGATACGCTCGCAAAGGCCTTTAGCTATAACCTTGCCTTCGGGCATATCAAAAAGCTGATACTTCAGCGATGAACTGCCTGCGTTGAGTATCAAAATTTTCATACGCTTTTTCTCCTTTAAACCTAAAAAATTACACATTGACTTATTGTGATTATTTTTGTATACTAATTATAGCGCATTTGTGCTTATTTGTAAACATATGGCGCAAAAATAGATAAAAAAGCACTGTTTACGCATTAAAATCGCACAAATAATCAAAAATAATCATTTTTGGAGGGGTTAATATGCTTCCTTTGGAAAGGCAAGACAAAATATTGGAAATATTAAGCGAAAAAAAGGCAGTTACGGTAGACGAATTGTGTGCCGAACTGTACTCTAGTGGTGCTACTATAAGGCGCGATTTAAAACTTTTAGAAAACAACCGCCTTATACACAGAACACACGGAGGCGCGGTACATATTGAGGGTAACGCCAGCGACTTCCCTCTTACCTTACGCGAAAGCGAAAACATGTTGCAAAAAGAAAAAATCGCAAAAAAAGCACTACCTCTTATTCACGATGGTATGACGATTTTTATGGATGCTAGCAGTACGGTTGCCGCTCTTGCATCAAAACTTAATGGTTTTAAGCAGTTGCGCGTTGTAACAAACGGAATTAAGACCTGCAATATTCTTTCTGAAAAAAGCGGTGTTGAGGTTTACTGCACAGGTGGCAAATTAAGGGAGAACGCTAAATCCCTTACAGGTGCAGCGGCGCTACACGCTATCAGCGGTTTCTATGCAGATCTTGCTTTTTTCTCTTGCAGAGGTGTTGACCCCGTTGCAGGTTACAGCGATAGTAACGAAGAAGAAGCCGAACTAAAACGTGCATATATGCAACACGCGAACAGAGTTGTACTGCTTTGCGATAGCAGCAAACTGCAAAAGAAATATTTCTGCAAAATTGGAAATCTTGACGGGCTTTGGAAGGTTATATCTGACATAGACCTACCGCCCGAGTACACAAAATAAAAATAAAAAGTGCGTAACTCTTACTGAAAAGAATTACGCACTTTTTTCTTTTTATTATTCTTCGGTTGCTTCTGCAACTACTTCAGCCTCTACAGGAGCCTCTGCTACTTCCTCTGCAACTGCTTCGGGAGCAACTTCCTCTACAACCACTTCTTCAGGAAGAAGAGCGCGGATAGAAAGGCTTACACGCTTTGCATCAAAATCAATGTTAGTGATTTGTGCATCAACCTCTTCGCCTACAGTGAGAACGTCTTGAGGTTTTTGGATGCGGCGGTTAGCAATTTGAGAAATGTGAATCAAACCGTCTATACCAGGGATAACTCTTGCGAAAGCACCATAGCTTGTCATACTGATAATAGTTACCTTTACAACGTCGCCTACTGCATACTTTTTAATGAGTTCCCAAGGATTATCTTCAGCCTTCTTGTAGCCTAGAGAAATCTTGCGTTTTTCGGTGTCGATAGCCTTTACATAAACCTCTACAGTATCGCCAACATTAACGATTTCTGAAGGATGCTTAATGCGGCTCCAAGCAAGCTCGGAAACGTGAATCATACCATCAACGCCACCAAGGTCTACGAATGCACCGTAGCTTGTTAATGACTTAACTACACCGGTGTAAACCTTGTTTTCTTCTACCGACTCCCAGAACTTATCCTGAAGTTCTTTTTTCTGGTCACGAAGAACAGAACGGATAGAGCCGATTACTCTACGGCCACGGCCAATCTCAATAATGCGGAAAGTAGCAACTGTGTTCTTAAGTGCTTCTAAATCTTCACCGCGTGTAAGAGTAGCCTGTGAAGCAGGGATAAATACGCGCATACCTTCGTATGTAGCAACAACGCCGCCTTTTACGATTTCGGTGATTTTGCCTTCAACAATATCGCCGTTCTCTTTAGCGGTCACTATCTTATCCCATCCTGCTATTGAATCAAAACGACGCTTTGAAAGCATAATTGTACCTTCTTGGTCGTTTGTACGCATGATAATTAAATCAAGCACATCGCCGGCCTTTACTTCCTCCTCCATATTTACGTTGGAATCGTAGGAATACTCATCAGCCTTTACGATACCTGTGTACTTTCTTCCGATGTCTACCTTAATCTCCTGTGAATTTACAGAAAGAACGATACCCTTTACCTTCTGGTCGTTGTTGAGGGAATTTAAAGAAAGCTCTAATGCCTCTTCAAATGACATATCCTCGGAAATTTCTGTGTTGTCTGCGACAGAGTTCTTAATCTCAGTCATGGTTTGTTGGACCTCCTTTATTATACCCGCAGGTGTAGATGCACCTGCTACAATTCCAGCGCTCATGGCACCCTCGAACATCTCGGGCAAAAGTTCTCTTGCGGTTTCCACAAGATAGGTTTTGCTACAAGAGTTAATGCAGACTTCGTAAAGCTTTTTAGTGTTAGAACTATGTCTACCACCAACGACTATCATAACGTCGCTTTTGCTTGCCAATTCTGCCGCCTCGAGTTGTCGCGCGGAAGTTGCATTACATATTGTATCAAATATTTTCCCGTTTGTACATACCTTTTTGAAAATTTTTTGACATTTTACCCATAATTCTGCATTAAAAGTTGTCTGAGCCACCATAATAGGTGGATTTTCGCCATCTATTTCAATTTTTTCCAACAAAATTTCGAGTTCTTCTTCATTAGAAAAAACGTAGGTTTTGCCACCACAATGTCCACGAATGCCAATAACCTCAGAATGATTTTCATCCCCCGCTATTAGCACCTCTCTGCCCTCTTTTGCAGCGGTAGAAACAATTTTGTGGATTTTTGAAACAAACGGGCAGGTTGCATCGGTTACGCTTTGGCAACATTCTCTTGCCATTTGTTCTGTTCCTTCGGGCACACCGTGAGAACGAATAACCAAAACCTCATCGCTGTTAGCTTCGCTTGGCTCATTAATTATTCTAACGCCCTTTGCCTTTAATTCCTCTACTAATTGATTATTATGAATTATCGGCCCCAGAGTGCAAACTTTTTTGCCTTGCCTAGTAAGTTCCAAAACTGTTTCAACTGCCCTATTAACACCAAAGCAAAAGCCTGCAGTTTTAGCAATTTTAATTAACAAGCGCCTTCCTCCCACTGAGCAGTTATTGTATCCATAATCATTGTAGATACTCGCCTTAGTTCTGCTCTGTCGTTACTCTTTAAAGTTAATTGTTCTTTTGGAATAAGTTTACCTATCCTTAAGGTTACTTTCTTAAATAGTTTTAGTTTGCCACTGTAATAAATTGAAACAGGTAGCACAGGGCTACTTGTTTGCGAAGCAATTATTGCAACACCGCTTTTGGCTTTCTTGGGTTTACCATCTTTACTTCTTGTGCCTTCGGGGAAAATACCTGTAACATCGCCGCCAAGAACTATATCTTCTGCTCGCTTTATAGCAGTTGCGGCCGTTCCGCTTGCGCGTACTACAGGGAAAGCACCCATTTTAGTTAAAAACCATTTTGCAAGTTTATTATGAAAAAGTTCTTCCTTTGCCATAAAACAAACGATATGTGGTATGTTTACAATCAAAAAGGCTACATCTATAAAATGCGTATGGTTACAACAAAGTATATAGCCACTGCTTTCGGGTATATTTTCTGCGCCCACTACCTTTGTCCTGAAAAGCATTTTCATCAAAACTTTGCCTATGGCTCTAATTGTCTTATAGAATCTTTTGGTTTTCATTAAAACACCTATTTAATATTTTCTTTAATGATATTTGAAAGCAACTCTACCGACTGCTCTAATGTGTTACCTGTTGTGTTTACAACAATAGAATTTTCGGCAGGTTTTAGGGGGGCTACTGCACGATGCGAGTCATTATAATCTCTTGTTTTAATATCTTCTAAAACCTCGTTATAGTCTGCTTCTTGACCCTTTTCGAGCATCTCCTCGTATCTGCGGCGTGCTCTATCCTCGGGGTCGGCGGTTAAGAATATTTTAACGGTAGCATTAGGTAGTACAACTGTGCCAATATCTCTGCCGTCCATAATTACGTTGTTTTCCTCTGCCATACGGCGCTGTAAACCTAAAAGATATGCACGCACTTCGGGTATTGCAGAAAAAGCCGAAGCAAGCATAGAAATTTCGGGTGTGCGAATTAGTTCCGACACATCCTCGCCGTTAACGGTAACGTGTTGCTCGCCATCAATAAAGACGATATTTATATCAGTTTTTTCTAGTTTTTCATTAACCTTTTCAATCTCGTCGGTCTTAATGCCATCGCAGTTAAGTGCGTATGCAATAGAACGATACAATGCTCCTGTGTCTATATAAATATAGCCGAGCATTGCGCTAACCTTTCTTGAAATTGTGCTTTTGCCTGCACCTGCAGGTCCGTCGATTGCAACTGAAATCATTTTAAATATCCTCCACACTTGATTTTCCGGCAAGATAACCGGTTGAAAATGCTATTTGTAAATTAAATCCGCCCGTGTAGGCATCAACGTCAATAACCTCGCCTGCAAAATAAAGACCCTTACAAAGTTTCGACTCCATAGTAGCAGGATTTATTTCAGAAAATTTAACACCGCCCGAGGTTATAATAGCCTCTTCTATCGGGCGCTTACCTGTTATATGCATTTTAAAGTTCTTTAAAACGTATAACAGTTGTTGCCTTTCGGCTTTGGTTATTTCGTTTACACGTTTATGTGGCGAAATGCCGCTAAGATTTACTATAACAGAAATTAAACTTTTTGGCAACAAATCGGACAAAGAATTTATAAAATCACGATTTGAATATTTTGCAAAATCTTTAAGTATCCTTGCATCTAACATTTCATTGGTTAATGCAGGCTTTAAATCTATTGTAAACATATAGTTACCGCTTTCGGCATCCGGCAGATGCGAAGATGCGCTTAACACAACGGGACCCGACAGACCGAAGTGGGTAAATACAAGTTCGCCAAAATCGGTAAAAATCGGCTTTTTAACGCCATCTTTATGTACCGCAACTGCAACGTTTTTAAGCGACAGGCCTTGCAAAACCGAACAAAATCCCTCGTGCATTTCAAGAGGCACCAAAGAGCCGGTAAGATTAGTTACCGTATGCCCCGCTTTTTTCGCAAACTTATACCCATCCCCCGTTGAACCGGTTGCGGAATAAGAAAGTCCACCCGTTGCAACTATAACCTTTTTACAAGGAACTGTTTCACCGCTTTTAAGTTTTACGCCTTTAATGCAGTTATCTTCAATTATTATATCTTCAACTTCGGTTTCAACACGGGTTACCTCTTTTGTGTATCTTTGCAAAGCGTCAACTATATCAACCGCCCTTTCGGATTTTGGAAAGACACGATTTCCGCGTTCGGTCATCAAAGGAACTCCCAAGCCCTCAAACAGCGACATAGTATCCTCAGAAGAAAACCTAGAAAAGGCAGAATATAAAAACCTACCGCCGTTTGCAACAGAAGATATTAGCCCTTGCAAATTTGTATTATTAGTAAGGTTGCATCTTCCCTTACCCGTAATTAAAACCTTTCGTGCCACTCGTTTGTTCTTTTCAAACACGACAACGTCGGCACCACAATCTCTAGCAGTTCCCGCCGCAAGCAAACCTGCCGCGCCACCGCCAATAACAATTATATCGGGCATCTTTTGCCCTCCTCAAAACATTTTTGATATACGCGGATGCAGCCTTACAATGTAGGCGCTAATAACACGCGTAAGTCCGATATCGTACAGGCAAAACACAACATTTCCAAGTATGAGTATTACGCCCAAGAAAATTTGTGGTGAAACGCTACCATCGAAAAATGGTATTCCAAACACAAATGTAATTACTAAATACGAAATAGTAGCCGCTATATTAAATATTAAAAACTTCAAAACCCAAGAAAGCGTAGTTTTCGTATACTGCTCTAAAACGCCTTTGATTATTGGATAAAACCCAAAGAAACCTGCAAACAATGTTGCCGCCTCTTTTTCACATAGAATCAGAACTATTATTGCCGCCGCTATATACGAGCCTAGTGCCCACGTTCTGCCAACCTCTATGCAAATAAGAAACATCAATGCGCCTGCAAAGGCAGGTATTGCATAGGTGAAATACGGAAAATACGCCAAAAGCATTGAAACCACGCTTAATGCAACTATAAGTCCGCAAAATGCGGTTTTCTTACTATTTTTCATTTATTCTCCTAACAACAACGAATGAAGTCGCCGCCCATACATTCACAACAACAGTCTGCGCACCATAAAGCCTGACAAACATCACAAGCGTCGCAACCACCGTTGCCGTAACTTGACTGACGATAACCACCGTAATTATTAAATCCGCCACTACGTTGTTTTTGAACCCTCTCAAAAGCCGCTCTGTACTCGGCATTATTAGGGTTCATTCTGCAAGCAGTAGCAAGACTTGAATATGCGTTATCAAACCAACCGCGTTTATATAAAACCGAGCCGTTTAAGAAATACCACTCTGCATCTCGGCTACTTAAAGGCACTCCGTCTAAAAGTTCCTGTGCCTCATCATATCTGCCGTTAATAATATAATTGCGAATATCAGAATACTGCGAAGAAGAATCGCTTTGCGGATTCCAACCGCCCGAATTTGTACTCTGCTTACGCTCAGCCATAATTGCATCATAAGCCGAGTTAATCTCCTGCATTTTTTCTGCCGCCAAATCAGCAAGCGGATTATCAGCATAAGCATCTGGATGATATTTTCTTGCCAATTCACGATACGCTTTTTTAACCTCGTCATCGGTTGCATTTCTGGAAACGCCAAGAATTGAATATGGGTCTGCCATTTATTTTTTCTCCTTTTCAAAAACTGCCTTTTGGCTTGCCTTTAAGCCAAGATACAGTATGTTTTCAAGTATGCCTTTGTATTTCTTTATATCCAAAAGTTCAAAACTTAAAGCCGCATTACTAATACAGGTATTAAGTATTGGAACTAGTGTTTCTTCTGCATAATCTTTAGCCGCTACATTGTGGGGAATAGAATAACGTAGCACGTTGTAACTGCCACTTTTTATATCCTTTTCAATATCGTTCGCGCAGTCAATTAAGTAAATCCATTTACCAAGGCAATAACCTAAAGTTTTAAGTACCCTCTTTTGCTCATCACTTTCGCTACACATTTCAAATATACTACCAAGTGCTTTAGAGGTTGGTTCGCAAATTTCATCGATATTACTGCAACCGCTTTTCTCAAGTTCGTCTTGCGCTAAAATATACTCTTTAACAACACTATCTATTTGCGGATATAGTTTCTCTGCCTTTTTTCGCTTTGCCCTAAAGAAAGGAACTAACGATTTATAAAAGAGTTTTTTAACGCCCTTACTATCTTTCACGTTATCCTCTGCTTTGTAATAAAGCATAATCATAGCGGCGGCAGAACTTAAGTCCAAACCTTTTGTTTTATTAGCACACTGCTTACACCTTTTTAAAGGATTAAAGGGGCACCGCAGATTTTTAAAATCGTCTTTCCCCGTCTTCAAAGAATGTGCAAGTAATGCTAAAAACACAAAATCGTAACTTAAGGTAAAGCGTGTTAGAACGCCATAGGTTTTGCCAAGACTTCGGCATAAAGAACAGTAAACTGCTTTGTAGGTTTCAAGTTCCCACACACGAAGTTCAGGCTTATATGCCTTTACATATCCAAACATAGCTTTACCTCCTGTTCTTTAATTATATCGCAAAAAAATGCGGTATTAGTTAATAATGTGTAAATTTAAAGCAATTTCTTAAGAAATCTGCCGGTGTGTGATTTTTCACACTCTGCAACCTTTTCGGGTGTACCGCTTACAACAACAGTACCGCCATTATCGCCACCCTCTGGGCCCAGGTCAATAATATAATCTGCCGTTTTAATAACGTCCAAATTATGCTCGATAACAACTATAGAATTGCCCGCATCTACAAGGCGATTAAGCACATCTAAAAGTTTTTGCACGTCGGCAGTATGAAGACCTGTTGTAGGCTCATCAAGTATATAAATTGTTTTACCCGTTGGCCTTTTTGAAAGTTCTGTAGCAAGTTTAACACGTTGCGCCTCGCCACCCGAAAGGGTTGTTGCAGGTTGACCAAGTTTAACGTAACCAAGACCAACATCATATAGTGTTTGAAGTTTCCTACTGATTTTTGGAAGGCTTGCAAAGAAACTTACACCCTCCTCAATGGTCATATCAAGCACGTCGTGGATATTTTTACCCTTATACTTAACCTCCAATGTTTCGCGGTTATATCTCTTGCCACCGCAAACCTCACAAGGAACGTAAACATCGGGTAAAAAGTGCATTTCAATTTTAATTATACCGTCGCCCTGACACGCTTCGCATCTGCCACCTTTAACATTAAAGGAAAATCTACCGCCGTTATAACCACGCATTTTAGCATCTGCAGTGCTTGCATAAAGTTCGCGAATATCTGTAAACACGCCTGTATATGTGGCAGGGTTTGAACGGGGTGTTCTACCTATTGGCGACTGGTCTATCTCAATAACCTTATCAAGATTTTCTATGCCTTCCATTCCTTTATGCTCGCCCCATACGGTTCTAGAGCCGTTAAGTTCGTGGGATAGACGCTTATATATAATCTCATTAACCAAAGTAGATTTACCCGAACCAGAAACACCTGTTACACAAACAAACTGTCCTAAAGGAATATCTACTTTTTTAATTTTTAGGTTGTTTTGCGATGCGCCAAGAACGGTCAAGGTTTTACCATTACCCTTTCTACGCTTTTCGGGTACAGGGATTTTGCGCCTGCCCGAAAGATAATCGCCCGTAATGGATTCTTTACAAGCCATAACCTCTTTAGGTGTACCTGCACACACAACATTACCGCCGTGTATACCCGCACCGGGACCGATATCAACAATATAGTCTGCCGCGCGCATTGTATCCTCATCGTGTTCAACTACAATAAGTGTATTACCTAAATCACGAAGGCGGCAAAGCGTGCCTAAAAGTTTTTCATTATCACGCTGATGTAGTCCAATACTTGGCTCATCCAGAATATACAAAACGCCCATCAAGGAAGAACCAATTTGAGTAGCCAAACGAATACGTTGACTTTCGCCACCCGAAAGACTGCCCGAACTTCTGCTCAAGGTAAGATACTCTAAACCTACGCTACTTAAAAAGTCTAGCCTTGACTTAACCTCTTTAACAATGGGTTTAGAAATAAGCATCTCTCTGTTTGTAAACTGCAATTTATCAATAAAATTTATTGCCTTTGTAATAGACAAATCGCAAAGTTCTTTGATGTTAAGACCACCAACAGTAACGCTTAAAGACGCCTTGTTAAGCCTTGCACCCTTACATTCGGGGCAATCACACGCCGACATATATGCCTCTATCTCGGCTCTTGCACTATCGCTCTGTGTTTCTTTATATCTACGCTCTAGGTTCGGTATAACACCCTCAAAGGTGGAGTAATAGGTACCGCCACCCCAATCGCTTTTGCGGTTGAACTTTATTTTTTTATCGCCGGTGCCGTAAAGCACTGCATTCTGCGCCTCTTTAGAAAGCGATTCGAAAGGCTCGTTTATATCGAAGCCGAACTCCGATGCCAAGCCTTGATAATACATAACGGCGAAAGATGCCAAGTGCGGATTATTCCACGAACCACCGCCGTTCCATCCGCTAGCCCTTACTGCACCCTCTAATAACGATTTGCTCTTATCGGGCACAACAAGGTTTTCATTAACCTTCATAAACATACCAAGACCCGAGCAGGTTTGACACGCGCCAAAAGGGTTATTAAACGAGAACATATTGGGTTCTAGTTCGGGGACACTTATATCGTGGTCGGGGCAGGCATAACTTTCAGAAAACTGAAGTTCTTCCCCACCGATAACGTCAACAATAGTAAGTCCACCACTCAAAGAGGATGCGGTTTCCAAACTATCTGCAAGACGGCTTTTTATACCCTCTTTTATAACCAAGCGGTCTACAATTACTTCAATATTGTGCTTTTTGTTTTTCTCTAGATTTATTTCTTCGGTAAGGTCGTAAACATTTCCATCCACTCTAACCCTTGCATATCCAGATTTTCTAGCCGCTTCAAACTCTCTTTCGTGTGTACCTTTTCTACCACGAACGATTGGCGCTAGAAGTTGGATTTTAGTGCCTTCTTTTAAAGTCAGCACCTTATCAACAATCTGGTCAACCGTTTGCCTTAATATTTCTTTGCCACAAACAGGACAATGCGGTATGCCGATTCTAGCATACAAAAGTCTTAAATAATCGTAAATCTCGGTAACTGTACCAACAGTTGAGCGTGGGTTTTTAGAGGTGGTTTTTTGGTCGATAGAAATTGCAGGTGAAAGCCCTTCAATACTTTCAACTTTTGGCTTTTCCATTTGACCTAGAAACATTCTTGCATAAGAGGATAGCGATTCAACGTATCTGCGCTGACCTTCAGCATAAATAGTATCAAAAGCAAGCGAAGATTTACCCGAACCTGAAAGGCCGGTTAAAACTACAAGCTTGTCCCTTGGTATCTTTACGTCTATGTTTTTTAAATTATGCTCAGTAGCGCCTTTTATGGCTATTTCACTAATGGCCAATTTAACATCCTCCAAATATATCTATATTCTTATTTATTATACGACAAACGTGCAAAAAAGTAAACCTTTTTATAATAAAAAAGCTTTCTTTTTTCTAGGTTATTATACCCAAAGAAAAGAAAGCTTTTGCTTTATCTATAAAAAAGCGAAAAATAAAATTGTGCAAGCCACCAAAGATATGTATTTTTGAAAGTTTTTTGCATAAACTTGCTATTTAGAAACTACTTTTTTGGAGGCAAAAATGAGTATTATACAGTGCGCAAATCTATGCAAACACCAAAAAGACGGTTACTGTCAACTAGATAAAATAAGTGTAATCACAAACTCATCGGGCGGATGCCCGCATTTTTTAGCAAAAAGCGGCGGCAACTGCCTCTTTAAGACTGCGAACACTAAGGAGTTCAATCTCAAAATTTGAAGCATCAATTTGCTTTAAGCAACTTTGAGGAAAAATACATTTTTTAAAGCCTAGACGTTCTGCCTCTTTTATACGCTCGCTCGCGTGTGGAACGGAACGAAGTTCGCCCGAAAGACCAACCTCGCCAAAAGCAGTTATGCCCTCACCTATTGCTAAATCCTTTAAGCCTGAAACAAGCGTTAACGCAACCGAAAGGTCAGTAGCAGGTTCATCTAACCTTAAACCGCCAACAACGTTTAAATAGACGTCTTGATTTGAAAAATAAAAACCTAAGCGCTTTTCCAAAACCGCTAAAATCAAGTTCATTCGATTATAGTCAAAACCCGTTGCCATTCTTCGAGGCGTACCAAAACCCGTTACGCTAACAAGGCCTTGTATTTCGGCAAGAATTGGGCGCGTACCCTCCATAGTGCATGCTATACAGTTACCCGAAACATTTGCCATTCTGCCCGAAAGCAACATTTCTGAAGGATTCGGCACTTCGCAAAGGCCTGTATCGCGCATTTCAAAAACGCCAATCTCATTAGTTGAGCCAAAGCGGTTTTTAGTGGCGCGTAAAATTCTATAAGCATAGTTTCTATCGCCCTCGAAATAAAGTACCGCGTCTACAATATGTTCCATAACCTTTGGACCTGCAATACCGCCGTCTTTATTAACGTGACCAACAATAAAAATAGGTATATCCAACTGTTTTGCAGTTCGCATAAACAGGTTTGTGCACTCCCTAACCTGCGAAATGCTGCCCGCAGATGAATTGAGTTCTGAAATGCACATTGTTTGAATTGAGTCAATCATAACTATATCAGGTTTATTGCTATGTATAAATTCGCAGATAGCCTCAGCCTCATTTTCCGCCATAACTAAAAGATTTCCGTTATTAACGTTTAGTCTTGATGCACGGACTTTTAACTGACGGGAGGATTCCTCGCCCGATACGTAAAGGATATTAAAATTACCTGCTATTTTGCCACACATTTGCAAAAGTATTGTAGATTTACCAATGCCCGGCTCGCCACTTAATAACACAACAGAGCCTTTAACTATTCCGCCACCCAAAACCCTATCAAGTTCGGCAATTCCGCTAATATATCTATGCTCGTTTTCTAGGCTTATTTCGGTTACGGGAGATGCGGTAAGAGACGCTAACGAACGAGGCAAACTCACAGAATTCACCTTGTTTTCAGCAATCTGCTCCTCCATAGTATTCCAAGCCTCACACTCGGGGCATTTACCCGACCACTTTGGGCTTTCATACCCACATTCGCTACATACGTAAACCGTCTTTACTTTTGCTGCCATTTTTAACTTCCTTTATCTTTATTTTCTTTAAAATACATTAAAATGCCGTCCGCCACAGAATATGCTAAAAGCATTCTGTAACTTTCGCTTTTTAGTTTTGCTAATTCCTCAGCGTTACTTAAAAAGCCACACTCTACTATTACTGCAGGAACTGTAATATTTTCCATTATATAAACCTTGCGCGTATCGACCTTTACAGGTCTTTCGTTATGGGGTTGAGCAATTTTTTTAGCCGACCCTTGTACACACTCTGCAAGCAATTTAGAATCACTATTTTTTTTGCTATAAAAAGTTTGAAAACCATGTACTGATGGCATTTCAAATTTATTTTGATGTATGCTTACAAAAATCGAGTTTGGATATTTTTTAGTGTAATCCACTCGCACTTTAAGATCTTGCTGTTTTGTCGTTTCGCTACTTTTATCTAATGACAAAGCATAATCGCCCGTGCGCGTTAAAACTGAATTATAGCCATATAAAACAAGTATATCATTAAGCGCTTTTGCTATTTCTAAATTTAAGTTTTTCTCTAACGTTCCGTCACCCGAAGATGCGCCTGCATCAAACCCACCGTGCCCTGCATCTATTATTATAGTAGGCTGGGAGTCCAAATAAACGGAGTTTGCTTTGGCATTTTCATTATATACGCAAAAAGTGATAATTGCAAGCGAAAGACAGAATGAAATTATGCGCCTTATCACTCTCATTTTACTTTACCAAAGAGCGATTGTTACCTGAATTTATGCCTGTAATACCGCCTATCATACCCATTAAAATACTTATTATTGCGCGCAGCGGTGTAAGTGCGGTAAACTGCACTCCATTAACAAAAACCCCTACCATAGTGCCTATTAAAAACAGTATAATCCCTACCACTACTCCGCACAGATAACCCTTTTCTTTAAGTTTTTTAGCCGAATATCTTGCACCAAAAAAGCTACCAACCCCCATAGCAACGGATGAAAGCGGGAATGCATAACTTTTTGGAATGTCAACTACTGTCATAAGTAATGCCAAGATTACAAGAACTACTGCCGCTACTATTACTGCAATAGCGGTACCTATTGCGAACACTGTCGGTTTAGAGTAACTAGTGGTAACCGAGTAACTTTTTTTCATAAAAAACACTTCCCAAAAATAATGATTACTAAATCATATTCTTAGGAAGTGAAATAAATTACTTATTATTTTTTTGTGCTTTGCCGTTTACTTTTGCTTCTTCATCGTGAACGGTGTTGTTAGTCTGAATTGCAGCTCTCAAAAGTTTGATTTTTGAGTGGTCTGCAGGAGACTCTAAAATGATGCTATCATCTTTGATAGAAACAACTCTACCTACGATACCACCGATAGAAGTAACCTCATCACCAATTTGAAGGCTGTTACGCATTTTTTCTTCTTCCTTTTGGCGTTTTTTCTGTGGGCGAATCATAAAGAAATAGAATACCACGATGATAATTGCAAACATAACAATTGTCATAATAGGATTAGAAGCAGTGGGATTTGTTGCCTCACCCGTAAGTGTTAAAAAGTTCATAATTATATACCTCCGTTATTTTAAAAAGGCTTTTGCCTTTAAACTACTGCTATTATACAATATAGTCTACTTGTTTTCAAGTAGTTTTTGGCATTTTAAAAATAAGTTAATAATTTATATTCTTTTGCCAATTCGAGCTATAGCGTCTTTTTTGAAACTATCAAATAGGTCGTTATCCAAAGCATCCCTTATATCCTGCATCAGATTGTTATAAAAATATAGATTATGAAGCACTAGCATCCTCATACCAAGCATTTCGCCGGCTTTTAAAAGATGCTTTAAATATGCCCTCGAATATCTACGGCAAGCGGGGCAATTACAGTTAGGGTCAATTGGCAGTGGGTCGGTTGCATACTTACTATTATTGAGATTTATTATGCCCATTGACGTAAACAAATGTCCGTGCCTTGCGTTTCTGCTAGGCATTACACAATCGAACAAATCGACACCACGTTCAACCGCCTCCAAAATGTTAACTGGAGTTCCAACACCCATTAAGTATCTCGGTTTATCACTTGGCATATGTGGCTCTACCGCTTCGATAATATCATACATTTCTTCTGCAGTTTCGCCAACGGCAAGACCACCAATAGCATAACCCGGTAAATCGAGTTCTGCAATTCGCTTCATATGGTCGGCGCGAATGTCGGCATAAGTTGAGCCTTGGTTGATACCAAAAAGCATTTGGTCAGGGTTAACCGTATCATCTAAACTATTAAGTCGTTGCATTTCCTTTTTGCAACGCTCAAGCCACCTAAAAGTACGGTCACACGAGTCTACAACGTACTTTCTAGGCGCAGGGTTTTCTATACACTCATCAAAAGCCATGGCAATAGTTGAACCTAGATTAGACTGAATTTGCATGCTCTCCTCAGGTCCCATAAAAATACGATGCCCATCAATATGTGAATTAAAGGTAACGCCCTCTTCTTCTATTTTTCTTAATGATGCTAGCGAGAAAACCTGAAAGCCGCCGCTATCTGTTAAAATTGGTCTGTCCCATACGGCAAACTTATGTAAGCCACCCATTTCGCGCACGATTTTATCACTGGGACGAAGATGCAAATGATAGGTGTTACAAAGCATTACCTGACAATTTACTTCCTCTAAATCTTTAGTAGAAACTCCGCCCTTAATTGCCGCCGCTGTTGCAACGTTCATAAATGCAGGTGTTTGAACCGTGCCGTGAACTGTAGTGAACTCGCCTCTTCTGGCAGTCCCGTTTTTCTTAATAACTTTAAACATACTTTACTCCAAATTTTACAGAATCAACATCGCATCGCCAAAGCTGAAGAAACGATATTCTTCCTCTACCGCTTTTTTATATGCGTTAAGTGTGTTATCATAACCCGCAAACGCCGATACTAGCATAATTAAGGTGCTTTCGGGCAGATGGAAATTCGTGATAAGTCCATCCATACACTTGAAGGTATAACCAGGGTATATAAATATATCGGTATCCCCGCTACGCTCGGTAATATCGCCCAAAGATGCTACACTTTCAACAGTACGGCAACTAGTTGTACCAACACAGATTACCCTACCGCCGTTTTGCTTGGTTTCGTTTATTAAAGCTGCGGTTTCTTTTGGTAAATAATAATGCTCGCTGTGCATTTTATGCTCTGTAATATTTTCAACCTTAACGGGTCTAAACGTGCCTAATCCAACGTGCAAAGTAACATAACCGATTTTAACACCACGCGCTTTAATTTCCTCTAGCATTTCGGGGGTGAAGTGCAGACCTGCTGTTGGTGCCGCCGCCGAGCCCGTTTCTTTAGAATAGACCGTCTGATAACGCTCTTTATCCTCTAGTTTTTCTTTTATATAGTGTGGTAGTGGCATTTCGCCAACTCTATCCAAAATCTCGTAAAAATTACCATTAAACGAAAACTCTATAACGCGGTTACCATCGGGCAGAACCTCTAAAACCTTGCAAGAAAGTTCTTCCGAAAAAGTAAATTCTTTGCCCTCGCGAGCCTTTTTACCAGGACCCGCTATACATTCCCAAACGGTGTTGCTTTTTTGCTTTAAAAGCACAAACTCTACCACAGAGCCTGTATCTTTCCTAGTGCCAAAAATTCTTGCAGGCAGAACCCTTGTGTTATTTAAAATCAAGCAATCGCCCGATTTGAGATAAGCAAAAAGGTCTGTGAATTTTTTATGCTCTACATTGCCACTTTGCTTACCTAAAACCATAAGCCTTGATGCATTACGCGGCTCTATTGGTGTTTGTGCTATAAGCCTTTCGGGCAAATCATAATAAAAATCGCTTTTATTCATAGGTAGTACTCCAAATAATAACCTTATAATATTGACTTTTATTTCGTCAAATGTTATTATTTAATATAACACAAATAAACCTTCTGTTCAACAGTTTTTTAGATATTAGGAGTTGTAGTGATGTTAAAAATTATTCTTGTTGGTTGCGGCGGTAAAATGGGTAACGTTGTAACTCAGCGCGTAAGTGAACAAAATGGCGCTCAAATCGTTGCAGGCGTTGATAAATTTTGTGCTAACGAAAAGCCCTACCCCGTTTATTCTTCAATTAGCGAAGTAGCGCTTAAAGCCGACGTAATCATTGATTTTTCACACCCCGATATTTTAAGCGAGGTTGTAGATTTTTCTATTGCCAATAACATTCCGCTTGTTGAATGCACAACAGGTCTTAGCGACGAGCAAACCGAACTTATTAAATCAGCTTCTAAAAAGGTTGCTATTTTTAGTTCATTCAATATGTCGCTTGGTGTCAACCTCATTACTGAACTTGCTAAAACCGCCGCTTCAATTTTAGGCGATTTTGATATTGAAATTATTGAGCAACATCACAACCAAAAAATTGACGCGCCTAGCGGTACCGCATATATGCTTGCTAACGCTATTAACGAAACACTTAATGGCAAAATGCAATTTAATTACGATAGACACTCAACCAGAGCAAAACGTGCGAAAAAAGAAATCGGTATTCACTCAATTCGTGGTGGCAATATCGTTGGCGAACATGAGGTTATTTTTGCAGGCACGGACGAAATAATTACAATTTCACACTCTGCCAGGTCTAAAGAAGTATTTGCAACAGGCGCTGTAAACGCCGCCGCCTTTATTAAAGGCAAACCTGCCGGTCTATACGATATGCAGGATATAATTAAAGGATAGGAGAAAACAATATGCCGTACTGTATAAACATCGGCGAACTTTCTAATACATTTTCGGTGCCATCACGCGTGGCAGATAAACTAATAAAATTATCAGGCGCGGTGCAACTTAAGGTTTTATTGGTAGCATTAAACCAAAATCCTGCAAACATTGTACCCGAAGATATTGCAGAAAAACTTTCTATCTCTATCCCCGATGTTACCGATGCGCTTAATTACTGGGCCGATTGCGGTATTCTAACCAATACTGACCCTTCGGCAGTAAATACTCAAACCACTAGCGAAAAGGATGAACCGAAAAGGATTATTGCGAATGTTGGGCCCGATAAGCCAAGCCGCGAGGATATTATAAAGCGCGGAACTGAATCGCCTGAAATTGCATTTTTATTACGCGAGGCACAACTCAAATTTGGAAGAACGTTAAGACCTAACGAGCAATCCACTTTATTATGGTTGCACGATGATGAAGGCTTTAGTGTTCCGCTTATACTTATACTTTTAAGTTTTGCGGTAAACGAAGGCAAAGCCACAACAGGCTTTATCGAGCGCACTGCAGTTAATTGGATTAAAAACGGAGTAGATTCAGTTGAATCCGCAGAAAATGCGATTGCCGCACATAATGCAAAGAAATCTGCTTGGAACAAGGTTATGACCGCTTTTGGTATTGATAAAAGAATGCCTAGCACCAAAGAAGCAGATTACGCTTACAAGTGGATTAACGAATACGGATTTGACAATGCTATTCTACGTTTAGCATATGAAGCTTGTGTCGATACACTAGGCAAATTCACGATGCAATATGTAAATAAAATTCTTGAAAATTGGCACAAAAACGGTGTCAAAACACCTGATGACGTCAAGGCTCTAAATGAGAATGCTAAAAAGTCTGAAACAAAGACTAAAGACAGTTTTGACCTTGACCGTTATCAAAAAATGCTTGAAAAATTACCTGAATAGGATGATTGAATATGGGATTTTCTAACAAGATATACGCTGAAGCTATTGAGCAAAAGCGAATATTGCGCCAGAGAAACGAGCAGATGCGCGAAGAACTTAAATTAAAACTTTATAATGAAATTCCTCGCATTAAAGAGATTGACCAGGAACTTTCTGCTTTGGGCATGGAAATAACATTTGCAACCTTCTCCGGCAACCGTGAGAAATTAGATGCATTGAAAGAAAAATGCTTATCACTAAAAGCAGAAAAAGAAAAACTTACACCTAACGGATATGATGTTCCCTATTCTTGCGATATATGTAAAGATAGCGGAATTGTAGAGGGAAAGACTTGCAAATGTATTGAGTCTGCCGCAAAGAAATTGCAGTTTAGCAAACTCTCATCGGTCGCACCGTTTGATGACTGCACCATTGATAATTTTAGTTTAGATTACTATCCAAGCGAAAGCGATGGCGCTATTTCCCCAAGACTTCGTATGGAAAAGAACCTTTCATACATAAACAAGTACATTGCAAATTTCCCAACAGGCGAGAATTTACTGCTTATGGGTGCAACGGGTCTTGGCAAAACGCATCTTTCAATAGCAATAGCTAATGCAGTTATTGATAAAGGATACGGTGTATTTTATAGTAGTGCAGAACATTTGATTACAAAGTTACAAAAGGAAAAGTTCGGAAAACTCGGAGACGAAACAAGTTACAATGATGCCGCACTAGAATGCGATTTACTTATTCTTGACGACCTCGGCACAGAGTTCTCTACTGGGTTTTCAAAATCTATAATATATGATATTGTAAACTCTAGAATTCTTACAAAGAAGCCTACTATCATCAACACCAACTTATCTATGCCTGAAATTAAAGAAATGTACACCCCTAGAGTTGCATCGCGCTTTATGGGCGAATACAAACCGCTTACCTTTGTTGGCGAAGATATTAGACAAATCAAATTTGAAAACAAATAAATACAAAAAGAAAAACGGCTACGAAATTTCGTAGCCGTTAATTTTATTTATCTTATTTCTTGAAGATGTCCATTACATCTAGGTAATCGCCATCGTCAGACTCGTCGGCATTCTTTGAAAGAATATCCTTAAGGTCATCAGAAATTGCGCTAGCGTTGCCGTTATCGTCGCCAAGACCGGTTGCGATAACAGTAATGCGCATTTCGTCTTCTAAAGTATCGTCTAACTGAACACCCCAGATGATTGTTGCATCAGGATGAACTGTTTTAGCGATAAGTGAAGATGCTTGGTCAACCTCGTCAAGACCGATGTCGTTAGAAGCAGTGATGCTGATGATAACACCGCTAGCATTATCAATTTTAGTCTCAATAAGAGGACTGTTGATAGCAGCAAGTGCAGCCTGCTCTGCCTTCTCGCGACCTGTTGCATGACCAACGCCCATGTGAGCGAAGCCTGCGTCTGCCATAACTGTAGTAACGTCAGCAAAATCAAGGTTAATCATAGCGGTTGCATTGATTAACTCGGAAACGCTCTGTACACCTTGACGAAGAACGTCATCAGCAACCTCAAAAGCGTTAGCAAGTGTAATTTTTTGTTCTGAAACAAACTTTAGTCTTTCGTTAGGGATAACGATAAGGCTATCAACGTGTTGACGAAGTGCCTCAATACCTTGTTCTGCTTGTTTCATTCTCTTTGCGCCTTCGAAAGCGAAAGGTTTGGTAACAATACCAACAGTTAGAATGCCCAATTCTTTAGCAATTTGAGCAACAACAGGAGCTGCACCTGTACCTGTGCCGCCGCCCATACCTGCGGTAATGAATACCATATCGGTACCGCGAAGTGCGGTTGAAATCTCTTCTCTTGACTCCTCTGCAGACTCCTCACCTTTAGCGGGGTTAGCACCTGCGCCGAAGCCCTTTGTTTTCTTTTCACCAATTTGAAGTTTATTGGTTGCTTTTGAAGCAAGTAGTGCAGCTTTATCGGTGTTAATAGCTATGTACTCAACACCCTTAACGCCTGCATTAACCATTCTGTTAACAGCGTTACCGCCGCCGCCACCGACACCAATAACCTTTATTTGAACTATATCTTCTGTCTCTTGAGCTATCTCAAACGGCATTTTAAACATCCTTTCAAAATTAAAAATTCGCCAAGTCCTTATATACAAGTAAATAATAACATAAAAAATATTGAATTTCAAGTATACTTTTCTTTTTTATTATTTAATAGTACATCTTTTTTTAAAATTTTCTATAATTTTCTAAAAATACTTAATTTTTATATCTTCTCTTGTAAAATAACCCTCTTTTTTGCTTGGGAAATAGGTTAGATTTATTCTTCCTGTATCGTGTTTGTTTTTCTTACAGATTTCGTCTATCATTTTGGTCATAAATGATAATTTATCATCCAATTCCGCGGTAGAACCAAGTTGAACTTTAAACTTTTTATTTACATAAAACTCTACGTCTCCGCTGGATTTAAAGTTAATATAATTCAGTTTGTCGCCGCCTATTTTTAATTGGTTAACAATCTTTAAAAGGACTTCTTGTTGCTCTGCATCATTAAATTCTGCAACACTTCCAAGAGAATTGCTTTTAAACTTAACACCGTTAATGCATGCAAGTTTTTTATTTATTTTCTTGCTTTCTTTTAAAACCTTATATTCGCTATCCAAAAGCAAATACTGCTTTTTAACCTTAATACAATACGCCTCTTTAGTTTCGGTAGCAGCTAATAAAATCTTATCGGGAAACTGTTTTTTTATCTCGAGTTTTCCAATATAAGTAAGGTTTTCTGTTACTCTTTTTTCAATTTGTTTTGATGGTAAAACAATCATATTCTCTCCGATTTTAATATCGGCGCTTTTTAGTATTTGTTCTTTGGTATACATTTTACCGCTATAGTTTAGCGAAACAGAATTTATCGGAAAGAATACTGTTGTGCTTAATATCACAAGTAATGAAATAATAAACACAAACACTACAACCAAAAAGCTTTTATTAACCTTTCTTTTGGCATTAGGCTTTGGATTTACTTTAACCTTCTTTTTCATTAACTCACCCTTTTTATTTCTGCTCCAAGTAATTTTAAATTTTCCTCGGGGGCTTCGTATCCCCTGTCTATATGCTGAATTTCACAAATTTGAGTTGTGCCCTCGGCTTTTAAAGCGGCAACCATAAGCGCCGCACCACCGCGAAGGTCGGTACAATTTACGTTTGCGCCTGTTAAAAGTTTTCCGCCATCTACTACTGCGGTTCTACCTTCAACCTTCACGTCTGCGCCAAGTCGATTTAATTCGCCCGCAAACTTAAATCTATTTTCAAAAATTGTTTCTATAAATATACTAGTTCCAGGCGCCGCAAGCGTGGTTGCAACCAAAGTTGGTCCTGCATCGGTTGGGAAACCCGGATAATACTGCGTTTTAAGTAGTTTTATTCGTTTTAATTTCTCGGGGGCATCTAATTTTAGCGCGTTATCACAGATTTTAATTTTGCACCCAATCCCCTCGTATTCCGAAATGATTGACTTTAGATGTTCTGGACAAACACCACGTATAATACTATTTCCACCCGTTATTGCAACCGCAGACATATATGTTGCAGTAAGTATTCTGTCAGGAATAACTGTATGCTCGGTATTATGTAGGCTTTCAACACCCTCAATAACAATATCGCTACTGCCTGCACCGTAAATTTTAGCGCCCGCGCTATTTAAAAACGCCGCCAAATCTGATATTTCGGGTTCTCTTGCGGCATTAAAAATTCGCGTTGTACCTTTGGCCTTTACTGCCGCTATCATTATATTTTCGGTAGCGCCAACGCTTGGTATTGGTATATAAATATTATTGCCGCGAAGTTTTGAACATTCGCAATTTATGCACCCGTGTGCTTCTACTATATTAGCGCCCAAATCAATTAAAGAAGATAAATGCAAATCTATTGGTCTTGCGCCTATTTCACATCCACCTGGACTACTTAGTTTAGCACAACCGCATCTTGATATAATTGCGCCTAAAAACACAATTGACGAGCGCATTTCCCGCATCAATTTTTCGGGGATGACCGAACAGTTAACAACACTTGCATCAACAGTTACTGTATCGCCCTCTCTTGTGCATTTACAACCAAGATTTTCTAAAATTTTAATTGACGCCCTAACGTCTGAAAGATTAGGACAATTATGTATAACGCTTTTACCATTTATAATAAGCGTTGCGGCAAGAATTGGCAAAGCTCCGTTTTTTGCGCCGTGAACTTTGACCTCTCCGCCTAGTTTATTACCACCTTGGATAATAAGTTTTTGCATATTTTAGCACCCTTTCGGTTTAGTACATTAGAAACATTATTTCAGTGTATACTATGCCAAAAGGGTATTTTTTGTTAATTACAATAATTCCATTAAAGTAGAGTAAATTCGCTCTGATGCATCTAAAATTGCAGATTCTTTTGCGTTTTTACCCATATCTTCTGCGGTAAACCCGTCTGATAAAAGATTATCAACAGTTGCTACTAAAAGTTCATCGGTCAGGTTCTTCTCCTCAATAACCTCTGCGGCATTTCTGTTTTTAAGGGTCATTGCATTGTGGAACTGATGATTCTCTGCAACGTACGGCGATGGTATAAGTATTGATGCCTTTCCTGCCGCCTCAATTTCAGTTAAGGTAATTGCACCTGCGCGACCAATTATTAAATCTGCCGCCATCATACACTCTGCCATATTTGTTATATATTCTAAAATCCTTACGTCCTTATTATCAACCTCTACGCCACGGGCTAGAAGATTATCTAAAAACTTTTTATAACCTGCTTTACCTGCCGCGTGCATAAATTGATATTTACCGCTTCTCACCTTATCAGCAATAAGGCCTGCAACTGCATTGTTTATTGGTGCGGCGCCCAAACTACCGCCGAACGACAAAATAAAAGGTCTTGAATCAAGAGAAAGTTTTCTCCTTGCCTCTTCCTTGCTGATATTTAAAAACTGACTACGAACAGGATTGCCTGTTACAACAGGTTTGTTTTTACATTTTAGAAGTTTTTCTGCCTCCGGCATTGCAAGCATTACCTTATCAACTACACCTGCAAGCATTTTGCTTGTAATTCCGGGGTATGCATTTTGCTCGTGAATAGCGGTTTTGATTTTTAGTTTTACCGCCTCGCGAAGAACGGGACCGCTAACATAACCGCCTGTACCAACAACCAAATCGGGTTTTAGTTCTTTTAAAAGTTTCCTGGCCCTAATGGATGCTGCAACTGCCTTGTATGCGGCGCTAACGTTTCTTACCATATTTTTTATGGTAATTTTACGTTGAAAGCCTGCAACATCAATTGTATAGAAATCATAATTAGCCTGCGGCACTAAGGTCGCTTCTAATTTATGTGCAGTTCCAATGTAACTAATTTTTGCATCAGGATGTTTTGATTTAATATAATCCGCTGTAGCGAGGGCGGGATTTATATGTCCTGCCGTGCCGCCGCCTGCAAAAAGAATATGCATAATCTATTCTCCTTTAACCTCTATTAACACTACTATAGCGCGATACAGATAGCACCACGCCCATTTCACAAAGCAAAATTACTATCGCCGTACCACCATAACTAAAGAACGGCAAACTAATACCTGTGTTGGGTATTGTATTAGTAACAACTAGGATATTAAGTAGCGCCTGCAAGCCAACCTGACAAACAAGGCCTATTGTGAGAAGTGCGCCAAACTTATCCGCCGCACCCATAGCAATCCTAAATCCTCGCCATATAAGCGCACAGAATAATACGATTATTCCCATTCCGCCGATTAAGCCCAGTTCTTCACAGACTATTGCGAATATGAAGTCGTTATGTGGTTCGGGCACCCATAGGTATTTTTGCATTGATTGACCGATGCCTCTGCCAAACACACCACCTGAGCCTATTGAAAGCAACGACTGTATGGTCTGATAGCCCTTGCCTGTGGCGTCTGCCCAAGGGTCGCGCCAATACTGAAATCTATCGCCCCAATATTCTGCAACGCCTGATACAACCATAAGTCCTACAGCACCTGCACCAAGTCCTAAACCTGCCGCAATCCACTGTCCTTTCAATCCGCCGCAAACTAAAAGAATTGCACCGATTAAAAAGATTAGAATTGTTGCAGAAAGGTGTGTTTCGAACACAACCAAGGCACAAACTATTGCCAAAAGACCACCTAAGAACAATATGCTGAATTTAAATGTTCTCACTGCTGTATAGTTTATTGAAATTAAGTGCGAAAACAAAAGTATAATAGCAAATTTTGCGATTTCAGAAGGTTGGAAGCCAAACGAACCGATGTATATCCAACGATGATATCCTTCGGTGGCGGGCATAACGTATACCAGCAAAAGCAAAACTACTGCTACTATGTAAACCAACCACGAAATTCGCATATAGTAGTGATAATCTATTCTTGAAATGATAAGCATTCCCACAAAACCTATTGCGGCATATATTGCTTGTTGGGTAATAAATTTATAGCTATTACCATAGTTGGTTTCGGCATAAGCGTAAGAAGCGGAAAAGAGCATCATTAGTCCAACTAGCAGAAGTACTACAACGAAAAACAAAAAGGTTATATCCATACTTCCGTTTTGAATAAATAAATCTTTTATGCTTTTTTTGGAGGAAGTTTTCTCCTTTGCCATGCCTTTCACCTCAATTAAAATATTGTTGGAATCAATGCTACAAAGCAACCTACTGCGGTTACTGCGGAGAATAGTAGAACGATTCTTTCTTCGCTAAAACCACTCATCTCAAAATGATGATGAATAGGTGCCATTTTGAAAAGTCTTTTTTTAGTTTTCTTATAATATACAACCTGAAGCATTACCGAAAACGCCTCAATTAAATACACAATCCCTGCCGCCAAGAGCACTATTGGTTTACCTATTGCAAAGGAAAGTGATACTACCAAACCACCCAAAAACAGAGAGCCTGTATCCCCCATAAACACCTTTGCAGGATGCGAGTTCCAAACCAAAAATCCAAGGCAAGCACCAGCGCCTGCACAAGCATAAATGTTTGTGCCGATTAGTCCCATATATGCCGATGCTAACATAAATCCACAACACACAACCAATGTAACGGTTGATGCAAGGCCATCAATACCATCAGTAAGGTTTACAGCATTTGTAAATCCATACACAAACATAAGTGCTATTGGCCAGAAGATTAAACCTACACCTGAAGTTATATCAACATCACCTATAAAAGGAATCCAAGTTTTGCTCATACCTGATAGCGCCAGACTTAAAAGATATGCAACTGTGCAAAGAAGTTGTAATACTGTTTTTTGCTTTGCGGTAAGACCTAGATTACGCTTCTTAACGACCTTAATATAATCATCTAAAAATCCTATAAGACCCATACCTACCGCAAGACCAATGCCTGCTAATATAAACAAACTTTCTTTAGTGTTTTCCCACATAGAAGTTTTGCCAATGGTAGCAGAAAGTGTGAAACCTAACACACACGCACATATTAAGCCTAATATTATCATAATACCGCCCATTGTTGGTGTGCCGCTTTTTTTCTGATGCCACGATGGGCCTTCTTCTCTTATAGTTTGACCGAACTTTAACTTATGAAGAAACGGAACTAAGATTATTCCTAATAGAGCAGTAACCAAAAAGGCGATTATTGCGGATATTGCAGATACTAATGCATTGTTCATTTTAGTTCCTCCAAAGCTTCTTTTACTACCTCGCGCTCGTCTAGGTGAATCTTACCTGTATTGAGTATTTGATATGTTTCGTGACCCTTGCCTGCAAGCACGATTATATCTCCAGAAGTTGCATTTTTTATTGCATACTTAATGGCTTCTATTCTATTTTCAATTACAACATACGGGGTTGTGCTTTCTTTAAAGCCAACTACTATATCTTTAATAATTGCGGAAGGGTTTTCTGTTCTTGGATTATCAGAAGTAACGATGCAAAGGTCTGAAAGTTTTGCCGCAATATTACCCATAATACTACGCTTGGTTTTATCTCGGTCGCCACCGCAACCAAACAAGGTAATTAGCCTATTCTTCGGCACGTCGCTAAAGGTTAGAAGAATATTCTCAAGCCCGTCGGGAGTATGTGCATAGTCAATAATAACGTGAAAATCTCTACCTGTCGGTACTACCTCTGCTCTACCCTTAACACCATTAAGCGAAGACAAAGATGATGCAACCTCTCTTACAGGAAGCCCTAACACTACACCACAACAAGCGGCGCATAATGCGTTATATACAGAGAATTTACCGCCTGTTTTCATATTTATTCTAGCAATTAGATTATAACCAACAATATCAAAATCTACGCCATCTGCTTTATATCCAATGCCTTTAGCGGAATAGGTAGCATTATTGCTTTCGGCAGAATAGGTTACAATATCTGCCTTTATGCCCTCCAAAAGTTTTCTTGTGTACATATCATCATAGTTAACGATTGCGGTTTTGCACATTTTGAAAAGTTTTTGTTTTGCACGCAAATAGTTATCCATTGTTTTATGGTAATCGAGGTGGTCTTGAGTGAGATTTGTAAACATAGCCACGTCGAAGGTTACACCGCAAATGCGCTTTTGGTCAAGCGCGTGGGAGGAAACCTCCATAATTACGTAATCGCAACCCGCATTCTTCATATTGTAGAACATTTCATTAAGTTCGTAAGCGCCCGGGGTTGTATTGTTTGAAGGGAGTGTTTCGTCCCCTATCATATGCTGAATAGTACCAATCAGGCCGCATTTATGACCAGCTTTTTCTAATATTTCTTTGGTCATATACGAAACAGAAGTTTTGCCGTTTGTACCGGTAACACCTATTAGTTTCATACTTTTTAGCGGATTATTGAACCAATTAGAACAAGCCTTAAAGAACCCCTCACGCGTGTCCTTAACGATTATCTGATTAGAAATTTTTAAATCTTTTTCTGAAACTATAACTGCCGCGCCTTTTTTCAGAGCATCATTAGCGTAGTTGTGTCCATCAAGTATCGGTCCGTTTATGCAAAAGAATGCATATCCCTCTTTGACCTGTCTTGAATCGGAGGTTACACCGCTAATTTCTACTGTATTTAGTTGACTGTTTATTTTTGGTATAAGCTCTGAAAGTTTCATACTTTGCCTCTTTCTTAAAAATCTCTTGTCGTATCGTCTCTAAAGTAAACCGTAATGGTAGTGCCTAGTTCCCTTTCCTCTTTAGCCGCAATACTTTGGCTATATGCAGTAACACCTGCATTTGAAAGTGACGAACCTTCAAGCGAGACGTTAAATCCGCTGCTTGCCGCAAGTTCGTTAACCTCGGCAACCGTCCGTCCGACAAAGTCGGGAACCTCGGCTTTGGATTTCTTTTCACCATCGGTATACAAAATCACAACGCCACCGTCGTAAATTTTAGAACCGCCCTCTGGCATCTGCGAGGTAACTTCACTGCCATTACCCACAATACGAACGTTAAAGCCTTGGTTTATAAGTTCGTTCTGTGCTGTCATAACATTTTCGCCCTTAACACTGGCAACCTCTTTTGCCATTGAACTTAATTCTTCTTCTTTATAGTGAGGTTCATAACCCATATATGGGAGAATTTCTGATAATATTCTACCACCCGACGGTGCAGAAACAGTACTACCATAGTATGCACCACTTGTTGGTGTATCAAGCAAGAAAAGTAACGCAATCTCAGGGTCATCGGCAGGTGCGATACCTAGGAACGAGCCTACATAAAGGTCATCGCGGTCTTCTTCAAGATTTTCTGCAACCTTTTGCGACGTACCTGTTTTTCCGCCAACCTTATACCCCGCAACATAAGCATTTTTGCCGCCACCGAACTCTACAACCTCGTAAAGCATATTTGACATAATCTTTGAGGTTTCGGCAGATATAACCTGACGTTTCTTTTGGCTATTAGCGGTTTTTACGCTATTATCGGCAGTTGAACGAATCTCAGATACAACGTGTGGTTGAACTAAATATCCACCGTTAACCGTTGCCGCTGCCGCTGTTATCATTTGTATAGGTGTAACCTGCATTGTTTGGCCGAACGCCGCTGATGCAAGTTCAACGGGTCCCATATTTTCTTCCTTATGGAAAATAGAACTCTGCTCACTAGGTAGGTCTATGCCTGTTTTTTCAGCAAAACCGAATGCTCTAAAATACTTTGAAAAGGTTTTCACGCCTAAAAGTTGACCCAAACTGATGTAAACAGGGTTGCAAGAATTTTGCATTGTTTCGCTTAATGTTTGAGTACCGTGTCCGTCGGTTTTGTGGCAGTTATAATGTTGACCTGCGATTGTAATTGAACCGTTACAGTTAAACGAGGTGTTAAGGCTTGTAACGCCCTCCTCTAATGCTGCGGAACAGGTTACAATTTTAAATACCGAACCTGGCTCGTATGCTGCCGAAATGGCTTTGTTACGCCACATTTCGTTAAGCAATTCTTTTTTCTTTTCTTCTAATTCTTGACCCTTTAACCCTTTTAATTGCTTGTTATATTCTTTGGCAAGTTTAAAAGGTTCGTTTGGATTAAAATCGCCCGATACAGCCATTGCAAGTACGGCGCCGGTTTTAACGTTCATTACCACACAAACGCCACGATTGATAACTTTATTTTCTACAACCGCTTCATCAAGATACTTTTCAACTACTTCTTGAATGTAACTGTCAATAGTAAGGACTAGAGTATCGCCTTTTTGTGCTTCTTCTACATACTCGTAACTAAACTTCATATCTGCGCCATTTGCATTTTTAGAGGCGACAACCCTGCCTGGCGTACCGGTAAGTTCAGTATTGTACGACATCTCTACACCATAAAGGCCCTGATTATCACTACCTACAAAACCTAAAACGGTAGATGCCAATGTATCGTTTGGATAATATCTTTTGCTTGACTCATCAAGACCCAAAACTGCACCGTAATTATTTTTAGAAATGAATTTTCTAATTTTTTCGGCTTCTTTCTGCTCTATATCCTGCTCTATGGTTACGTAACTTGTTTTTTTGTTTAAACACTCTAAAATCTCATCAGATTTTTTATCTATTATTTTTGCAAGGCCATCCGCAATATCGTCCTTAACCTTAGCAATTTCTGTGCTATTGTCATAGTTTGCTGCAAAATCATTTGGTGTTACAAATAGTTTCCAAACTGTTGCGCTTGTTGCAAGCAAATTCATATTGCAATCATAAATATTTCCGCGCAAAGCAGTAGTTTGAGTGTCGTAAAGTTGTTGTTCTGCGGCTTTTTCTTTGTAGAAGTCGCCGTCGATAACCATAATCTTGGTTAGTCGGTAACCGCACACACAAATCATCGAAAGAACCATGCCTAACATAATGGCAATAGTTCGCTTCCACATCATTCGAGTTGGCTTTTTCGACATAAAATTACTCCTTTCAAAAATGCACGGAAACGAGAGCCATAAAATGACTCTCGTAAATCTAATAGATTTATATTCAACTTAAAAAATTATATACCATTAGTCTGTATCCGCCGAATACTCGGTATTCTCGTCTTGGTAATTAAAAATATAATTAACCTGTGTTTTCTCTTGCTTTTGCATACCAAGTTTTTTGGCTTGGTTTTCTAAATTACCTACAGAGGTTTTCTTTTCTAATATAACGTTTAGACGGGTCTGTTCGCTTTTTAGTTTAACGGTTTCTGCTTCGACTGCATTGAGTTCGTTACTTACCTTTGAAATTTCTGCGTGTAAAAACAGACAACCAAAAGCGGCGCCAACAAGAAATACAGTAACGATTATAGAGAATAGTCTTTGCGAAACCTTAACAGATGCTTTGGCTTTTGACTTGTGCTTTTGTTTGCTCTTTTTAGGAAACTCTACAACGTTGCTTTGCTTCTTCTCACGTGGCATAAACATATCGAAATCATGAGCCAAACTGTCGTTACAGTATTTCATATTATTCATCCCGTTAACTCTCCTTTATTTTTATAATTCCACGCAGTTTTGCACTGCGACTTCTTGCATTTTCCTTTAACTCTTGCTCGCTAGGAACAATAGGTTTCCTATTGCCGAGTTGTGCTTTCGGAGTATTGCCACAAACACACACCGGAAAATCGGGCGGGCAGGTGCAACCTTTACAAAGTTCCGCAAAGCACTGCTTAACAATCCTATCCTCTAACGAATGGAAGGTTATTACGCTTAAAACCCCACCAACCTTTAATATAGAGAACGCATCGTTTAGCGCTTTATTTAATATTTCAAGTTCGCCATTTACCGCAATTCGAAGTGCCTGAAAGCATTTTCTTGCAGGATGGCCTCCCCTTCTCGCTTTGCTTGGCATACTGTACGAAATAATATCTGCCAAACGCAAAGTAGTAAGTATAGGTTCTTGCTCGCGCTCTTTTACAATATTGCAAGCGATTTTATATGCAAACTTTTCTTCACCGTAATCTCTGAATATTTTGCAAAGTTCATCAACACTATACGTATTAACTATATCGCTAGCAGAGATGCCCTCTTTGCTCATTCGCATATCGAGTGGCGCATCTACGTGGTAAGAAAACCCACGCTCGCCATTATCTAGTTGGTAAGACGAGACGCCCAAATCTAAAAGTATGCCGTCTACCCTTTCTACGCCACGCTCTTTTAGCCTTGGCGCCATATTTTTAAAGTTAGAATGTATAACTTCGGCATTATATGGTTCTAGCCTTTTAGTCGCAACCGCAACTGCGTCAGGGTCTTGGTCAAAAGCATACAGTCTACCCCTTGTTAGCCTTTTAGCAATTTCACTTGAATGACCTGCGCCGCCTGCAGTACCATCAACATATATTCCATCCGGTTTTATATCAAGCAACTCTAGGCATTCATCCAAAAGAACTGATTTGTGTTTAAATTCCATTTAGAAATTCAACTCCTGCATAATATCGAAAACAGCTTCCGGAGTGCATTCGGCAGTTGCCTTATCCCAAGTATCAGGATTCCAAACCTCAGCGTGAGTCGAAACGCCAACTATTTTTACGTTTCCTTCAAGGTTTGCATGCTCGCGAAGATTGGCAGGGATTAGCACCCTACCTTGACTATCATATTCAAGCTCGGCAGCGCCCGAGTATAAATACATTTGCAACATACGTGATTTAGAACTTGGCAAACTTCTTATCTTTTCGTCTAAAATCTGCCACTCGTCTAATGAATAGATGTGTAAGCAGGGATTTTTATCAAGTCCACGGCACACTATTATCTTCTCACCCAAAGGCTCGCGATGTTTTGCTGGTATAAACATCCTACCCTTTTTATCGATAGAATATAGATACTCACCTAAAACCACTGTTACACACCTCCAATTCAACACTTTTAAACACTTTTAGTGGATTGTTAACCACTTTCCACCACTATTTGACCCTATTATATACTAATTATTTGAAAAAATCAATAGTTATGCGCAATATTTTTTAAAGTTTTTTTCGTTAATATAAACAAAAAGCAAGCAACAAAATGTACATTTAGCACATTTTGTCGCTTTATGTGACTTGATTATTATAGATATTACAACATTGTTATATAAATATTTCGTGGCTGTAATTTTTGTTTGTTGGATTACGGCTTTCCCTCTTTCCGCATATTTTTTAGCAAAAAACAACCCGTAGCATTCTAAATGAATACTACGGGTTTTAAATTATAAGATTTAATCCTCTTGTTTTTTGGTATTTGTGGTTGTTACTGTAACGTACGCTGCTGCAATCATAAAGCCAATTACACCAAGTAGAGTTGTTACGCTCTCGCCTGTTTGAGGAGAAACAACCTCAGCATCGGCAGGCTCGATTACGTTTTGGTAAGTATCGCCATCAATGCGAGTACCAACTATAACGAAATCGCTAAACGAGTTAGTTTGGAATGCGAGCGAACCATCATAATTCACATCACTCCAAAGTTCAGTAACCATACCATACTCGTCAATATGGAAAACCTGAAGGTCAGTGAAGTTATCCGCAACGCTTGCAGGAGGATTATATGTAATCTCTACAAAATTGCCGTCTAGACTTTGCTCGTTGCCATCCATATAAAGTTTCATATCATAATAAATAGCAACATCCTTACCATATGCCATCTCAAGAACCGAGAGACAGTTAGTTTCTGAAGCCGAACTTGATATATCGCTTGCAACGAACTCTAAACCATCTTGGAAGGTTAATGTTAGAGGAGTTACAGTAAAGATACCGTCTGTTGTATGGATTGAATCGTACCAGGCAACATCGTGGTCGCCTATCAGGTCTTCTTCGGTTCCCTCGTCAAAGTTTTCAAGTTCGCCGATAGTTGACCAATACTCATCATCAGAAGTAAGCATTTTCAATAATGCAAATTTGTTATCGCTTTCTGTATCCCACTCAAAGTCAGCGTAAACTTCGCTACCATCGTCGCTAATGTTAGTATCAACCGCATCCATAGTAGTACGTTTAGATGCATTACCAAGCACTAATTGGGTTGCGCCTACACCTCTTGGAATCTTAAAGGACACACGGATTGTACGCTTACCAATATCAGTAACTTTATTTCCGTATAGGTCGAGAAGTTCAAACTTATAAATCGCTTTATTAACAACAGCCAAGCTAGAATTCTCAAGAGATTTCATTTGCCAGTTTGTAGCTTTCTCTTTAGTTACCTTAATATTTACAACCTCGGTGTAAATATCGCTAGTATCAAGACGAAGAAGGCCAAGTTTCAGATTGGTTTTCTTGTCTTTAAACTCAAGCATAACGTTGTTATACTCATCTTTTTGCAAACCATTAACCTTAGTACCAAATACCTGCAAGTCAGATACGGTTGCGGTTATAGGATATGTTCCATCAGCATTTTTAAGGTATTCAATCTTATTGAAATCCTTAATTTCAAGACGGATATATCTTGCAAGAGTTGGGCGGATTAGTTTAGTGAATGAACCTGTGTTAATTTGTTCTTCGGATATGGTAAAGGTTGGCTTAGCGTCTTTATCGTAAATTTCATCATAGGTTTCTGCAACATATATGTTAACGGATTTTGGATTATATCTGCTATATATCTTTCCGAAGAAATTGAGGGTTATCTTTGAAACTGTTCTAAGGTCGCCAAGGTATACGTATATATCGTATTTATCCCTACCAACAACACCATCTAGCAAGCGGATTGCACTAGCGGTTGATGAGTCAATTAAGGCGCCTGTCATAAGCGGATTCATAGAAACTGCTTGAGACTTTTTAGTTTCAATATTTGTTCTTGTAATTTCAATATTATCGGTTGTAATAGCAGAGGTTAGATTTCTTGTTTTTAATTTTTGATTATCCAAACCGATAATCTCAATTTCGTTAATTTGAACGGAATCTTTAGTGCCGCTAAATACGAAGCGGAAGTAACGTGCCTTAATAGCCTTTGCAAACGATTTTGTTGCAACAACAGTGCCACTAGATGTTACTTTATATGTCCATACAAGCGCGCTATCCTCATAAACCTCTGCAATAGAATCAGCTGCATATACCTTTAGGTTTGTAAAGCCTACAGAACTATTGATAAGTGCATTTACATTTATCTTATTAATCTCTGTATAACTACATAGATTGTAAAGCATTTCCAATGTATTGCGAGATTTGCCCGCAGTATCAATTTTAGCCTCTGTGCTTACTTTGTCATCTGTAAGGTTGGCAACCTCTTGTGGTGTAAGATTAGTGTCGGTAACACTAGTCTTTTTCTCGCCGTTTGCAAAATATGCATCAATAGGCATATTCTCTGCAAGGTTGTCGGGAACTACAGGGATTATCGCTTCCTCGCCCCATGCCCACAAGTACGAAATTCTAGGATAAACGTCATTTACACCCGTGTGGACCGGATTTACTATCTGGAATGCAATATAGCAACCGATAGGTATTTCATCCTCAGGGAATTCATAGAACACGCCTTTTTGGATTGGGGTTTCATCGTCTACCTTGTACTCAAACACGAGATTTTCAGGCAAGAACAAGTCATCCTTTTCCTCTGCAACGAACACTTTAAAATGACTTGAAGCATGTGTAATACTTGAAGAAAATTTACCTATGCTCTGAAATGCAAAGCCCTTAACCTTTGTAAAGTCATAATCTGACAATTTAAAGATCATTGCTGTAATTTTATCATCAGCAACCCTGAAGTTAGGTAAATCGATATGAGCCGTTCCGTCATTTGCATTTTCTAAAAGATTTTTAATATTTTCTTGATAATCTTTACCACTATCTGTTGACTTAACGTCCCTAATCATATAAGAAATATTCTCGTATTTCAAAAGGTTTTTACCATAGTTTTCTTCAACTTTGGATAAATCCATTTTTGTAGTATCCTGATACTTAGAAGCATTAGGGTCATAATCGCTACCTACCAAGCCGTGAACGTCAAATTCATATAGGCTAGGCACTGCATCTACCAAATCGACATCGTTAGTAGTTGGTTTTGTTATAACCAAAGCAACATATTTTGCAGAAATATTTACATCGTAAATCTGAACTGCGTTTTTACCAGGGTTAGAGAACTCATAAATTGGTGTATTATAAAGTTCGTTATATTTATTAGAAGCGTAAAGTTTATACTCTTGAGTGATTAACTTTTCTTGTATATTGCTATGAACGAAGATATCGTTAATCGTAGCAGTACCCTTTAATGTGTACTCAATCTTTAACGCTCTATCGCCATAGAACTCTATACCCGAACCGTCAGCTTTAGCAAATGGTGTAGTTTCGTTATCACCCAAAAATAAATTTTCTTCGTCATCCGAAACTTCTCCGTCGGTTAGAAGGTCAAGGTCAATATCTTCTAAAAGAATATTTGCACTACCATCAAAGTAGTAAGCCTTCGTTTTATCTACAACACTAGTTGCAGATAAAGCATCTTTGCTTTCTGCAAGATATGGTTTTAAAACCTTGCTTTCTACCTTCTTGCCGTGTATGTTAAGCTCGTTAATTCTTGGGTAATATGCCCATGTACCATTTTTAGCTTCGTGACCAACTTCAGTTGTAACAACAGAAGTAACTCTGATACCAACATAACGACCTTTTATACCGCCTAATTTATAATGTTGTAATTGCTTTTTAACATTATGTGTATAAATTGGTGCATTGTTAAACAAATCGTATTTATTATCTGCAACGTATAATTCGTAAGATAGTTTCCAGTCTGTTTTACTACCTACTATAACAATATCAGAAATATCGCATAGACCATCTAGTTCACAAATAACATCGTAGTAAACCGAGCCGTCACAAATAGGAACTGCCTTTTTATTCTCCTCATAGGCGAAGATACCACCGCTAAAGTCGACCTGATTTAAAACGTTACCATCGGTTAGAACGGACATAATATCCGACTGTTCTCTAGTAACTACACCATCTATAACAGTATATGGTGTTTCAACAGGAGAAGTGTAGCGTTCGCCATAAGCCTTGCTTAAATACTCAGCGCTAACAACTATAGACTCATCATTGACCTCAGGTGTTACTGTAGCATTATCGTAGTTAGATACTCGTGCAATTTCAACTGCATCAGGTTCAGTTGAAGGAGTACCATAAACTGCAAACTCACTAAGTCTTACAACATAAGGCCAGGTTGCAGCGGAACTATATGCAGTTGCATTTTCTTTTGTTGAAACCGAAATAATACGAACCGCTACATACTTTGCAGTTATTCCTTCTAACTGATAATGTTGACCTATAGCTTTATCAGTATGAACAAAAACGGGGATACCACTAAACAAATCTTCACGGGTTTTAGAAACGTAAATTTTGTATGAAAGATTCCATGTTGTGCTTGCGGTATTACCAATAACAACTATATCACTTAATTTTGTATTTGAATTTAATGTATAGATAACATCTAGATATATATCATTACCATTAGAATGTTCTGTTACAACACCATCCTTTGCCGTAGCAAAGTTGTTACCCATAAACTGAACTGTTTGCGAACTAACACCATTGGTTAAAGTCTCAAGTATTGAGTCTGTGCCCGATGGAACTTCAGGTTGTTCTTTTAACGGACCAACGGTTTCTACTCCATACTCTTTATACTGATACATAGCAGACTTAGCAGCCATAGGGTTAGTAATTGAGGATGGTTTTGATTTTAAAGAATCACTATTGGTAACACGAGTAACCTCAACTGCATCTTCTGTGCTGGAGGCAGTACCGTATACGTTAAATTCAGATAACCTTGTAATGTAATTATACCATTTATCATTAGCAGAAGCATTTTGATTTGTAGTAACTGCAGTTATACGCATTGCCACGTATTTTGCTGTTAGACCAGTAGCCTGATAATGTTGACCACCCGCTTTTTCAGTGTGGACAAAGATAGGTTCGCCATCAAATAGCGTATCTCTGGTTTTTGATGCGTAAAGTTTGTAAGAAAGTTTCCAAAGTCCTGCATTACCTATAACGACAATATCTGAAATATCAGTATTTGAATTAAGTTTGTAGATAATATCAAAGAACGTAGAGCCGTCTGAAGTTTCTTTCAAATCAGCACCATTACCTGTTGCAAAGGTATTTCCTGCAAACTGAACAACCTGAGTGCCTGAACCGTTAGTTAAAGCCTCTAGAACAGAGTTAGTACCATCAGGAGCACCCGGTGTCTGTTTTTCAGGGCCAAGCGTTGAACTTGCATTTTCTTTATATTGATACGAAACTGCTTTAACTGCTGATGCAACGTTGACTACAGGAGAAACTGTTAAACTATCACTATTAACTACGCGTGAAATTTCAACAGGGTCGGGCTCGCTAGACGGGGTACCATATACATTAAACTCATATACTCTTGGATAATAGTTATACCAAGCAGTGTTAGTAGTTCCGTTTTGTGCAGTTGTAACTGCAGTTATACGTACAGCAACATATTTTGCAGTTACATTCTGCAATTCGTAATGCTGACCACCGGCTTTATCGGTGTGAACATAAATTGGTTCTGCTGAGAAAAGCGCATCTCTTGTTTTAGATGAATAAATCTTATAAGAAAGTTCCCAAGTTGCAGTTCTTCCTATAAAAACAATGTCCGAAATTTCGGTTAGAGAATTTAAAGTATAAATAATGTCAAAGTATGTAGAGCCGTCTGCGGCTTCTACTAAACTTGTGCCGTTGCCGGTTGCGAAGGTATTTCCTGCAAACTCAACACTCTCGGCATTTGTTCCGTTAGTTAGTGCTTCTAAAACAGAGGACACACCTGTTGGAATTTCTGGAGTTTGCTTTTGAGGACCGACGTCCTTGCTAGCATTTTCTTTGTACTGATACTGTACAGATTTTACAACCGAATTAGCATCAGTTACGGGAGAAGCAGTTAAACTATCGTTATTAACTACTCGCGTAATTGAAGATTCAGTTGCCTTTACTATGAAACTTGTTATAGAACCACCAACGGCAGAGATAACAATCATAAAAGACAAGAAAACTGAAACTGCTCTTTTTGAAAATTTATTTAAAACATTTTTCATTATTTGTTATCTCCTTTCGTTAGTTTATAACTACCATCAAAACAGCATATCTATCGTTCTTAACATTAGTATCGCCATCTTTAATAGTACACCTGATTGCAATTACCTCACCCTTTTCAGCCTGGTCGGTTGATGTGTAGGTCATGGTTAAGGTGTCAGAACTTACTTTTGAAATTGAGCCCTTTTGGGTGTATGTTCCGGTTGCGATGCAATCTTCACGAAGAAATTCCTTTTTCTTTTTGGTTTTTACAGCACCGCTATAGCGTTTGATTTCCCACTCGAGTGTATCGTCGCTATCACAGTCGATAAGTTCTGCATAAACCTTTACGCTACCGTTAATTTTACAATTAACTGCAGTAATAGGTGTACCATCTGAAGGATCAGACAATGCAATCTGCTTTAAAGGCTTAATGGTCGAAACTACATATAAACCATATCTATAACTAATATCAAAACTAAACTGCTTGTTTACGTTCGTAATTTCTTTAACACTAGTAGGAATGGTTGCATTACCGTTAGGTTTTTGTTGATGTGTGTAACGGTATACGTAAAGTGTTTTACTACCTAAAGACTTTGTAAGATTTACCTTTAGTGTTCTATTTTCATCAAACTCATTTGCTTCGACAACCAATGCAAAATCTTTACCATCCTTGCTTGTAAATGCAGAGGTTCTTAGGTCTTCGCCTTCCCACTCAATTTTATGTACGTTTGCTTTTTGGGGAACGTACTGGTTAAGCATTGAATCTTCATAGAAAGCGTGATGCACCTCGTTTGAAGTTTCAACACTGGTAGGTCTTTTCCACAAAGCCTTATCTCCATTTTCAAGGTCATAACCAATTGGGTCAGGAAGCACGCCACCAACATAAACCCATCTGAATGCACCAAGCACGCCGTTATTAGCACATGCCACATACACTGAACCGATTGAACGGTCCCAAGTATTCCACATGAATGCAGCTTCAGACTCAATGTCTTTTTCTGCTGTAAACATTTCGGTAATCATTGTTGGTTTATTGTAGAAGTTAGAAATAAATACTAATTTATCAAATAAATCTTCGTAGCCTTCGCTATAATAACCATAATAGTGTGCTGTATACACATCTACAACATCATTAGCGTGGTTACGTAAATATGGGTTAACATAATTATCAGTGCTTACATCTATTTCACCCGAAAGGTCTGCACCCATAATCTGAATGTCCGACATGCCTGCTTTTTTCAAGGCCTCTCTACACTTTCTTGCCATAGCCGCCCAATAAACGCCTTTGTCACCAATTGTAGCAAAATCACTTTCTGCATAGAAAATATGGTCGTTAGTTCTGTTAGGCTCATTATAGAAAGAAAGAACGTTAAAGTTATCAAGTCCGACGTCATTGCGCATATATTTAAACAATGCAACAGCAGCATCTGCATATGCGTCAAGGTCTAGCGGTGCGCCTGTTCCAGGTTGAATTGGGTCTGAACCGAACCATCCTTGAATTCTAGATGCAATCTTCCAACCAAATGCAAGGTAAACCTCAACGTCTGCTTCGTCAAGCATTTTAGAATAATCGACAAAGGCCTTAAACTCATCATTCATCTCTTGACCTTGCGAGAAGCAATATACTCTATTGTAATAATTTATGTAGTCAGGGTTCTCTTCCCAATTGCCCTTTTCTTTATATTTTTTCCAAGAAAGGTCATCAGTGTGGTTACCAGACTCCTGAGTAATCATCCAGTCAATTTGGAACCATGCACGAGCATATTCAGGAGAAGAATCTTTAAAACGCTTGCCGTTTAACTCTAAATAAGCAGCTGCATCTTTACCAATGGTTTGCGAATGAAGGCTTGTTTGTGTGGGGAACACGTTACAGGATACGCCTGTAAAACCTTTATAAAGAATACCATTTTCTGAATTATCAACACTAATCACGCGATTCCTACCTGTAACAGCATTACCAAGTTTTTGAATTAGTGGCTGATAATTGTATTCATCCATTTCAATATCGCCAATTTCAAAATCGTCGTCCTCTATTTCAGTATCAAGGTCATCTTGAAAATCATCATCCGCGTCCAAAGAGATTTTCACGCCGCTACTGATATAGCCTTCGGTAATGGGGCGCGCAAAAATAATTTGGTCCATATCGCCATCCAACAAGTCATCCACAACGAAATCGCCACCCTCAGACAAAGCGCTACCATCAAACTTATCCTCAGAACTCTGTGTTTGACTAGTAACATTTTTGTCAGGTTTCTTTTGGTTTTCTGTTTTTTTGCACGAAACGAATGTTAGTAACATTGCAAGGCTTAACAAAACAGCCAACAAACGTACGATTTTTTTCATTTTTCTTTCCCCTTTACTTATAATTTGAAAAAAATGTTGTGTACATTTCACATAATACATACGAATAAATACATTTATATATTTATTTTATAATAATTTAAAC
>JAZNBX010000012.1:0-11510 GCA_045587265.1 Acutalibacteraceae bacterium | reverse complement strand
TATAATATCAACAAAAGGTTAATAAATATGACGAATTTTTAATAATTACAAATTTATGCTTTAATATTTAGAAAATATGTGTTAATATATTATTTAGGAAAATAAACGGAGGAGACAAAATTATGTCAAATAAACACACACCATTTGGTGACCTTGCGGTAATCCCACTTAAAGGTTGCGAAAAATTAGCAGAAAAGGTAGACTATTATTTACTTCAATGGCGCGGTATGCCGGACGAGCATACATACATAGTTAAACCCGATTGTCCTCGCTTTGGTACAGGCGAAGGTAAAGCAGTTTTAAGGCACACTGCAAGAGGTCTTGACGCTTACATTGTTGTTGACTGCTTTAATTACGGAGAAACTTATGAAATGTACGGACAAGAAGTACCAATGAGTCCTGACGACCATTTCCAAGATTTAAAGAGAGTTATCTCTGCATTAGGCGGCAAGGCAAGAAGGCTTACAGTTGTTATGCCTATGCTTTATGAAGGCAGACAACACCGCAGAACCGCACGCGAATCACTTGACTGCGCTATGGCGCTACAAGAATTAGCCGCAATGGGTGTTACAAACATAATTACCTTCGACGCTCACGACCCAAGAATATCAAACGCTATTCCACTTGGTGGTTTTGATAACGTTCAGCCTACATACCAAATGATTAAAGCAATGCTTAAAAACGTTCCCGATATTAAACTTGACCGCGACCACACTATGATTGTCTCCCCCGACGAAGGCGCTATGTCAAGATGTATTTATTATTCTTCCGTTCTAGGTTTAGAGTTAGGTATGTTCTACAAACGCCGCAACTACTCAAAAATTGTTAACGGTAGAAACCCAATAGAAGCGCACGAGTTTTTAGGTAACGACGTTGCAGGCAAAGACGTAATTGTTGTTGACGATATGATTGCTTCGGGCGATTCAATGCTCGACCTTGCTACACAGTTAAAAGGCATGGGTGCAAAACGTATATTCATGTTCTCAACCTTTGGTTTGTTTACTAGCGGTTATGAAAAATTTGACGAGTTCTATAAAGACGGACTTATCGACAAGGTATTCACAACCAACCTTATTTACACAAGGCCCGAACAACTTGACAAAGATTGGTATGTAAGCGTTGATATGTCAAAATACATTGCTTACTTGGTTGATACACTTAACTACGATAACTCAATTAGTGAACTACTCAACCCTGTTGAGAGAATTAAAGCAATTCTTCAAAAATACAACCAAATCTAAAATTTAAAGCCACGCTATAAAGCGTGGCTTTTTATTATTCCTTTATGAACTTATAATTGTCTTGCTCGTATCCGCAGATAACTCTATCGCCTTTTTTAATCGTTCCATCGAGTATAAGTTCGCTTAACTTATCCTCAATATTGCTTTGTATAGCACGACGTAAAGGACGAGCGCCATAAACGTCATCGAACCCTGCATTAGAAACTGCAGTTATCGCAGACTTATCAAATGATATTGTAATACCCATAGTTTGTAACCTAGACTTTAGCGTTTCAAGCATTTTCTCGGCGATACTATAGATGTTTTCCTCTGATAATTTGCTGAAAACAATAATGTCATCAACGCGGTTTAAAAACTCAGGTTTAAAGGTTTTGCGAAGTTCAGCTAAAACCTCAGTTTTAGTTCTTTGCTCATCGTCGGTTTTAGTTTCCGCGGCAAAGCCAAATGATGCCCGCTTTTCAGTAATAAACCTTGCACCAACGTTAGAGGTCATGATTACAACAGTATTTTTAAAGTTGATTTTTCTACCCCTTGAGTCGGTCAAGATACCGTCATCCAATATCTGCAATAGCACGTTAAAAACATCGGTGTGTGCTTTTTCTATTTCGTCAAATAGAATTACAGAGTATGGTTTTCTACGAACAAGTTCTGTTAACTGACCACCCTCGTCAAAACCAACGTATCCTGGTGGCGAGCCAATCATTTTAGAAACTGTATGTTGCTCCATATATTCCGACATATCAAGTCTAATCATTGCAGTTTCATCGCCAAACATTGCTTCAGCGAGCGCCTTGCAAAGTTCGGTTTTACCAACACCTGTAGGGCCAAGGAAAATAAACGAGCCTATCGGTCTTTTCGGGTCTTTAAGACCTACCCTGCCACGTCTTATTGCCTTTGATACCGCCGACACGGCTTCCTCTTGACCAATTATTCTATTATGGAGGACGTTTTCCATATTAAGCAGACGTTTACTTTCTTCCTCAGTTAACTGCGATACAGGAACACCCGTCCAATCGGACACGATTATAGCGATTTCTTCTTCATTGACCACGCCCGATATGTGCGAGTTATTATCTTCCCACTCTTTTTTTGCATCGGCAAGTTCTTTTTGCAGATTCTTTTCGGTGTCACGAAGTTTCGCCGCAAGTTCAAATTGCTGTGAGCGAATTGCCTCGTTCTTTTCTTCGGAAATTCTCTTAATCTCCGCTTCCCTGTCTTTAAGGTCGGATGGTGCGGTATAAACCCTTAATCTTACCCTGGATGCCGCCTCGTCAATTAAGTCGATTGCTTTATCGGGCAGGTATCTATCTGCAATATAGCGCGAAGACAGTTTAACTGCTGCGCGAATAGCATCATCGGTAATTCTAACCTTGTGATGCGCCTCATATTTATCACGAAGTCCCTTTAAAATAAGTTCCGTATCCGCTTCAGTCGGCTCGCCAACGTTTACAGGTTGAAATCTTCTTTCAAGCGCCGCATCTTTTTCAATGTTTTTACGGTACTCGTCAATAGTAGTAGCGCCGATAACCTGCAAATCACCACGCGCTAGCGAGGGCTTTAAAATATTTGCGGCATCGGTAGAGCCCTCCGCAGAGCCTGCGCCAATAAGTGTATGAACTTCGTCAATAAACAAAATAATATCGCTCGAGTTTTTAACCTCGTCAATAGCGGCTTTTATGCGCTCCTCAAAATCACCACGATACTTTGTGCCTGCAACCATTCCTGTAAGGTCAAGGGAAATAACTTTTTTATTTCGTAAAATTTCGGGTGAATCATCAGAAGTGATTTTTAAAGCAAGACCTTCAGCAATAGCGGTTTTACCCACACCTGGTTCGCCAATCAAACAAGGGTTATTTTTAGTTCTTCTACAAAGAATTTGAATTACCCTTTCAATCTCTTTAGTTCTACCAATAACGGGGTCTAGTTTGCCTGCCCTCGCCTCTTCGGTTAAATCTCTGCCAAATTTTTCGATAGTAGGGGTTTCACTTTTTTCATTACCCTTACCTTTTTTAGCCTTATTACTGCGAGGCTCGCCTAAAGACGTATCAATAGCCTCGGTTAGAATTTCTTGCAAATTTCCACCGAGTTCGGTAATAAACCTTGTTGCATAATTATCGGTATCACTTAAAATACCGATAAGCAAATGTTCAGTACCAACGTACGATTTTTGTTCTGCACCCGCTTCACGTATTGCAAACTCTATAACACGTTTTGCACGCGGTGTTAAGTGGTCAGGAGTCAAGAAGGTTGGGTTACCTCTACCAATAGAACTTAAAATTATAGCGGCAACCTTTTCATCAGTAATTCCCGCTTCTTTTAAAATCATAGCGGCGGCACCGCTACTCTCTTTTAAAAGTCCCAAAAGCAGATGCTCGCTACCTACGTAAGTATGACCAAATCTGCCGGCTGTATCTATGGCGATATTAAGTGCCATATTAGCCTTTTCAGTAAAACCATTAAAATTATATTTCATAATTTATCACCATAGCCTTTCTAAATAATTATTTATGCTAGTTTGCTTTTTAAATATTCGGATAAATATGCGCTAGAATATTGAGGGTTTAGAGTTATTTCATCAATTAGTTCGGTTGTTTTCTGCAACGAAATTCTACCAACCCCCATAGCCGAGCACAAACGCAAGCGATATAGTAAATTAAGCGCTTTTTTGTAGGATAGTTCACTACTATTCATAACGTAGGTTTTAACGCTTTGATACTCACTATCAATAGTATCGCCAAACATCTGCATTCTATAATAGCGTTCTTTATTGATTATTTGGTTGCAGATACTCTCAAGATTTCTAACGGCTTCGTCAGCGGTAATGCCCATCGTGATATTGTTAGTAAGAGTATAAAGCGCTATGTCATCGTTACTAATTTTTGATAAGGTTAAGCCGATTTTAGAAACCGACTCGCTTATTTCCGATACGTTTGCGGCAGTTTCGAGTGCCGGCAAAAACAATGTTACGGATGCGGTTTGACCTATTCCAAGGTCGGTTAAGTTTTCGGTTAAAAATCCGAGCGTATTATCAAATGCCATTATAAATTCGCCACAGATTATATTATCAATAGCCGAGATAACCTTGTGTGCCGACTCAAGATTAGAGCCACTAAAGTTAGATTTAACTTGTATATGGTTATTGCCGCATAGACTAATACCAACTGTTTTATCTTTAGAAAGAATTACTTTTAGGTTCGCATTATTATTGACAAATTCCTGCGATATAATACCAAGAGTCAGTAATTTATCATCTAAGGAATTTTTAGTAGTAATTTCCCAACTGTCGTACGAGAGATTATTCTCTTTAAAAAGTCCCTCTATGATTTCCTCGCTTGCAGTATCTATTTGAATTTCGTCCATTTTATTGGGGAACGGATAATTTGCAAGGTTTCTCACAAGGGAGATATTAGTGCAAACCGCAACGTCCAAATCATTATTTGCATTACTGTAATACATATTATTCACCCTCGATTTCCTTTATTTTATCTCGCAGTTCTGCGGCACGCTCAAAGTTTTCGGTTTCAATAGCCTTTGACATTTCATGTCGCAGTTTACTAATAATACTGTTACTGTCAAGCCTTGGCGCAGAGGTTTGTGGAATTTTACCTCTGTAATTTGTTCTGCCGTGCAAACGCCTTATAGCAGATGCGAGTTCTTTGTTAAAGGTTTTGTAGCAATCGGCACAACCAATAAACCCGTTTTCAATAATGCTTGAAAGTTTTGTACCGCAACCACTGCAAACCTTTTCGGAATCCTCTTTATCTATAGAGGTTTTATCACTAAACAAACTGCCACCAATACCCATAAGGCCGTTTATAGCGGCACAGTTTGAGCATAGATTTAAGTTTGTAACTCTGCCGTTAATAACAGAATGAATATGAGTGTTAGCGATGTTTTTACCACATTTTTCGCATTTCATATATAACACCAACCTTTTTATAAAAGTGAAAGAAACATTTGTTTTAAAATTGCCGCCCTGACGCTAGCACGTAACGGCACGGGTATTTCTTTAAAAACAACGCCCGAAATCGCCGCCTCAATAAGCGCCGCCGCACTCTCGTTAATCAAACCTGTGTGCAAGCAGTTTTCGATAATTATACGCGCAGTAGCGTTATCGACCTCATAACCCATTGAGTTAATAATGTGCATTATGGCAGACGATTTTGAAAGCCTGACCCTTGTGATTTTTACATATCCCCCACCACCACGGCGGCTTTCTATAATATATCCGTGCTCGGGTGTAAAACGTGATGAAAGCACGTAGTTTATCTGACTTGGAACACAACCAAACACCTCGGCAAGTTCATTACGTCTGATTTCTGCAACGTTGTCGTCCGAACTTTCTATCATTTCAATAATTCGCTGAGTTATAATATCACTTAATCTCATATAATCACCTTTGACCTTTTCTGACTTTTATTTTATCAGTAAAGTCAGGGAAAGTCAATAAGTATTTCAAAAGTTTAAAATTTTTTAATATTTTTAATGTGTTTTCCTAGGAGTAACACTTTTCTTAAATTAGCATAGTATGTTGTTGAAGGCAGGAAAGGAGGAAAACATAATGTGTAATAACAATGGTTTTGGCGGCGGTTGCTGCTTATGGATTATCATAATCCTCATTCTACTCTGCTGCTGTGGTGGCTGCGGTAACAATGGCGGTTGCGGTAACAACTGCGGTTGCGACAACAATTGCTGCTGCTAGTTCCTAGCACAAAAAAAGACTGCTTCGCACAAGCGAAGCGGTCTTTTACTTCTATTTAATTACGCCTTTTTCGATGATTAGTTTGCGTAGATTGCGGTTTCGCCGGTTGCAATAACTGCATAGGCACTCTTTGCGCGCTCGTAAAATGCAAAGCGCTCAATATTACCCATTTTTACAGCATCGCCTTCTGACTCAACAAGAATCTGCTTATACTCATCCCAAATTGGTGTTGGCAAATCTTTATCGCTATCACAAAGTTGCATTAGCATAGCATTAGGTTCGGAATATGTATCAAGCGGAATTAAACTTATAACCGCTTTTAGCATATCCACACCGCTAATTCCATCTGACCTTATTACTCGGTCATTAACCGAGCAAGCAGGAAAGTTAGAGTCAGCAATAACGATTTCATCGCCATAACCCATTTCTGCTAAAACCTTTAGCACGGCCGTCAATAACGGGGCGAATACCAATTTTGCATTTCATATAAACTACCTCATTTCTGAAAATAATAATAAAGAAAGCATATCTTTACACTAAAAGTTTACTATATCAATAATCTCAATTCAATGTAGCATTTTGTTGTATTAAAGAAGCAAGATAATACAATTATTTTATAAATAGTTGACTATGCCCGTTTTATGTACTATAATAATTACAATAATATATATTAAGGAACAACTATGGAAATAATACACAGATTTGATAGTAAAGACCGACAACATTATCTTTTTCGTGAACATCAGTCTTTTAAACTTAAGCCCAGGCTTCTTTACGTTGGACAACTTAATAAAAGCGAAGGTTGGACAGAAAAGCCACACAGCCACTCTTATTGTGAAATTATTTTTGTTTCCTCCGGTTGTGGTGTTACCAACATTAACGGCGCACAGCACCAAATAAACAAGGGCGATATAATTATTTATAATGCCGGAGTTGAACACTTTGAGGCTAGCAGTCTTAACGAGCCGCTTGAAATGCTTTTCTTTGCTTTCGATAATTTCGAGATTACCGACCTTAAAAAGAACCATTTACTTCCACCCGAATACACCTGCATTTATGCGGTTAATGATAATTACCCTATCTTCGTTAACGCTTTTAATGAGATGATTCGAGAGCACGAATTAAAGGATAGTTTCTTTGCGGAAGTATCACAAAACATCGCGAGAAACCTTATTATGCAAACAATAAGAATTATAAACAGAACAGATTTAGATAACGAACTTTTAAAAAGCCACAAGGTTCTTTCCCTTGCAACCAATTACATTCACACTAACTTTAAAAGCAATATAACGCTTGAAATGGTTGCAGATAACTGCTATATAAATAAGTATTATTTATCGCACTTATTTACAAAAATAAAAGGCATAAGCGTTGGTAAATATATTTTAGACTTACGCTTGGCAGAGTCTAGGAACTTACTTGCAACCACTCCGCTTTCGGTTGGTGAGGTTGCGGAACTTTCAGGATTTAACGATACCGGATATTTTTGCAGAACTTTTAAAAAGTATCACGCGGTTACTCCGATGCAATACAGAAAGGAATATAGACGCATTTAGTATGGAAAATAAAAGTTTAGAAAAATTCAGAAACGAGCAAAACGTTTCCTTTGCAAAAAACGTTTTGATGCTAGCAATAGCCCAAATAGTTGTTAAAGTTTTGGGGCTCGTTTACAAAATTATTATTGTTAATATTGATGGCTTTGGCAACACGGGTAGTGGCTACTATTCAACCGGTTACCAAATTTATATGGTGCTATTGGCAATCTCCTCTATCGGTATTCCAAACGTTGTATCAAAACTTGTATCCGAAAGAATGGCCAAAGGAGACCACAAAGCCGCCTACCGAGTTTTTTCGGTAACATTTAAAATTGTTACTGCAGTGGCTTTCGTTCTTGCCGCAATTCTATTTATATTTGCAAAGCAAATTTCGGTAGCACTATTTAACACCGATGGCGTAGCCTATACACTAATGGCGCTATCCCCCGCGGTTTTATTTGTTTCATCAAACTCGGTTTTAAGAGGTTACTTTACAGGTCTTGGAAGCCTTAAATCTACAAGTATTTCAGAAATAGTTGAGCAATTTTTTAACTGCTTGCTTTCAATAATGTTCGTTTATATGGCTGTCGGCAATTCTACGCCAATTATGGCGGCGGCAGGTAACGTTTCAACCTCGGTTGCAGCACTTATTTCACTTGGATATATGGCTAGCCACTTTGCGCTTCGTAAAAAATATATTAAGTTAGAATGCAAAGAGCAATCCACCCCAACCGAAAAGATAAACACAATGGCGCTAATTAAAACTGTTGTTTATTTAGCCGTTCCTGCGGCGTTTGCATCACTTGTTTCTACTCTTAGCAGTAACATTGACTCGATAACGGTTAATCAAATCACAGGCGATATGGCAGCATACGGACTTATGTCAAAAACCGAAACGCTTACCCACCTGCCTCTTGCTTTAGGGGCTACCTTATTTACCGCTATGGTACCGGTAGTTTCCTCTAAACTAAGCCGAGGCGAAAAAGATTCTGCATCAAAACATTTAAGCGATACTTTATTTTTGAGCAACGCGATTATGCTACCTTGTGCAGCAGGATTTATAGTACTTGCAACACCTATTCTAAAACTACTATACCCTAATGTTTGGGATGGCGGTTTCTTGTTACAATTGCAGACTATTGCTATGATTTTTGCATCTATTACCTTTGTGTTAAACGGCGCGTTCTACGGTATGGGCAAACAGAAATTCCCTGCAATAATACTTCTTTTAGGTGCAATACTTAAACTTTTGCTTAACGTAATTACCCTTTCGTTATTTAATTTAGGTGCAGTTGGTGCAGTTATAAGTACAATAATTTATCAACTCGCAGTTACTGTTGCTGAATGGTTCATTCTAAAAAAATATATAACCATAAAAATCGAGTATTCCAGACAGGTTATAAAACCAATTATCTCAACACTAATTATGGCGGTTATAGTATTCATTTCTTACCATCTACTTTCTAAAGCGTTCGGTAATACCATCAGCACACTTGTTTCAATCATAATCGGCGCAACAAGTTACTTTGTGGTTATTTTAAAACTTAAAACTTTCTCCGAAAGCGATTTTTTACTTTTACCGATGGGTAACAAAATTCACTCTATCTTAAGAAAAATTAAACTAATATAATACTAAAAGCCTTTGCAATTTGCAAAGGCTTTTTACATTCCTATTAAGAAGTATGTCGTTGCTGAAAAGAGTGAAAACAAAACAGTTAACGTCATAGTTGTTGCTCTAGTTATCTTGTTACCAAATTGGTAGGCATATCCCACACCGAAGGCGCCTATCACTATTAAAGGCACGGCGTAACGAATGTTTTGTGTGCAAGTAAATGGATAACTGATGCAGAAGAAATAATACATTACTAAAACAGTAATAAAAAATGAAAGCAACGATAACATTATTGGATTTTTGCGTATGTTTTTAATCACATAAATCAAGAACGAAACTACAGAAACCAAGCATAAAATAACACCTAACCAAAACAAAACAGTTCCGACAATAGAAATAGATGGATAATCAGTTGCATTTATCCACTCTCCGAACATTGCGGTTTTTAAAAAGCCAACCGTTGGGTTAAACTCAAAATACGGGTCTCCCCACATATCAAATACTGATTTGAATTGGTATGCGCTAAAATCTAACAGACGATTTAAGGGAGTTATATACCCCACAAACTGTGGATTATCATAAGAAAGCATTGGTATATAAGTAATCGGAACTTCGTATAAAACATAGTTCCTAATACTCCAAAAGAGCCCTAAAGGCACACAAACAATAGCAAATATTAAAAACTGGCAAACGTACTTCTTTATTGGAATATTATTGTTTTTAGTTATAAGAGCATATAGAAATAACACCGCGACAGGAACTGCGACCATCCAAGCAGACAATTTAGTTAACATACCAAGACCTATACATAGCGCAATTTTAATTATGTTTTTAATTGCCGTATCTCTATACCAACATATTGCATAATAAAGCGCCGAAAGCATAAAAAGAACGGATAATGGGTCATTATTTATGCTACCTGAAAAAACTATAAATGTTGGGTGGAAGGCAATAATTGCAAATGCGATGCATAATGAATTGCCTTTAACTTTTAATGCCTTTAATAGTTTATACGAAACTAACATAGTTAGCGCAGAATACAAAAACGAAAGCATTTGAATTGATTCAACCGCAACTATATAATCCATTCCAACTGCGGTTAAAATTCGCATAAATGAGGCGGCAATGATGTGATGTAGTGGCGGATGATAGAACTGCCACACCTCACGCACATCAAATTGCGGTAAAGTTATAAAGTTATTATAAAAATACTCGATATAACCCGAATGGCCTATACCATTACCAAAAATCTCAACATCGTGTTGGCGCTCATCAACACCTGTATACATAACATAAGCCAGTCGCAATATAAGACCTAACACAAATATTATCACGATTATCGTTTCGCTATTTAACTTATTTTTAAGGCAAAACAATGGCAAAATTAACGTGACTATAAATATTATAAATAAACCTAAAGTTGCCGAAGTAGAAATTAGCGGAGTAATCAAAGTAAGCACTGCAGTTAATAAAAATATTATTATGCCAGGCATTCTTTTTACCCTTAATAATGCTGTATCTAACTGCATAACACTACTCCTTCCTATTTTTCTTCGTGATATTCTTTTTCTACATTAACGTTCCAAATTGATGATTTGTCCTTAATATTATTATCAATTATATCAACTGCACGCATTGCAGTAAGCATAGAATGGTCCATATTATTATACCTATGTTGACCATTTCGTCCTATGCAGTACAGATTATCAATTTTATTTAGATAATCTACAACACAATCGATATTTGAATAGGTATCAAAATAAGCAGGATAAGCCTTTTTTACACGCTCACAATGAGAATATTTCACATCATCTTGTTCTACAATGCCCATTTTTACAAGTTCCTTCGTTGCAAAGTCCACTAGTTCATCGTCCGAAAGATTCCAAAAAACATCATTCTCATTACAAAAATACTCAAGACCTATCCAAACAGTATTTTCAGGGTCGCTTACCATATACGGCGACCAGTTGTTGAATATCTGTATGCGACCAAGTTTTACATCTTTATCTTGCACGTATATCCAGCAATCAGGAACGATGTTACCCAAAGTTTTAATCTTTGTTTTATTTTTTAAATTAAGTTTATTAACAAGTAAGCCAACCGTAACAAAATCTCGGTATGGGAGACCTTGAGCCGTCGCAAATACTTCTTTTGGCACGTTTTCACCTTTTATGGCGGTTACTAACTCACTAAGAGGCATTGATGATAAAATGTAATCCGACTCGATTTTTGCTTTTTTACCATTAAAATTGCATACTATATAATCAATTTTATTGTCTTTTTTATGGAAAGCCTCTGCTTTACAGTTAAATACTATTTTTCCGCCCAAAAACTCAATATCATGTGCTACCTCTTCCCACAACTGACCGGGGCCATATTTAGGGTACCAAAACTGCTCTAAAGTCGGATCGTAGCCATGT
>JAZNBX010000011.1:0-65528 GCA_045587265.1 Acutalibacteraceae bacterium | reverse complement strand
TGGCTTTTAGAAGTTTTAAGTATTAAATTACTTAAGCTCAACTTTTGCGCCAACTTCTTCGAGGTTCTTCTTAAGCTCTTCAGCTTCGTCTTTAGAAACGCCTTCTTTAAGAGCTTTAGGAGCAGCCTCAACTGCAGCTTTAGCGTCTGCAAGGCCAAGACCGGTGATCTCACGAACAACCTTGATAACCTTAATTTTCTCTGCGCCTGCGTCTGCAAGAACAACGTCGAACTCGGTTTTCTCTTCAGCTGCTGCGCCGCCTGCTGCGGGAGCTGCTACTGCAACTGCTGCTGCAGCGGATACGCCGAACTCTTCTTCGATTGCTGATACGAGCTCTGAAAGCTCAAGAACTGTTAGATTTTTAACTTCTTCTACAATAGCTGTAACTTTTTCTGATGCCATTATAATAACCTCCAATAAAAATTTATATTTAATTTAAGCCTTTTATTCGGCTGCTGTTTCGCCTTCGCCTTTATCGACTACGGCTTGGATAGCGCGGGCAAAAGCCGCGATAGGTGCTTGGAATGCGTTGCAAACTGTTGCAAGCAATACTTCCTTGGTAGGAAGTTTAGCAAGTGCGGTAACGGTTGCAAGGTCGATAACCTTACCATCTAAGTAACCGCCTTTTAGTGAGAAATTATCATTCTCGTCAGCGTATTTGCCCAAAATACGAGCAGCAGCTGTATGGTCTTCGGGGCTGATTGCAAGAGCAGTTGTACCAGTAAGAACGCTGTCAAGCTCTGCTAAATCTGTGCCTTCGAATGCGCGGTGCAGAATGCTGTTTTTAACAACCATGTAGTTGATGCCAGCCTCACGTAAATCTCTACGGAGTTTTGTATCGTCGCCTGCGTTGATACCTCTGTAGTCAACAAGAACGCCTGCTACGCTGTTTTCAACTAACTCTTTGATTTCTGCAACCTGTTGCTTTTTGAGTTCTAAAACCTTTTGACTTGGCAAAAATGTCACCTCCGAAAAAATGATGGTTTATAATAAATAAACCCGTTTCCAAAGACGGAAACGGGCATAAATGTACAGTGATAAATAACCGTAAATTTTTACACATTCCCTCGGTAGAATTTAATCCACAAATAAGTGGAACCTACTGTCTTTGGTTATGCTGACTCTGTGTATAATAACACAAAATATACGCGGTGTCAATACCTTTTTTAAAAAATATTAAACGCCGAATTTTGCAGGGTTGATTTTGATACCAGGGCCCATAGTTGTAGCTACGGTGCAAGAACGAATGTATTGACCCTTTGCAGCAGCAGGCTTAGCCTTAACAATTGCATTCATAAGGGTATCAAAGTTCTCTTGTAATTTTTCAGGACCAAAAGAAACCTTGCCGATAGGACAATGGATGATGTTTGCTTTGTCTAGACGGTACTCAATTTTACCTGCTTTTGCTTCGGTAACAGCCTTAGCAACATCAGGAGTAACAGTACCAGCCTTAGGGGTAGGCATAAGTCCACGAGGACCAAGAACCTTACCAAGACGACCAACAAGACCCATCATATCAGGAGAGGCGATAACTACGTCGAAATCCATCCAGTTTTCTTTTTGAATCTTTTCAACCATTTCCTCAGCACCAACAAAGTCGGAGCCTGCAGCCTCTGCTTCCTTAATTTTGTCGCCCTTAGTAATAACTAAGGTGCGAACTGTTTTACCGGTACCGTTAGGAAGAACAACAGCGCCGCGAACCTGCTGGTCAGCATGGCGAGAGTCAACACCTAATCTTACGTGTACCTCAACAGTTTCATCAAATTTTGCGATTTTGGTCTGAACAGCCAGACCCATAGCTTCATTAGCATCATAGAACTTGCCGCTTTCAACAAGTTTAATGCTTTCATTATATTTTTTACCGTGTTTCACTTTCATTTACCTCCCAATAAGTGGTTAAATCGGAAATTTCCTCCCACAGGGGAGCATTAGTCGACTACTTCAACGCCCATGCTTCTTGCAGTACCGGCGATCATGCTCATAGCAGCTTCAACCGATGCAGCGTTTAAGTCGGGCATCTTTTGTTCGGCGATTGCTTTAATCTGCTCCTTAGTGATCTTTGCAACCTTGTCTTTGTTAGGAACGCCTGAACCGCTTTCAATGTTACATGCTTTTTTAATAAGCACTGCTGCTGGCGGGGTTTTGGTTACAAAGCTGAAGGAACGGTCAGCGTATACAGTAATAACAACAGGAATTAAAAGACCTGCGTCGTTCTTTGTGCGCTCGTTAAATTCTTTTGTGAATGCCATGATGTTAACACCATGTTGACCAAGCGCAGGACCTACTGGTGGGGCCGGTGTAGCTTTACCAGCAGGGATTTGCAGTTTGATATAGCCCGAGATTTTTTGAGCCATTTTTTGCACCTCCAAAAATTCGTGGTAACGGCGGCAGGCATCAGATTTGCCCACCTCCCACTGACGCCGCAAGGCGCCTTAATAAGCGGATTTCCGCATATTAACTGTTTACTTTAGTCTTTAACCAATGCTACTTGGTCTAGACCCAACTCGGCAGGGGTTTCCCTACCAAATAGAGAAATAACAATTTTAACACTGTTTTTCTCAACATCGATTTCGCTTACGATACCGGTGTATCCTTCAAGCGGACTGTCGATAACCTTTACGTTGTCGCCCACCTTGTAATTTACCTTTACAGTGTGTTTATCAACACCTAAGGACGCAACCTCTGCTTCGGTTAAAGGCACGGGTTTTGAACCTGGGCCTACGAAGCCTGTAACACCGCGAACATTGCGCACTAGATACCAAGACTCGTCCGTAACAATCATCTTAATAAGAACGTAACCAGGGAAAATCTTGCGTTCTACTTCTTTTGTTGAACCGTCTTCTTTAATCTCGGTTACAACCTCGGTAGGAATGCGGATTTCATGGATTAGTTCGCCAAAACCACGGTTTTCAACGATTGTTTCAAGGTCAGTAGCGACCTTGTTTTCATAGCCTGAGTATGTGTGAACAACATACCACTTTGCATCATTTAGTTCTGCCATTACAGTTCCCCCAATTATAGAGTTGTAATGTAGTTAACAAGTAAACCAAGTAGACCGTCTACAATCCATACAAATGCACCGAGAATTGCACAGATTATAAGAACTATAATCGAGTTGCGAAGTACGGTAGATTTTGATGGCCAAACAATCTTTTTGATTTCTGCAACCATTTCGCGGATGAATTTTACTACTTTTTGTTTGATAGTAAGCTTTTGGCCGTTTGAAGCGAGAACTTCGACATAGTCGTTAACAAGCCAAGTGATAACACCGATTACGAACATTGCCAAAATAACGATTGCGGCAATAAGAACGATTGGTGTGTAAGCAACCTTTGTAGTAGTTAAAACTAGTGGACGGAAATCCACAAACTTGGTTACTTTGCTTAAAGCGATTACTAACATAATAAGACCGGCAACAAAAGAGCAGATATACGATGTTACGATAGAGCCTTTTGCCGACTTACCTTTGAACGAACCAACTGCTGCAACCGCAGACATTACGGTAGCAAAAGCAGTAAGAACAAAACTGAACATGTAGTAAGAAGACACTTGAAGATTATGAGCATTACCTGCAGCATCCTTTATGCTTACGCCGAAAGCAAGTTGTGCGCCTGTTACATCAACGGTTGATGCAGCAGGTAGTGTTGCTACCGGGAAGAAGAAAAGAATAATTGCGGCAAAGCCAACAAGAAAGGTTATAATGCGACAAATCTGATTTAATACTTTAAAAGTTTTCACAGTTCTGCCCCCTTATTTTGTTTCCTTGTGCAGAGTGTGCTTTTTGCAGAATCTGCAATACTTATTCATTTCAAGTCTGTCAGGGTCGTTCTTTTTGTTTTTCATTGTGTTGTAATTGCGTTGCTTGCATTCTGTACAAGCGAGGGTAATTTTAACTCTCATGACGGCACCTCCGTTTTACGGAAAAATTTTACCGGACAAGGTCCGGACGGCCTCCCTCTTACGAGTGATTTTTCACCTTCAAGTTCTCGCATATAAAGGTAAAAAAGCACACACAGAAAAAAGACTTCCGAAAGAAAGCCTTTTAAAGAGGTAAAGACATTATATCACAATGTTTTAATAAGGTCAATACTTTTTTTAAATTTTTTCTGTGCCCCATACATATATAATATATAGTTATTTGTGATACGTTCCGCCTTCGGTTATTTTGTATGCTCTGTATATTTGTTCTAAAAGCATAATTCTTGCAAGTCTGTGCGGAAAGGTCATTTTAGACATCGATAAGCGAAGTTTTGACATAGTCTTAATTTCCTCGGCTATTCCGTACGAGCCACCTATTATAAAGCAAAGTTTGCCAACGCCCGACACACGTAATGCCTCAAGTTTTTTAGAAAGTTTTACGCTATCCATCATTTCGCCCTCTATACAAAGGGTTATCACTTCGCTGTTTTGCGGTATTGCTTTTTTGATTTTTGCAGTTTCTTCTTTAAGCGCTATATCTATCTCGCTCCCTGATGGGTTTTGTGGCAAACGCGCAGCTTCAATTTCCTTAACATCTAATTTGCAATATGTAGAAAGGCGCTTTTCGTATTCTTTAGAAGCCTCTACAAAATACTTCTCTTTTAGTCTTCCTACAGTTATCAAGGTTATTTGCATATATCCACCTACAATGAAAACAGTTTTCCGTTTTGTTTTGGCGCTACATATATAATATAGTCCTCGCCCGAAGTATAGCCACCACTTAAAAGTTCGGCATTAGCGGCACTTAGTGCCAGCTGCTCGGTATTATTATGTGGGCTAAGATGCCCTAAAATTATCCTCTGTGTACCGCGCCTTACAAGTTCGGGTAATTCTTTTGCGCAACTGCCATTAGATAAATGCCCCTCATCTGAAAGAATACGCCTTTTAAGTGCCGCAGGATACGGACCACGCGAAAGCATATTAACATCATGATTGGACTCTATAAACACTAGTTCGCATCCGTAAAGGTTCTCGCGAATCTCGTCGGTTACCACACCCGTATCGGTACAGACCGCAAACGACCTATCCCCCATATCTATTCTATATCCGCTTGAGCCGCTACAATCGTGACTTGTGCAAAACCTATTAACAGTAAGTTCGCCAACCTCTACCTTGCTATCCATAACCTTTACATTAAGTTCAGATAAAGGGAAGTCACTTTTTTCTAATGCATTAGCCGTTGCTTCTGACATATATATAGGTATACCGCGCTTTACCGCAAATTTATGCAAACCTGCAATATGGTCAGTATGTTGGTGGGTAACGAATATTGCAGAAATTGCTTCTGGTATAATGTTTATCCCCTTTAACGCATCGGTAATACGGCGAGCACTTACGCCCGCATCTATAAGTACGTGGGTATCGCCCGAGCCTATGTAAATACAATTACCGCTACTGCTACTGAAAAGCGGACAAAAGCGTGCCATATTCTTTTCCCCTTTCAAAAATTAGCGGCGCCCACAAAGGACGCCGTTATATACATTTATTAAAGCGCTTCTTTAACCGTTGTAGGATTCAAAATTTTAACCCTTTTTATATCTGCGCCAACCGCATTTAATTTTTCAACAACATTGGAATATCCTCTATCAATAAACTCTATGTTTTCGATTTCGGTGACACCTTCTGCAAAAAGACCTGCTATAATCATAGCCGCGCCTGCTCTTAAATCGGTTGCCATGACGGGTGCGCCTTTTAGTTTCTCTACACCCGAAATAACTGCCACTCTACCATCCACTTGGATTTCGGCGCCCATTATTGTTAATTGGTCAACATATCTAAAGCGGTTATCCCAAACACTATCGGTAATAATGCTTGTACCCTCTGCTACCGACAAAAGCACTGCCATTTGCGGCTGCATATCGGTTGGGAAACCAGGGTGTGGCAAGGTAATTACGTTACACTTCTTAGGTCTGCCGTTTGAGATGACGCGAACGCTATCATCATACTGCTCAACCGTAACACCTGTTTCTACAAGTTTTGCAATTATAGACTCAAGATGCTTTGGTGTAATGTTTTTTATAAGAACGTTGCCACCTGTAATTGCGGCGGCTACCATATAGGTGCCTGCTTCAATTTGGTCAGGAATAATGCTATAAGTTGTGCCGTGAAGTTCCTCAACGCCACGAATTTTAATAACGTTGGTGCCTGCACCCATTATGTTAGCACCCATTGAGTTTAAAAAGTTTGCCAAGTCAACAACGTGTGGCTCTTTTGCGGCATTCTCTATAATGGTTAAGCCTTTGGCTTTTACAGCGGCTAGCATAATATTAACCGTTGCACCTACAGAAACTTTATCTAGATAAACAGGTCCGCCAACAAGCATATCTGCCTTCGCGTCAACCATACCGTTATCAATAGTAACTTTTGCGCCCAAAGCCTCAAAGCCCTTTATGTGTTGGTCTATTGGTCTAACACCAAAGTCGCAACCACCGGGAGGCGCTACCTTTGAGCGATTAAAACGACCGAGCATTGCGCCCATAAAATAACTGCTTGCACGCATGCGATTGCTCATATCCGCCGAAACAGTGCATGTTTTTACGCCCGAAGGGTCAATCTCTATAGTATCCCTATTTATCATCTTAACGCTTGCGCCAAGTTCGTACAAAATACGAATCATAATCGAAACGTCGGATATCTCGGGAACGTTTTCTATTCTGCAAACCTCGTTACAAAGGAGGACTGCGGGTATAATAGCAACGGCAGCATTTTTAGCACCGCTAATGGTTATTTCACCATTAAGCTTATTGCCACCGGTAACAACAAATTTATCCAAATGAGGCACCTCTTAATTTTCTTTGTGAAATTAGTATTGCCATAAACTCAGTAAAAAACAAAGCTTACATATATGTATATATAACCAAAAATATTATACATTCTATCCCCCACATTGTCAAGCCAAAACACCCCATAAAAAGCATTTGTTTTATTTTTGTAATAATATTTAAAAGAGTGGTTGTTTTTCTTGATTTTTTGTATGGCTTTTATTATAATAAATTTATAATAACACCTTTTAGAGAGGCAATAAAATGAAACGATTTCGTATACTTTCTCTAGTTTTGGCGATAGTAGTTTTCTTTACTGCTTGCGGCTTAGAGTTTGAACTGCCCGTAGGCACCGATTTTAAGGTTAAAAGTTATAGCGACTACACGGGGCTTTTAATAAAATACATTGATGTACAGCAAGGCGATAGCGAACTTATTATGCTCCCCGACAAAAAGACTATACTTATTGACGGTGGCGACGTTGGCACTAGTGACGAATTGGTTGATTTTCTTAAAAGCGAAGGCATAGAGAAAATTGACTATATGGTTGCCACCCACCCGCACGCCGACCACATTGGCGGTCTTGATGACGTATTAAACAGTTTTCCTGTTGGCACCCTTCTTATGCCGTACATTCCCAAAAAAGACGTTCCTACTACTAAAGTTTACGAAAATTTACTAGACGCCGCATTTGACAACGGTTGCGAAATTGCAAGAGCAGAAGCGGGTGTTACCATTTGCGAGGGCGATGATTATAGCGTTGCTTGTTTATCCCCTGTTAATGAAGAAAACGAGGGTTTAAACAACTACTCTGCAGTGGTTAAATTAACCTACAAAGAAACCGAATGTATATTTATGGGCGACGCAGAATATGAAGCTGAGATGGATATACTAAAAACAGATGCCGACGTATCTGCCGATGTTATAAAAATCGGGCATCACGGCAGTTACACCGCAACTGCTATGGATTTTCTAAAAGAGGTCGCGCCAGAATATGCAATCATATCGGTTGGCAAGGATAATAAATACGGGCATCCGCATGATGCAACCCTTAGCAAACTCAAAGGCAAATGCAAAATTTACAGAACCGATGAAATAGGCACTATCACTTTGCAAAGTGACGGTGAAAACATACATATTGCCTACAAAGAATCTATTTATTCCAAGGAGTAAACTATGCTCAAAAGTAACAACTGTAACGTTAAAACACACAACGGTGTTTTATACATCACATTCCCTATTTTAGAAAAGTTGGGTGTAAAACATTGTTTTTCGACAAGGGTTGGTGGTGTAAGCACCGGTAAATACAGCAGTATGAATTTAAGTTACACAAATGGCGATAACAAAGAAAATGTTGATGAAAATTTCAAGCGCATTTGTTCAGTTATCGGCGCTGAACCAAAAAATTTGGTTTTTTCGAAACAAACTCACACTACCAACATTGTTAATGTAACTAAAAAGGGAGAAATTATACCACCCGACACCGACGGTTTAATTACTGATAAAGAGGGTGCGGTGCTTTGTTTGAGTTTTGCCGATTGTGTACCGCTTATTTTCTATGACCCTATGAAAAAAGTTATCGCATCATCACACTCGGGTTGGCGCGGAACGGTAGGAGAAATCGGCAAACTTACTGTAGAGCGTATGCAAAGCGATTATGGGTGCAACACTAAAGATATTATTGCGGTTATAGGTCCTTCTATTTGTATGGACTGCTATGAGGTTGACGACGCCGTTATAAATGAGGTTAACAAAATGGGTATTGACGTACCGCAAAACGCTTTAACCACAAAGGGTGGCGGTAAATATCAATTAGACCTAAAAGAACTTTGCAGACTAACCTTAATTAAAGCAGGTCTAAAAGAAAGCAATATTTTAAAAAGTGATATTTGCACTTGCTGTAACAGTGAATTTTTACACTCGCACAGAGCTACCAAAGGCGAACGCGGGATTTTATGTAGTTTGATACATTTATAAAAATATTATATTTTTACATTTACAATCACATCTTTTTCCCGTATAATATAAGTGACCTATATCTTTTATGAGTAAATTTAGGAGGACGGAATTATGCAAATGACATTCCGCTGGTACAACAGCAGCGATGCCGTAAAACTAGAGCATATAAAACAAATGCCTTACGTAAAAGGTATTGTTACCGCTGTTTACGACATCCCCGTTGGCGAGGCTTGGACACCCGAGGCTATCGAAAATATTAAAAAGCCTATCGTTGATGCAGGCCTTACCTTTGAGGTTATTGAAAGCGTACCCGTACACGAAGAAATCAAGTTAGGCTCGCCTTCACGCGATAAGTACATTGAAAACTACTGCACCTCTATTCGCAACTTGGGTGCCGCAGGCATTAAGTGTATTTGCTATAACTTTATGCCCGTTTTTGACTGGCTTAGAAGCGATTTGGCACACAAACTTCCCGACGGTTCTACCTGTCTTTCTTTCGACAATGAAACAGTTTTATCACTAAACCCTGCTACTACCGAGTTGTCATTACCCGGTTGGGACGAAAGTTACACAAGAAGTGAACTTTTGGCGCTTTTAGACAGATACAAAGAGGTTGACGAAGAAAAACTTTGGGAGAATCTCGGCTACTTCTTAAATAAGATTATTCCCGTTTGCGAAGAGGTTGGCATTAAAATGGCTATCCACCCCGATGACCCACCATGGAGCATTTTTGGGCTACCAAGAATTATCACAAGCAAGGCTGCTTTAGAACGCCTTTGCTCGCTATACGATAGCCCATCTAATGGTATTACCCTATGCTTCGGTTCTCTAGGTTGCAGTCCTAAAAACGATATGGTTGAGATTGCCGCAGAGTTTGCAAAGCGCGACCGCATACCTTTTGTTCACGCTAGAAATATTCATATTTCCGAAGGTAGCAGTTTTGAGGAGTCTGCACATCTTAGCGAGTGCGGCAGCCTTGATATGCACGCTATTTTAAAGGCTTTGTATGATAATGGTTTTGACGGTTACATTCGCCCCGACCACGGCAGAGATATTTGGGATGAAAACGGCAGACCCGGTTACTGTTTATACGACCGCGCACTCGGTGCCGCTTACGTTTGCGGTATTTGGGAAGCGTTAGAAAAAACAAATAACGGAGAATAATTATGAATAATGTTAAATTTGATTTGAGTTCTGAGATTGCGGTTATTACCGGTGCCGGCGGTGTGCTTTGCTCGGGCTTTGCAAAGGTACTAGCCTCTTGTGGCGCAAAGGTTGCAGTACTCGATATAAACTATGATGCCGCAAAAAAGGTTGCAGATGAAATCAACGTAGACGGTGGCGTTGCCATTGCCGTTGCCGCAGACTGTTTGTCGTTAGATAGCCTTAATGCCGCTAACGATGAGGTTAAAGAAAAACTTGGCGCTTGTACCCTACTTATCAATGGTGCGGGTGGCAACAATGCAAGGGCTAACACTAGCCACGAAACTTTAGAGGACGGTTTACTTGATGCCGAGGGTGAAACCTCTTTCTTTGACCTTGACTCTACTGCATTTGGCAGAGTTTTTGACCTTAACGTACGCGCCGCAGTTATTACCACACAGGTTTTTGCGAAGGATATGGTAAAGGCAAAAAGCGGTAACATAATCAACATTTCTTCTATGAACGCTTTTAGACCGCTTACCAAAATCCCTGCATATTCTTCTGCAAAGGCGGCAGTATCAAACTTTACACAATGGTTAAGCGTATATCTCGCTCCAAGCGGTGTTCGTTGTAACGCTATTGCCCCAGGTTTCTTTGTTTCTAACCAAAACTACGACCTACTATTTAACGAGGACGGAACTCTTAAACCACGTGGCAACAAAATTATTACCCACACACCTATGAAACGCTTTGGCGAGCAAGAGGACCTTTACGGAACTCTACTTTGGCTCTCTAGCCGCGAGGCATCAGGCTTTGTAACGGGCATTGTTGTTCCCGTTGATGGCGGTTTCTCGGCTTACTCAGGTGTTTAATTAAAAAATCCCACCAAGCTCAAACGAGTTTGGCGGGATTTTTTTAATTTCTTTTTGCTATTTTTCCAATTACACTAAAGACTATAAATGCTACTATATTAACCGCTATTACTGCAGGTCCTGTTTGAAGATTTAAAATGCAAGCAAGCAAAAATCCAAATATAAACGATATAACCGAAACTAGCGCCGCGGTAATAACCGTACCTTTAAAACTTCTGCAGACTCGCATGGCAGTAAGGCTTGGGAATATTATAAGTCCCGACACAAGTATCGCACCCATAAGTTGCATGCCAAGAACAATTGTTACTGCGGTTAGCAATGCTAAAGCAGAGTTTATAAACTTTACGTTTATGCCTGAGGCTTTCGAGAAATCTTCGTCAAAAGTAACCGAAAAAATTCGATTATAAAACAATACGTAAAAGGCTAGCACAAGTACCGAAATCACAATGCTTATATACATATCCTTTTCGTTTATGGTAATGAGTGATGCCGAGCCAAAAAGACTGTTACAAGCATCGCCCGCAGAAACACCCGAAAGGCTAAATATAATTGTACCTATCGCCATTGCACCTACCGAAACAAGCGCTATTGCAGAGTCGGTGTTTATCCTACTACGATTACTTAATCTTAAAAGCAAGAAAGCCGCTATTACCACGATAGGAAGTGATATTTCCAAGGTGTAATCTCCGCTTAAATTTAGTGCGGTTGCTATTGCCAATGCGCCATATCCCACGTGAGATAATCCGTCGCCAATCATTGAATATCGTTTTAGCACAAGGGTTACACCTAAAAGTGATGCACAAAGTGAAACAAGCACACCTACAACTGCCGCAATTATAACGATTTTTGAAATTGACGGATTTGAAAAAAGGTCTAAAAAGTTTGCCATCATTTCGCACCGCCTTCGCTTTTTAGGTATTCCTCTACCGTGCAAAACGAGTTATTTTCGCCAATGCTTAACACCTTGTTTGCATACTTTATAGCGCCCTCGATATCGTGGGTTACCATAATAACGGTAGTGCCGTGAACCTTGTTATAATGCTCGATGGTGGCATAAATTTCCTCACGCGCGGCAGGGTCTAAAGAGGCTACCGGCTCGTCTAATAAAAGCATACCATCGCCTGCTACCAGAGCCCTTGCAAGTAGCACCTTTTGTTGTTGACCGCCCGAAAGATTAGCAAAAGACTTATCACTTATCTCTTTAAGTCCAATATGTTCAATCAAATGCTTCGCGTGTTCTTTATTATGTTTGCTCAAAAAAAGCGTGCCAAGATAACCACTAAATCCCGAACAAACTATCTCAAAAACCTTTGCGGGAAAGTTCTTTTGCAAGGAGTTTTGTTGCGGTAAATATCCAATATCGTAGCGGTTAATACAATTAAAATTAACCTCTCCGCTACTGTGTTTCCAAAGTCCCGTTAAGACCTTTAATAGCGTTGACTTACCCGTTCCGTTCTCGCCAACTACCAAAAGGTAATCCCCACGCTCTACCTCGAAACTTATATCCTTAATAACGTCCTCACCGCCGTATTTTGCGGTGATGTTTTTAACCTCTATTAGCGCCAATTAGCCCAACGCCTCCTTTAAAACCTCTAGGTTTTTTTGCATAAGCGAAATATAGGTTTCGCCGTTATCTTTTTCTTCTACGGTTAGGTTGTGGCAAGAGTGAAACACCCGTTTATTTGCACCCGTTTCTGCCACTACTTTATTTGCAATACTGCCACTGCTATTTTCAATATAAAGCACGGTGTTAGTTCCACTGTTTTTCACTGCATCAATTACTGTTTTTAGCGCGGTTAGAGTAGGCTCTGTATCCGAACTACACCCTTCTAGCGCCGCAACATAATTTAGCGAAAACTCCTTTGCAAACCAATAAAAAGGAAATCTATCTGCAAAGACCAATGTTTTGAGGTTGCCATTTTGAACCGTCTGTTCAAACGACAGTTTTAGTTCACTCAATTTTTGAGTATACTCGCTTAAAGAAAGTTTAATTTTATCGGCATTAGGCTTGTCCTTTTTGCAAATTGCTTCACTTATCTTTTCGCAAATAGTAATTGAATTATCTATCGAGGTCCATACGTGATCGTCAATTTCTTCCTCGTGTTCATCCTCGTGGTTGTGTGCAATGTTAAGCATTTCTAAAAGCGAAAGATTCACCCTATCTGTATTACTACTATTATTAACAATATCGATAGCCCACGGGTCTATTTCACCGCCGACGTAGATAAATATATCGCAACCCTCAACAAGCGCAATATCATTAAGTGTGGGGTTAAATGAATGACTTTCTGCGCCAGACGGAATAAGAAGTGTTACATCACCATACTCCCCTACAATTTGGCGCGCAAAATCATAACTTGGAAATACTGTGCATACAATTTTCAGTTTTTCTGGTTTTTGCTCGATATTTTCTGCGGTTTTACCACAACCTGCAAGGCAAAAAACGGATATCAGAAATAATGCTATTATCCTTTTCATTTTGCACCCCCTGCACTACAACATTTGCAGTTTTCTTTATGGGTAGCGTGTACTCCCGAGCAACTACTACAAAGACCATACAAAACTGTTGTGCCTATATCCACCATAAAGCCGTGATGCTCTTTAATATGGCTATTTATCTTGTCCATACTCTCGCAATCAAGATGCTGCAAAGTGCCACACTCGGTGCATTTTAAGTGAAAATGGCTATTGCATTTTCTATCGCTATCCATAAACTGATACACAACGTTTTTGCCATCTTTACCACGAAAACGGCGCACTACACCCTCATCGCAAAGTTCGGTCATTCTGCGATACACCGTGCTTTTGCCAATACCGCTTTTTTCTACCCCTAAAGTTATTTCGGCAATAGATAAATGACGGTTTTTATTTTCATTTAAAAAGTCTAACAAAACCTGTTTTTGCTTTGTGTTATACCTTGAATCCATTTGCGCCTCCGAATTTGAGAATTACTCTCATATTATATCCCAACACCATATTATTGTCAACCTTTTGATACGCTATTAAAAATATATAAAAAATTTTAAAAAATACCCTTAAATTTATTAGTTTATTTTAAGGTAATTTATTGCAAATTACTACATTTTGTGGTAATATATTAGAAATAACACTAATGAAAGAAGGCAAAGCGCTATGAAATGCCCATATTGTAGCTATTCTGAAAGTAAAGTTATCGACTCACGCCCTACCGATGAGGGTGCAAAAATCCGCAGACGTAGAGAGTGTATGAAATGCCAAAAAAGGTTTACTACCTACGAGGTTATTGAAAGCCTACCTCTAATTGTTGTTAAAAAGGATAAGGCTAGAGAGGAATTTGACCGAAATAAACTCCTTAAAGGTATGCGCCACGCTTGTGAAAAGCGCCCCGTTTCTACCGAAGACCTTGAAAGAATGGTAAACGAAATCGAGCAAGACCTTCAAAACACCCTTGATCGTGAGGTTAGTTCAACCAAAATTGGTGAACTTGCTATGCAGAAATTAAAGGCTGTTGACGAGGTTGCTTACGTTCGCTTTGCTTCTGTTTACAGACAGTTTAAAGACATAAATACTTTTATGGATGAGCTTAATAAATTACTTAAATAGTTTTGGAGACATTTATGAACGATTACGAAATTTTAGCAGAGCTTTGCCTCCCCCACATAAAAAATACACCTGAGTATTATGAAGATATGTACCCCGCAAGAGATTTAAAAGAAGGCGCCAGAGTTACAAGAATTGCGCCAAGCCCTACAGGTTACTTGCATCTTGGTACTCTTTTTGCGGCACTTGTAAACCGCATTACCGCAACCACTACTGAGGGCGTATTCTTTACAAGAATTGAGGATACCGATAAAAAGCGTGAGGTTGAAGGCGGTATCGAAGATATTATCGATGGACTAAATCGCTTTGGCATTACCATTGACGAGGGTTTTGTTAGCGGTAGCGAGCAAAAAGGTGTTTACGGCCCCTACAAACAAAGTGAACGTGCCGAAATCTATGGCACATTTGCCAAAAAGTTAATAAAAGAAGGTTTTGCCTACCCTTGTTTTTGCACCGCAGAAGATTTAGACGCGGTCAGAGGTGTTCAAGAAGCAAATAAAATTCGCACAGGCTATCACGGAGAGTATGCAAAATGCAGAAATCTATCTCTTGCCGAATGCGAAGAAAAAATCAAGGCAGGCTTACCCTTTGTTGTTCGCTTGAAATCCCCAGGTAATGAAGAAAATCGTGTTTACTTTGATGATGGTGTTAAGGGCAAAATCGAAATGCCCGAAAATGATGAAGATTTTGTTATTTTGAAATCTGACGGCATTCCAACCTATCACTTTGCCCACGCGGTTGATGACCACTTAATGCACACCACACACGTTATGCGTGGTGACGAGTGGATTTCTTCTACACCAAAACATCTACAGTTATTTAAACTTTTAGGCTTTAAGCCGCCTAAATATGCACATCTTTCGCCAATTATGAAATCTGAAAATGGCGCAAAGCGTAAAATTTCAAAACGTAAAGACCCCGAAGCTGCAGTTCACTTTTTTGCAGAGCAAGGTTTCCCGGGTGAAAGCGTTATTGAATACCTTATGACCATTGCAAACTCCGACTACGAAGATTGGCGCAGAGTTAACAAGACCGAAGATTACAGAAAATTCAAGTTCAACCTTAAAAAGATGAGTGTTTCGGGCGCTTTGTTCGACTGGGATAAGTTAATCGACGTTAGCAAAGGTGTTATCTGCGGTTTCGACTCAAATGAGGTTGTAAATAGACTTCTTGCTTGGTCAAAAGAGTTTGATAAAGAATTTTTCGATTTACTAAATGGCGACGTAGACTATGCTAAAAAGGTATTCTCTATCGACCGTGACGTACCAAAGCCACGTAAAGATATTGCAAAGTGGGACGAGGCTAAAAACTACTGCGCTTACTTCTACGATAGTCTTTACACCCCTTGCTACGAACTGCCCGAAAGGTTAAACCCCTGCGATATGGCAGAGGCTCTTGTTGAATACCTAAAGGTTTACGACGAAAATGACGACAAGCAAGAGTGGTTTAATAAAATTAAAAGCATTTGCGAGCCTTTAGGCTTTGCGGCAGAAACAAAAGAGTACAAACAAAATCCAGATGCCTACAAAGGTAGCGCGGGCGATATCAGTACCGCAATCCGTGTTGCTGTAACGGGCAGGCAAAACACACCTGACCTATGCAGTATTATGCAGGTTTTGGGTAAAGATAAATGTACAGATAGAATTTTAGCCGCAATAGAGCATTTTAAGAATTGAGGAAGAGTAATGGAAGATATTAAAAACGTAACTAACGAGGCTGCCTCTAACTTTATTCACGAGTTTATTGACGAGGACCTCGAAAACGGGGTTTACTCTTACGTACAAACGAGATTCCCCCCCGAGCCAAACGGCTACTTGCACATTGGCCACGCTAAAGCAATTTGCATTGACTTTGGTACTGCCGAAAAATATAACGGTAAGTGCAATCTTCGTTTTGACGATACCAACCCTGAAAAAGAGGACGTTGAGTACGTTGAGGCTATAAAAGAGGATATCGAATGGCTTGGTTTTAAATGGGACAACGTATACTTTGCTTCTGATTATTTTGACTTTTTGTACGACTGTGCAATTAAACTTATCCATAAAGGTCTTGCATACGTTGACGACCTTACAGGCGATGAAATACGCGAGTACCGCGGAACACTTCTAGAGCCTGGTAAAGAAAGTCCTTACAGAAACAGAAGCGTAGAGGAAAACCTTGAATTATTTAAAAGAATGACCGATGGCGAGTTCGATAACGGCGCTAGGGTTTTACGCGCTAAAATAGATATGGCTAGCCCAAATATGAATATGCGCGACCCAATTATTTATCGCATTATGAAGGCTACCCACCATCGCACAGGCGATAAATGGTGCGTATATCCTATGTACGATTTTGCGCATCCTATTTCTGACACACGCGAGGGAGTTACACACTCACTTTGCTCACTAGAATTTGAAAACCATCGCCCTCTATACGATTGGTTTTTAGAGAACCTTGATTTCGAGAAACCTTCAAGACAGATTGAGTTTGCAAGACTTAACCTAAACTACACCCTTACAAGTAAGCGTAAGTGCTTAAAACTTGTAAACGATAACTTGGTTTCAGGTTGGGATGACCCACGAATGGCTACACTTTGCGGTATGCGCCGCCGTGGTTTCCCTGCAGAAGCAATTCGCGAGTTTGCGGCAAAAATCGGTGTTTCAAAGGCTTACAGCGTTGTTGACTTTGCTCTTTTAGAGTCTTGCGTTCGTGATAATCTTAACCTTAATGCAACACGCGCTATGGCGGTATTAAGACCATTGAAGGTTATTGTTGATAACTACCCCGAAGATAAAACCGAGGATATTTTAGTTGACATTAACCCCAATAAGCCAGAACTTGGCAAGCAAAAGGTTACATTTAGTCGTGAGATTTACATTGAGCAGGACGATTTTGCGCTAGTTCCACCACCTAAATACTTTAGACTTTGCCCCGAAAAAGAGGTTCGCCTAAAGGGTGCTTACTACGTAAGATACGCTAGCCACGAGGAAGATGAAAATGGCAACATTACTGCAGTACACGTAACCTACGACCCCGAAAGTTTTGGTGGCGAAACACCTGACGGTAGAAAGGTTAAAGGTACTTTACATTGGGTATCTGCTGGCGATTCTATTGACGCAACAGTTCGTCTTTACGATAGACTTTTCTTGGTTGAAAACCCATCTGACGAAGAGGGTGTTAGCAGTTTTGCCGACAATCTAAACCCCGATTCTCTAGTTGAGATTAAGGGTTGCAAAGTACCAAGTTATATGGCAGGCCTTTCGGTTGGAGATTCTTTCCAATTTATGCGCCAAGGCTACTTCTGTGTTGATAAGGACAGCACTAGCGACAACCTTATTTTCAACCGCACTGTTGCTCTTAAAGATTCATTTACTAAAAAGTAAAAGCGTGCCGCCCAACAAGGCGGCACTACTATTAAAAGGAAGGCGATATAAATGACACACGCCGAAATATTTGAATATATTAACTCGATAGCACCATTTTCTACACAATTAGATTTTGATAATGCAGGCTTTTTGGTTGGCAATATAAACGATACTTTTTTAGGCGGTGTTGTTGCGCTTGACGTTACCGAAAGCACTATCCAATATGCCATTTCAAAGGGCGCTAATCTAATCGTTTCTCACCACCCTGTGATTTTTGAGCCACTAAAAAGTGTTACCGCTAACGATTTGGTTTTTAAACTTATAAAAAACGGCATCAGCGTTATCTCGGCGCACACCAATCTTGATATGGCGGATGGTGGCGTTAACGATGAACTGTGCAACCTATTAGAACTGCAAGATGTAAAAGGGATTTTGCCCGAAGGCGAGGTTTACTCGGCTAGATTTGGCAGTTTAACCACTCCCCTTTCTGCCGACGATTTTGCCGCGTTTTTAAAAGAAAAACTTGGTGGTAATATTAAGTACGTAGGCGAAGGCGAAATTAAAACTGTTGCAGTTTGCTCGGGCTCGGGCGGTAGCCTTCTTTATGACCTAATCCAACAAAAGCCTGATGCTTTTGTTACTGCCGACGTTAAGCACAACGTGTTTTTAGACGCATCGCACCTAAAATTAGCGCTTTACGATTGCGGTCATTTTAACACCGAAGATATTATCGTAAAGCCTCTTTGTAAAAAACTTAACGCTAGGTTCGGCTACTTTTACGAACATCACGGCAAGGAAATAAAAACCTTATAAAATAAACCCCTTATTCTTAGCATATACTTATTTTAGGTGATTGCTTTGAAAAGGGGTTATTCTTTTATAGGGTTCTTATTTATTTCAGGTTTTGGCACTATTCTGCATTTTTTATACGACTGGACGGGTGGCAATACAATCGTTGCCGCATTTTCGGGTGTAAACGAAAGCACCTTTGAGCACCTTAAACTTTTTTATTGGCCGTTTATTATTTATGCTATATATGAATGGTTTAGGTACGGCAAAGATATGTGTGGATTTTGGTTTATTAAACTTAAATCTTTACTTTTAAGCCTTACATTTATAGTAGCGTTTTTCTATACCTACCGCGGTGTTTTTGGTTTTAATATAGACACCCTAAACATTCTTGATTTCTTTATTGCCGCCGCGCTTTCAAGAATATATGAAATGGGTGCGAAAAGAAAAAATTACTCAAAAAGACTAGATAAAATCTCGCTTGCTTTAATTATTATAATAGGTATATTGTTTGTTATATTTACATTCTATCCGCCTAGAATAGCATTATTTGCCGACCCTAAAGGTTTTTATGGAATTTTGGCGTAAAGCCTGCTACAAAACCACTTCTTATTTGGTATTTATTCGCTGCGAAGCGGTATGAACTATAACCTTGGCGCGCCTTCAATAAAAGAAGCAATAACAAACGGCAGGATTTCTACCCGTTAACTTGTTGCCACTATGGTAAAAGAGCCTTTGTAGAAATTCAACCCCAAATTAAAAACCGCGTTTACGTATCGCTTGGTTTAGATGATTAGAACTTACACCCACACCCACTTTGTGTGGGTGTTTTTATGCAAAAAGTTAAGTGCAGTGCTCTAAAGAACACTGCACTTTATTTTTAAGAAAGATATATTTTAGTACTTTTTGCGAGCTACGTAGCTAGTATGCAAGGTATGATGTGCTTTTTCGCAACCGTAGCCTTCTTTGAACCACTCTTTGTAAAGTTCTTTTACAACAGGAGATTCGTGTGATTTGCGGAGAGTTGATTTAGCGTCTTGGTCATAGAGAGCCTTTGCACGAATTGCTTTAAGGTCAACAGTATCGCGCACGTCTTGTGGTTGAATTGGTTGACCGCCGCCGTTTACACAACCGCCAGGGCAACCCATAATTTCAACGAATGTCCAATCGCAATCGCCGCTCTTCATCTTATCCATAACAACCTTTGCAGCGCCTGCGCCAGAAGCGATAGCAACCTTAATGTCGTTACCATTGATGTTAACTGTAGCCTCTTTAAGACCCATTGTGCCACGGCAAGCAGTAAAGTCAATCTCGGTGTTGTCTTTGCCTGTTAACCAGTCGTTAGCGGTACGAAGAGCCGCTTCCATAACACCACCGGTAGCACCGAAAATAACTGCTGCGCCGGTATCGTCGCCAAGAGGATTATCAAATTCTTCATCAGGTAAAGCGGTGAACTTAATACCTGCGCGCTCAATCATACGAGCGAGTTCGCGGGTTGTAAGTGCAACGTCGGTATCAGGACAACCTGCAGCAGCCTGGTCATCTCTGCCAATCTCAAACTTTTTAGCAGTACATGGCATAATTGATACAACGAAGATATCTTTTGGGTCAATGCCCATTTTATCTGCATAATAAGTTTTGATAACTGCGCCTGCCATCTGCTGTGGAGATTTACAACTTGAAAGATGCTCTATCATATCAGGATAATAGTATTCGCAGAACTTAACCCAACCTGGTGAGCAAGATGTAATCATAGGTAGTTTGCCACCATTATTGATGCGCTCTACTAACTCGTTAGCCTCTTCAACGATTGTAAGGTCAGCTGCGAAGTTAGTATCAAATACTTTATCAAAGCCTAGGCGACGGAGAGCTGCAACCATTTTGCCCTCTACGTTAGTGCCGATTTCCATACCGAAGCACTCACCCAATGTTGCACGGATTGAAGGTGCAGTATGCACTACAACGTGTTTTTTGGGGTCTGCGATAGCTGCCCATACCTTATCGGTATCGTCACGCTCAACCAAAGCGCCTGTTGGGCAAACTGCAGTACACTGACCGCAAGAAATACAAGGAGCGTTGATTAAATCCTCGCCGAATGCAGTACCGATGTTAGTATCAATACCACGGTCGTTAGCGCCGATAACACTAACATACTGTTGCTTACATACTGCAACGCAACGACGGCAAAGAACGCACTTGTTATTATCGCGAACCATATGAGCCATTGAAGTATCAAGCTCATAATGAGGTTTCTCGCCACCGAAAGTAGATTCGTCTACACCGTAGTCACGGCAAAGTTTTTGCAATTCGCAGTTTGTTGAACGAACGCAAGAAAGACATTTCTTTTCGTGTGTGGAAAGAATTAACTCTAGAGTAGTTTTGCGTGCTTTTTGCACATTTTCAGAGTTTGTTAAAACCTCCATACCCTCGCTTACAGGATATACACAAGCAGTAACGATTCTAAAACCGCGACCCTCGTTAACCTCTACAACGCAAATACGGCAAGCACCGATTTCGTTAATATCCTTCATATAGCAAAGAGTAGGAATTTCAATACCAACTGCGCGGGCTGCCTCCAAAACAGTGGAGCCTTTTTCGCAGCTAACGGGAATACCGTTGATTTTTAAATTTACCATATCCATTTCAGTTAGGCTCCTTTCTTAACCTTTAACAACTGCGCCGAATTTACAGTTAGTTTCGCAAACGCCGCACTTGATACACTTATCGGTATCAATAACGTGTTTCTCTTTAACTGCGCCTGTGATAGCGTTAACGGGACAGTTGCGTGCACACTTGGTACAACCGATACATTTATCGTTAATTGAGTAATTAACAAGGTCTTTACATACGCCTGCAGGACACTTCTTCTCGGTTACGTGAGTGATATACTCTTCACGGAAGAATTTAAGTGTTGAAAGAACAGGGTTAGGTGCGGTTTGACCAAGGCCACAAAGTGAGTTTTGCTTAATGTAATAGCAAAGTTCTTCAATTCTATCAATATCCTCAAGAGTGCCCTGACCCTTAGTGATTTTATCAAGAAGTTCAAGTAGGCGTTTTGTACCTACACGGCAAGGAGTACATTTACCCCAAGATTCATCAACGGTGAACTCCAAGAAGAATTTAGCCATATCAACCATACAGGTATCTTCGTCCATAACGATAAGACCGCCTGAACCCATCATACAACCGATAGCAACAAGGTTATCATAGTCGATTGGGGTATCGATTAACTCTGCTGGGATACAACCGCCGGAAGGACCACCGGTCTGAGCTGCCTTAAACTTTTTACCATTAGGAATACCGCCACCGATTTCCTCGATAACCTCGCGGAGTGTGGTACCCATAGGAATTTCAACAAGACCTGTATTTTTAATTTTACCACCAAGTGCGAATACCTTTGTACCTTTAGATTTCTCGGTACCCATTGATGCGAACCAATCTGCACCGCGAAGAATAATCTGAGGAATGTTAGCAAAGGTCTCAACGTTGTTTTCAACGGTAGGACGACCATATAGACCCTTAACTGCAGGATATGGAGGACGAGGACGAGCCTCACCACCATTACCCTCAATAGAGGTCATAAGAGCTGTCTCCTCACCACAAACGAATGCGCCTGCGCCAAGACGGATGAATAGGTCGAAATCAAAGCCTGAACCAAAGATATCTTTACCAAGTAGACCATACTCTCTAGCCTGCTCGATAGCAATCTCCAAACGCTTAACAGCGATAGGATACTCTGCACGAACGTAAACGTAACCCTCAGTTGCACCGATTGCATAACCTGCGATAGCCATAGCCTCGATAAGTGAGTGAGGGTCGCCTTCTAGAACGGAACGGTCCATAAATGCACCGGGGTCGCCTTCGTCGGCATTACATACAACGTATTTTTGGTCTGCTTTATTAGGAGCAGTTAATGCCCATTTGAAACCGGTTGGGAATCCGCCGCCGCCACGGCCACGAAGACCTGAATCGGTAACGCACTTAATAACGTCCTCAGGAGTCATTTCGGTAAGAACCTTACCTAACGCTGCATAACCGTCCATAGCGATATATTCATCGATATTTTCAGGGTCAATAACACCGCAGTTTCTTAAAACAACACGGTTTTGAGTTTTGTAAAAAGCAGTATCGTTAAGTGAAACACTTGCTGCCTCGGCAACTTCTTCGCCTGTATCAGCATAAACCAAGTGCTCTACAATTCTACCTTTCAATAGATGCTCGGAAACGATTTCCTCAACATCCTTTTCTTCAACACGGCTGTAGAATGTGCCTTCGGGATGAATGATAACAACAGGACCCAATGCACAAAGACCGAAACAACCTGTTTGTACGATTTTTACTTCTTCAGAAAGACCTTTTGCTTTAAGTTCTTTTTCAAAAGCTGCTTGAATTTTCACGCTTCCTGATGAAGTACAACCCGTACCGCCACAAATAAGTACATGTGAACGAATCATAAATTATACCTCCAAAATTATACCTGTGTATTGGCAATGGTGTATTCGGCTACTACCTTGCCGCCTTTAAGATGCTCTGCTATAACCTTAGCTGCTTTTTCAGCATCCATTTTAACATAAGTTACCTTTTCTTTGCCTGCCTCGTAAACCTCAACGATAGGCTCGTACTGACAAAGACCTACGCAACCTGTTTGCGAAACCGTTACTTTAGAAGAAAGGTCTTCTTTGTTAACCCCCTCAACGAAAGCGGCTAACACAGGGCGTGCGCCTGCTGAAATACCGCAAGTTGCCATACCTACAACTACGCGAATTTCGCCTGAGCCCTCACGAAGAGCAACCTTGTTCTTCATCTTGTCTTTAATTGCCTGTAACTCTGCTAATGACTTCATATATATCTTCCTTTCTATTTATTGTAAAGGTCTTGGTACTGTTCATATAAGTACGCTTCGACCCATTTAATAACCTCGTAGGTGTTTAGCGGCACACCCTCAAGTTCTGCACGCAGTTCGCGTGTATCTAATAAAACTTGTTTTTCTTTGTAGGTGTGCTTAAATAAGAAATCTGTATCGGGGTGCCCTTGTATCAGCGTTACTACCGACTGGGTAGCATCCCCTAAAGGTGTAAAATCTAAATGATTTTTATAAAAAACTGCAGTAACCTTTGTGCCGTGATTATTAGCATCCATCTCTTTATGTGTTGAGGCGATGCTAAAAGTTCCGCCCGTTTGCTCTGCTTCTAATTTAAGAAGCGGAATGCCAAGACCGACACTTCTTGTAGTTCTTGTGGTGTAGAATGGGTTTACAACGCTTTTTACCGTTTCCTCGCTCATTCCATATCCATCATCTTTAAAGGTAAGGGTAAGAATTTCTTCGGTTTCGTCTATTAAAATTTCGGTCAACGTTGCTTCTGCTTTGACCGAATTTTCGGCAATATCAAGAATATTTAGTGAAAGTTCTTTCATTCTTTCTCTCCTAAAATCTCAAATAACCTTTTCCTTACCAACGCGCTACTATAAGGTTCATCATCAATATCGAAATAATTCTCCTTATCGCGTATATCCCAAAGATAATGCGCATCAGAACCAACAAGTGCTAAACGGTTACCTAAATCGTAATTTTTGCGGTATATATCAATTTTTTCTTTTTCGTGAAACTCGACCGAGTTAAAACCTTTTATATCAGGGAAGGTACCCAAGGTTGCGATTATTCCGTTTGCCTGCCTATCAATATGCGCGGGGTAACAAATACCACCAAAACTTTTAGCAAGCCCCGGGCAATCGTCAACCGAAATCGTAGTAGCAGGTGTTAGCAAATACTCCTCTACCCCAATTTTATTGTCCTCGCCATCCATAATAATCTGCTCGCCATAAACTTCCACTCTGTTTTTGAAAAGTATTCTATGCTTTTCAACCTCGCGTGAAAATTCCATAGCGTTTTCCAAGTGTTCAAAAAGAAATATAATATGTATATCTTCTGAAGTGGTCAACTCCATACCTGCTATTGGAATAATTCCATTTCGTTTTGCCGCCTCAAAAAAGGCGGGGCAATTTTTACAGGTATTATGGTCGGTTAACGCCATTATGTTAAGCCCCGAAACCACACCCATACCCGCGATGTTAGACGGTGTGTTATCATCGTCAGCGCACGGGGATAAACAAGAGTGCAGGTGAAAATCGTAATAATACCTATTCATTTAAAGTATACCGTTTAATTTTACTGCAATTTCGTATGCCGCAAGCGAACTTCCTAAAACGTTTACGCCCTTTAGCGTTGCCGCTTCGAGCACGTCGCTTTCTAAAATTACGCCCTCGGCAAGAATTATACAAGCAGTATCTGCAAGGGTTGCTACTGCAACGGTGTTGATGTTAGTCATAATGGTAATCCAAGCATTATCTGCCCCTGCTCTGCCCATAACCCAACTTAGTAGGTCGCCAATATAAACGCCCTTAACCTCGCGGTCACCATCGGGCAAAGTGATGGGAGAAAAACCTTGTACCTTTGCTAACTCGTTAACCGTCATTTCCTTCATCCCTTGCTTGTAAATATTCTTTTAGTTCATTTCTAAACCTAATTACACAATCGCTCAAAGAGGCATTGCCCTTTACAACATCCTCAGCAAATGCGCGACAGGTAGGCGCTCCGCAAGAGCCACAGTCGATACCTGGTAGCGACTCTTTTAACTTTTGGATGTCTGCCATCATTCGCATTGATTCTGCAATACTGCCGCCGAGGCGCGAAATAGGTTTGTACTCCGGGAAAGTATTAAAGAAATAATCCTCAGGAATGTACTCGCCGTCTTCGCCTGAAATATAATTACAGGATACCGGCAAATACCTTCGCAAACTTTTAAGTTTTGCTTTCGCTATGTATGGATTTTGCATTGCCATTACACCGCCAACACAACCGCCTGTACAAGCGTTAAGTTCTATAAACTCAAGTTTTGGAATATTTCCGTTTTCAATTTGATCAAGCACGCGGTTCACATTATCAATACCGTCTGCGGCAAGATAATCTTCATTAAATAACGAAGTAGCCTCGCCACCGCTTGTTGCCCAGTTAATACCAATCATACCCGAGTTTGAAAGTGATTCAACGCTTTCTTCGGGTTTCATTTCGTTAATAAGTTTGAAGTATATATCCGATATTGAAACCACAACGTCTACCTGACTTTTATATTCGCCAAAGCCGTTTTTAACGTAACTCACCTTTGCAGGACAAGGCGATATAAAGCAAGTGCCGATTTCCTCTGGCTTTAGTTCGGGGTGTTCTTTGAGTGCCTTATCCCTGGCAAGTTTTGCCGCAATTTCCATTGGTGGAAGCATTGGCATAATGTTATCGTTCAAAGACGGGAATCTTAAACCGATAAGCCTTACTACAACGGGGCAAGCCGAACTGATAACCGGTTTTTTAATCCCTTCGGTTTTGAGATACATTCTGGTATATGCCGAAACAAGTTCTGCTGCGGCAGACACCTCAAACACATCATCAAACCCGATTTTCTTTAGGCCGTTAAGAACATAATCAACATCATCTAAATTTTCAAACTGTCCGTAAAGTGTGGGGGCGGGCAACGCAATCTTCCACTTGAATTTATCCATAGCTTCTAATTTGCTATATGCCGCTTTTTTTGCTTTACCTGTGCAAATACGAATACACTCGCCACAATCAATACAACGCTCGCCATTGATAACTGCGTGATTATCTTTTATGCGAATCGCCTCCGAAGGGCAGTGTCGCAAACAGGTTGTGCAACCATTACACTTTGACGGGTCAAGATAAACAGAATGTTCGTAAGTGTTCATAATAAATTACCCGATGTTTACTTTCATGGTAATTGTGGTGCCTACGCCTACCTCCGACTCGATATTCATATAATCTGTATATCGCTTCATATTCGGCAGACCCATACCGGCACCAAAGCCAAGAGAACGAATATTGTCAGGCGCGGTTGAAAAGCCCTCTTGCATAGCTTCATCGATATTTTTAATACCGGGACCGCTATCTTTAAGAACAATTTCAATATCGCTTTCACTAACGGTAATGTCGGCAGTGCCACCGCCGGCGTGTATTACCATATTTATCTCGCCCTCATACATGGCTATTGAAACGCGTCTTATAATCTCAGGAGAAAGCCCCAACTGCCTTAGGCTCTTTTTAACCTGCACCGAAGCGTGTCCGGCAGAGGTAAAATCATCTCCATCAACATTGAAGTGGAAGGTTAAACCTTCACTCATTGTTTCACCTTATTACCAACAAGACCGTTTGTATAAAGAATGCCACAAGCATCATACATACGTTTATCGGTAGTTAGAAGTACTATTCCGCTTTCGCGAGCAAGCTCTATCATTTCTTGCGTTGGCAGTTTGGAACGCACGAAAACGATACAAACCATATCCATCATTTCGGCTGTGCGAATAACCTGCGAGTTAACAAGACCTGTAAGCAATACCGCCTGGTCTTTAACAAAGGCAAGAACATCGCTCATCATATCGCTACCGCAAGCAGAATATACGTGCTTACCTATATTCTCCTCACAACAAACGACATTTGCGCCGAGCAGCTCTTTCATAGTGCTTATCTTCATAAATATTTCCCTTTATAAGTTAATAATTAGTCCTTATACTTTGCAAGAATATCATCAACGTCGTCTGCGGTGATTCTACCGTAAACTTCTTCGTTAACTGTTAAAACAGGTGCCAAGCCGCAAGCGCCTATACAACGGCAAGCGGTTAAGGAATACTTACCGTCTGCTGTGCACTCATCTGCGCCAATGCCAAGTTTTTCGCTTAGCCTATCGAAGATGTCGCCTGCGCCTTTAACGTAGCAAGCTGTACCCAAGCAAACAGAGATTTCATACTTACCCTTTGGTGTTAAAGAGAACTGTGCATAGAAACTAGCAACACCATATACCTTTTCTAGAGGTACGTCCATACCCTCGGCTATCATAACCTGAACTTCTTTAGGTAGATAACCGTAGATACCTTGTGCCTGCTGCATAACCGACATTAAAAGACTTTTGTCGTGGCAGCTTTTGGCGATAATGGCATCTAATTGCTTCTTTTGTTCCTCAGTGCCCTGAAAGGGAAGCGTACTGATTTTCTTTCGCATAGAAATGCTCCTCCTTAAGTAAAATATAATTATATAAGTATGTAAATAAATACCTCTTATATTTATAACATATTTCTACGTGTTTCGCAATAGTTTTTAACGATATTTTGATAAATTTTTAACAATTTTTCATCGTTCGTTTATTTTGTAAAAAAATACTTTACAAAATTGCTATATTATGCTATAATTACACTAACTAAATTTGTATCGATTTTGGAGAGATAATGATGAAAAAAATTATTTCTATTCTCACTGCTTTGGCTCTGTTATGTTCCTTTGCAACTTTATTTGCAAGCGCCGAAAAAAGTCCGTCAGGTAAACCTACATACAAGGTTACAATCGACTACGGCATTGACGAGGATGCAGAACCTGATTTTGACTATGTCCAAGACGGAGAAACCGTTACTTTAATTTCTAACACAAAAAACGATGACGACGATAAATATATTTTCATTCGTTGGTCGATTACAGGTGATTATGAAATCATTTCGGGTACGCTAACAAGCCCTACCCTTGTTATTAAACCATTGGGCGATGTAAAAATTCTTCAGGTTGTTGAAAAATACGAAGAAGTAGATAAAGACCCCGACAAAAAGCCTGATAAAAAACCAAGCAAAAAGCCACAAGGCGACAAGAACGATTCTGAAACTTCACCACCTACTGGCGACAGCATCGTTTATATCCTTAGCGGTCTATTTTTAGTATCGCTTATGGCAACAGTTGTTTTCAAAAAACTTGCAAAATAATTAAACCCGACCGCAAATAAGTACGTCTTATTTGCGGTTTGATATTTTAGAAAAGGAGTGGGGAAATTGAAAAAGCAAAGCCGAAAAATTGTGTACAAAATTTCGCTTGTTTTTTTGTGTATTGTTATACTTTTGATTTCAATTTATTTTATCTCAAGCCTTATTTCTAAAAAGAACGCCAACGAAAAGAAAGAAGAAGCATATTTGCCACAAAATATATCTTCCTCTACCCTGCCCCCAAACCCAATAAACTTTGAAAGTTTAAAAAAGGGCAACGAGGATATTTACGCTTGGATAAAAATTGACAATACCAATGTTGATTATCCAATAGTTCAAAGTTATGAGGAAGACGATTATTTTTACCTTAACCACAACGTAGAAAAGAAGTTTGATATTAACGGCGCTATTTATACAGAAAAACACAACAAGACTGATTTTTCTGACCCGAATACCGTAATATACGGCCATGATATGCTCGACGGTTCAATGTTCAGAACCTTGCATAAATTCAGGGAAGAAAAGTTCTTCCAAAAAAACGAATTTATCTATATTTACACCGAAGGACACATTCTAAAATATAGAATTTTTGCGGCGTACAAGTGGGACAATCGCCACATACTTAACTCGTATGATTTTAGCGACAGCGAGGTTTTTGCTAATTATTTAGAGGAAATAAAAAACCCAAAATCGCTAATGGTTAATAAACGAGAAGTAAAACTTACTACTAGCGATAAAATTATTACCTTGAGCACCTGCATTGGAAACGAAAGCAATTACAGATATTTAGTGCAAGGAGTTTTAATCGATGACACCAGAACACAATAACAAACCTAAAGACAATCTTGACGAAAGTCTTACTTACATCGGCTTTGACCCGGACGAAAATCAAAAAAAGCACCATCATCGCAGTAAAAAACTAACCCGCACACAAAAGGTTTTGCTTATAATTTTATTTAGCATTATCGGTCTCATTGTTGCGGCGATTATTGCATTTTTGGTTATGACCGCCGTTGGTAAAAGCCAAATGGTTATAAATAAAGACGCCCTGATTTCTACACCTGTCGACACAGCCGATGAAATCATTTCCGAAAACAGCGGTAAAACTATTACCTACAAGGAAAAAACCTACAAGTTAAATGAAAATATGACATCTATTCTTTGTATGGGAATTGACAAAAGTGGTCTTGAAACAACAGGAAGTTACGGCGGAAACGGACAAGCGGATGCTAACTTTTTAATGGCAATAGACACCGCTACCGGCAAAACCACAATTATAAGCATTAACCGCGACGCTATGGTAGACGTTAACGTTTATTCGCAAAGCGGCGAATTTGTCGCCACCAAAAAACAACAATTATGTTTGGCTTTTGCAAATGGCGACGGCGGTGTTAAATCTTGCGAAAACGTAATGAAGTCGGTTTCAAGTCTTATGTACGGAATACCCGTTAATACCTTTATGGCTATTGATTTTGATGCCATCGGTCCTCTCAACGAGGCGGTGGGCAGCATTACAGTAACTCCGCCCGACAGTTTTAACTATCAAGGCATTAACTTCACCAAAGACGTACCCACTGTTCTTGATACACAAAAAAAAGCGTTAGGATTTGTGCGCTACCGCGATATAACCGTGCTCGACTCAAACCTATCTCGTATGCAAAGGCAAAAGCAGTACTTAACCGAATTTTCTAAAGCGGCAATAGCAAAAACAAAAGGCGATATTACCTTCCCTATTACGCTTTATAACCTGTGCAAAGGGCGCAATATAAACAACCTTAACGTTTCTAAAATAACCTTTCTAACCTCAGTAGTTATGGGCAAAAAAGGTAACGCAAATCTAGAGTTTTTAAATGTTGAAGGTTCACTCAAAAAGGGCGAAACCATTGCAGAATTCACACCTGACAGCGAAAAACTTTTCGAACTGATTTTAAAGGTATATTACACTGAACAAATCTAATAAAAAAGCAATCATTTGAAATAAAAAATGATTGCTTTTATTTTTTTCTTGTATTAAAATGTAAGTGGAAACACAGGATGGGAAGTGCTTTTTATGGAACACTATATTTCTAAAATCTGTTTAGACGGTGATTGGCGTCTTTATATTGCAGAAAACAAGGACTGCAAGGATTTCGCCGAAGACGTTTCGACCGAAAAAGAATTAAAGAAAAAGGGCTTAAAATCTATTGCAGGTAAGGTTCCCGGCAACTTTGAACTTGATATGCAAAGAGCGGGACAATTACCCGAAAATCTATATTATGATACCGATGTTTTAGACCTGCAAAATCTTGAAAACCGCCACCTTTGGTACGTGTGCGAGTTCGATTTTAAGGGCGATACAAAAGGTCAATTGTTAAGGTTTGACGGCATTGACACAATCGCTGATATATATCTTAACGGCGAGTATACTTACTCTGCAGAGAATATGTTTTTAACCCACGAATTTTCCGTAGAGGACGAGTTAAAACAAGGCAAAAATGAACTTGTAGTACATATTATTCCACCTGTAATTCACGAGCGCGACAAAGCAAAGTGCGGTGCCGGAATTACAGCCTCGCAGCCTTATAATTTTGCCTCATTAAGAATTAGAAAAGCCGCTCACATGTTTGGCTGGGACATTATGCCAAGAGTGGTTTCAGGCGGCATTTGGAAATCGGTTTTCCTCTGCAAAGAGAAAGAAGATCGCATTAACGCTACTTATATGTATACCAAGCACCACGACCGACTTGACTTTATTACTATGTACTACGACATAGATATTTCCGAAGACGACTCGAAAGAGTACACAATTTCGGTTGAGGGTGTTTGCGGCGACTCTACCTTTAGTTTTTCGGACAAGGTTTGGCACACCGAGGGTGTTATAAACACGACTATCCAGAACCCGAAACTATGGTGGCCCAGAAATATGGGCGAGCAAAATCTTTACGACGTTACTGTAAAACTAATTAAAGACGGCAAGGTGCTTGATACGAAAAACTTCCGTCACGGCATTAGGTACGTTAAGTTAATAAAATCTGACTACATAGACGAAAACGGCAACGGCGATTTTAAATTTACAGTTAACGGCAAACCATTCTTTGCATTTGGTACAAACTGGGTGCCACTTGACCCGCTACACTCACGCGATAAGGAACGCCTGCCAAAAGCCCTGGAACTACTACTTGATAGCGGTTGCAACTTTGTGCGTTGTTGGGGTGGTAACGTTTACGAAAGCGAAGAATTTTACGATTTTTGCGACGAACACGGTATTGCTATATGGCAAGACTTTGCTATGGGTTGCGCCACCTATCCACAAGACGAATGTTTCCAATCCGATTTAAAGGACGAAGCATTAGAAATAATAAAACGTTACCGCCAGCATCCAGCCCTTTTCCTTTGGGCAGGCGATAACGAGGTTGATGTTTTCATGGAGGCTCACCGCGACCCCAACAAGAATATTCTTACAAGAAAGGTTCTGCCCGAAGCCTGCGAGCAAGAAGACCCGTTCCGCCCATATCTCCCCTCTTCTCCTTATGTTTCACAAAAGGCTTATGACGATGGTATGACAGAGCGAACCCCTGAACAACATCTTTGGGGACCGCGCAGATACTACAAAGAAGAGTATTACAGAGATGCGGTTTGTCGATTTGTTAGTGAAACAGGTTACCACGGTTGCAACTCTCCAAAAAGCATAGAGAAATTTATAGCACCAGAAAATCTTTGGCCGTGGCAAAATAACAAGGCGTGGATAGCACATGCTTCTTGTATGGAGATAGATAAAGAAAGTTGCTACAGCTACAGAATAGCACTTATGGCAAGCCACCTTAATATTCTATTTGGAGACACCGTCCCCGATGGTTTAGAGGACTTTGCAAAAGCCTCGCAAATAAGCCAATCTGAAGCCTTTAAATACTATATCGAACGCTTTAGAACAGGCAAAATTAACTGGGAGCGCACAGGTATTATTTGGTGGAATTTGCTTGACGGTTGCCCACAATTTTCCGACGCGGTTGTTGACTACTATTACTGCCGCAAACAAGCATATTTCACAATAAAACGCTTGCAAGAGCCCGTGTGCGCTATGTTCCGCGACCCAACGAAAGTAGAGGGCAAACTTGAACTTGTTGGTGTAAACGAATTCCCCGAGGCTAAAGAAATAACCTTTAGCGTTACTGATTTAGAAACCGACGAAGTCGTGCTAAAAGGGAATGGTACTATAGAAGAAAATGCCGCTGTTGTTCTAGGTGCTATTGATGCAATAAAATCGCAGACCTGCCTACTTATTACCTACTCGGTAGATGGCAAGGAGCACAAAAACCACTACCTAACAGGCGAACCTACTTATGATTACAAAAAGGTTTATGGCTGGTTAGAAAAAGCAGATTTGCTAAATTTTGAAGGATTTTAATAAGAAAAAAGCCTTGGCATAGCCAAGGCTTTTCTTTATAGTACGGATTTATATTTTTCTACTAGCAAGTTATAAGAATCTGCTAATTGAGAGTGAGTTGTAAAAGCGTTGGAATAAACCTCGATTAAAGCGGCGCCCTCATACCCGTCTGCTAGCGCAATTCTAAAAAGTTTTTCAAAATTAAAGTCGCCGTTACCGGGTAGCAAGCAATCGCTTTTTTCGTTATGGTCGCTTAAATGTATATGCGCAATATGACCACGCATAGCGTCATACACTTCCCACGTGCCAACCTTTGCACGAACAGTTTGCTTTATATCAAAGGTGAACATCGCATTATTGCCAAGTTCTTTTACCATACCGCGAATAAAATCGGGGTCGGCGGCAACGTAGCCGTTAACATTCTCTTGGGTTAATATTACACCCTCTTTTGCGGCTATTCTTGATAGGCGCAAAAAATGCTCGCAATATTCGGGCAAATAGGGTTTATCGCCCTTTGGTCTATCGCCGTGCAGAACAAAAATTTTAGCACCAAGTTCAGCGGCAACCCAGAAAAAACGTGTATATAGGTCAATTCCGTCTTTGTATCTTCTTGGATAACCACGCGATAGCAAATATGGCTCGAAACTAGATGAAAAGGGATGCAAAGCGACGATATTTAAGCCGTAACTTTCTTTAATTCTGCGAAGTTCGGATACAAAATCCGATTTAATTTCGCTAAACGTGTTAAGGAAAATTTCGGTATTTTTTATACCCATTTCGCCAATGGTACGCAAGGTATCCTCGGCAAGTTCGGGATAAAGGCTAGCAGATGAAACGCCTATTTTCATTGGTCGCCCCCCTTTTTTAGTGAATTTACTTTTTGCCCGTCGGGCGTTACGTAAACCGTATTATTTGTTTTATATATAACCATACCGGGTTTAGAACCCGACGGTTTTTTTACGTTTTTAACCTCGGTATAATCAACCGCGACCCCGCTACTGTTTTTACCTTTAGAGTTGTATGCCGCAATCTCTGCCGCCTCTAAAACGGCAGTGTCGGTAGCCTCTTTGCCGCCAAGTTTTAAAATAACGTGCGAGCCGTGTATACCTTTAGTGTGAAACCACAAATCGCGCTTGTCTGAAAGTTTTGTAGTTAACAGGTCGTTTTGCATATTGTTTTTACCCGCCAAGACCTCAAAACCATCACTTGTAACGTACTGCAAAGGGGTTGATTTAAGGGGTTTTCTGCCCTTTGTTTCTACTCTGCGAATATACCCCGTTGATGCTAATTCCTCGCGAATCAGGGCTATATCCTGCAAGTTTTCGGCACGGGTTAAGGCATCGAAAACCGACTCTATATAGTTAAGTTCTTGCTCGCTTTTTTCTATCAGTTCTGCAAGTGTACGTTCAGCAACGCAATACTTTTTATAATCCTTAAAATACTTTTGTGCATTGTCTGCAGGGCTTAAAGCCGAGTTTAAAGGAATAGTAATTTCCTCACCCGTTTCACTATAATAATTTTGGACATTTGCCTCAACCGCGCCCTTTTGAATTCTATATATATTCGCCTTTAAAAGTTCGCCATAAATGCGGTATTTCTCTTTGTTCTCGCACCTTTTAAGGTCATTTTTTTGGGCGGCAATTTTCCTTGCAATTCTTGAAGACAGGTTGGTTAAAAGTTTTAGTAAATCCTGCCCTGCTCTGCGATTTCTTTCTGCATTATCGCGAGCAAAATAGAATGTATCAAGCAATTCGCTAAAACTAGCCATTTGCTCTACTATATAGTCACTGCCGTACTGTTTTAGTGGCATATAAGAATACTCAAAACTATCCCCGTTTGGTTTTTTAATTAAGGTTGGCACACCGTTTTCAATACCCTGCTGCAAACGTTCTACAAGCCATTTTAACTGCTTTGTAGTAAGGGACTGCACTTTGGCATCAATATCCCCACAGCATCCATAAACCAATTCGCGCGCAACAAGTGGCGACACACCATCCACCGTCATCATAACGGTATCGGTAAGTTTGCGCTCGGGGTACTGCATAATTGCGCTAATAAGAGTATCTGGAGTTGTAGTTGGGCTTAATTTTTCCTGTCTTTGTGGCAAGCGATATTTAGCACCTGATGCTACTAGTCTGACATTTTTCTCAATATCAGAGCGACGAACGCTATCTACAATAACTCCGTCATTATCCAAGAAAATTATATTAGGACTTGCACTTATCAGTTCAAGCACGATAGACGGATAAATAATATCCCCTAGTTCGTTATATGCCTTGAACTTAAAAATAACAACCCTTTCAAACTCGGGTTGGGTTATTTCTACTATGGTAGCACCGCTTATATACTTTCTTAAAAGCATACAAAACATTGGTGCGGTTTGCGGATTTTCGGGGCTTTTCTGGGTATAATTCACCCTTGCAGCGCCCACCCTTGCTGATAGCAAAAGTTTTTTAGAAAACTGTGGCGCACGTAAAGTTAGCACCACCTCATCGCGACTTGGTTGATGAACCTTGTCTACCCTTGTGCCGACGGCGGTACTACTTAGTTCTTTTATTAAGTTATGTAAAAATCCACCGTCAAGAGCCAAGATTTCATCTCCTTTTTGTAAGTATCTCTTTTATTCCCTTTTCTGCTTCGCACATCTCAAGGTACAGTTCGCGCCTGCGCTCTACACCTTCTATGTTTTTTATGCACTCACTTATTCGAGAAAGTTGACCGCTTATATATTTGGTTGCGGTATCACTTAAGTCATTACCTAGTTCACCTATATATTTTTTAGCAGGGGTTAATTCGTGAGGTTCACCATCAAAAACGGCTACAATAACGCTATATATTCTGCCGCTATCCTCCACCGCTTTTTCACAAACTATGCTATAGCCCTCTTTATATAGCCCCTCACGAAGCGAGTCGGCAGACGACATTGGTTGCAATATTAGTGTGGTTTTGTTTTGTTTCAACCACTCGGCTTTTGATATGATTTCACTTATCAAATCGCCACCCATACCTGCAACTGTAACAACGTCTACTTCATTAGGCTTTACCTTTTCGAGTCCATCAGAAAGCCTAAGTTCTATATTATTAACCTGGGCGTTTTTAACGTTCTTTGCGGCAACCGAAAGCGGACCTTCGTTTATATCGCAAGCAAGAACCTTTGTGGCCTTGCCACCGTTTATTAACGCTATGGGTAAAAAAGCGTGGTCGGTGCCAATATCCGCCACTACGGAATTTCTAGGCACCGACTCATAAACCATCCTCAAACGAGGTTTTAATTCTTGCATTATTTCTCTGCTAGGTAGTTGTTGATATTCTCAACAAGCTTATCACAGTCTGTTCCGTGAACTGCACAAGCCTCTTCAACGGTTTCGCCACGTGCAGAAGGACAACCCAAACAGTGCATACCCATTTCTAAAAAGAACTGAGCAGTACCGGGTTCCATATCCAAAATATCTCCAATACACATATCTTTTGTAATCATTTTATATTCCTCCATTTTTTATTCACATTTTTTAGGGTTAAAAGTTGGAACTATTTCGGCAAGTTTTGTTACAACGCCTTCACAGTCGTTTTTCATTGCCATTTCCTTTAGTTCTGAAAGTTTCTGAATAAAACTTTCTTGGTCGATTTTAATTTGCTTACCAATAAATATTTTTCGCGATGCGGTGGACTTTAGCCCCTCCTCGCTCATAAGCAATTCCTCAAAAAGTTTTTCTCCGGGTCGAAGCCCCGTAAACTTAATTGGCATTTCAGTATACGGCTCGTATCCGTAAACTCTAATAAGATTTTCTGCCAAGGTGGTAATTTTAACAGGAGAGCCCATATCTAAAACAAATATATCGCCACCTTTAGCCATAGTGCCTGCCTCAAGCACCAACGACACCGCCTCAGGTATGGTCATAAAATAACGTATAATATCAGGATGGGTAACCGTTACAGGACCGCCCGACTCTATCTGCTTTCTGAAAAGCGGAATTACCGAGCCGTTCGAACCTAAAACGTTGCCAAACCTTACCGCAGTAAACTTTGTTTTTGTTGCTTGTTGCGCCATATACTGCACAATCATTTCACAACAACGCTTTGAAGCGCCCATAACATTGGTTGGGTTTACAGCCTTGTCGGTTGAAATCAGCACCATCTTTTTAACGTTATATCGCTCACTTAACATTCCAATATTAAGCGTGCCGATACAGTTATTTTTAACCGCTTCTTCAGGATTATCCTCCATCAAAGGCACGTGCTTATGCGCCGCCGCGTGAAAAACTATTGTAGGACTGTGCTTTTTGAAAAGTTTATCCATTTTGTTAAAATCGCGCACCGACGAAATTTCAACGCTTAAATCCTTAAATCCGTTTCTGATTAGTTCTTGCTGAATATCGTAAGCATTATTCTCATAAATATCAACAATTACTAATTTTTTTGGACTATACATTGCAATTTGACGGCAAAGTTCTGAACCAATTGAGCCACCGCCACCCGTTACAAGACAGATTTCGTCTTTTACAAAATTTGCAATATCTTCGTTATCAAAACGAACCACGTCGCGACCTAAAAGGTCCTCGATTTTTATATCTTTTGCTTGATGTAAAATGCTTGTTTCCTGCACCAAATCGGTAATATTTGGCACAATTTTAACTTCACACTCGGTCTCGCCACACATTTTAAGAATGTTATTACGCACCTGTGGCTCGCAAGAAGGTATAGCAAAGAGAATTGTTTTAATATTGAATTTTCGGCAAAGTTCAGGTACTAGTGGGATAGGTCCATAAATTTTAACGCCCTCTATCGTTCTGCCGATTTTAGATGCATTATCATCCACCATACAAACAGGTATATAAGGTGTGTTGGTTTCTATCATTTCATTTAATGCCGTTCTACCGCACACACCTGCGCCGATTATAAGTGTTCGGCTTTTGCCGGCAGGTTTCATACTAGACTTATGCAAGGTTTCATAAAGCACTCGATAAGCAAGTCTAATACCCACAATAACGAAGGCAGAAAAAGACATACCTATTATGCTAAACTCGAAACCAAATGGTTGCCTACAGTTTGCAAAAACAGAATAAAGGCAGAATATCACCGAGCCGCTAAATACGCCCAAACCACATTTTAGCAAATCCATAAAATGTGCATAACGCCAAATAACAGTATAAACCTTAAATGCTGCTAAACCTATAAGGTTAATAAGCGCGAAACCCACAACGTGAGAAACGTTGTAAGTGGAAAACAATTCTGCACCTCTTATATCGCCTATAAGCATAACGCTGACAAACTGAATTGCTAGCATTACTATCAAATCAATAAGCAACAATGCATACGGTCTTAATGCTGATTTTTTAAACATACTATTCCTCTGTTTCCTCAAATAAACGAGCCGCATTAAATTGAAGTTTTTGAACCTCTTTGCGACCAATTTTTTTAAGTATAATCTCTACCGCCTCGCGATATCGCGGCGGACGGTCATAAGTATTATGTGCATCGGTAGCAAGGTAAGATACATAGCCTTGCTTTATTAGGTCAAAACTTACTCGCCTAAGCCTTTTATCTATCACCGAATCACAGTTAAGTTGAGCCTCGGCAAAACCTTCATCAATAATTTTTAACAGTTCCGGGAACACATCGTGCCTTACATATCTTTCGATATGCGCAAGTATGGGTTTTACACCAAAATTAAGCGAGAAATCCACAATATCGGTTACCACATTGCTACTAATGTGGTTATATGGCAACTCAAGCAAAAAATGCTTGCCACCTTTAAAGCAAAGCGGTAAAACATCTTCACAACTTGAAATGCCGTTAAAATAATGCACTTCGTGCCCGAGTTTTATTTTGGGAAGTTGCTCTGCCGAAACATACTCTTTTAACTCCGCTAATTTTTTGGAAATAACTTCACTATGCTGCAAGGGAGTTAAATGATTATCCTCTGCATAAAAATGAGGCGTAGCAATTAAGGAGGTGATGCCTTGCGCTGCCATTCCTTTTAGCAGCTGTAGCGACTCTTCCATGTTGCACGCCCCGTCATCAACTTCCGGTATTATATGGGAGTGGATGTCAGTATACATAGGCTTTACCTACTTGTAATACTGACGCGAGTAGTTAGATTGGTAATATGAATAGGTGTATCTTCCGCCTGTCATATAACGGTATCTGTACTTAGAACGCTTGCTCTTTGTAGAACCGTTAAGAACAACACCTAAAAGTTTAACATTAGCAAATTCTATACTGCTTAATGCTTTTTGAAATTCTTCGTGGGTCGTAATCAAATCCTGAACAACAAACACGATACCATCCGTTTTAGGTGCAAGCACCAAAGCATCAGAAACGATATTTACAGGTGGCATATCGATAAAGATATAATCGTAAACTTCTGAAAGTTTGTCTAAAACCTCGCCCATTTTATCGTTACCAAGCATTTCAAGAGGGTTTGGTGGGATTGGACCCGAGGTCATAATATCAAAATATGGGTTAATGGTAGAAATAGTTTCAGGAATTTCGCTAAAACCTGCAAGAATGGATGAAAGGCCTACTTTGTTTGAAAGTTTCATTTTCTTGTAAACAGAAGGTCTACGCATATCCGCGTCTATAAGCAAAACTTTACTGCCGGTTTGGGCAAAAGCTATAGCCATATTAACTGCAGTTGTAGATTTACCTTCGCCTATTGCGGATGACGAAACAATTATGCGTTTGCATTTGTCCCCAGGAAGTAAGAACATAAGATTTGTACGTATTGTTTTATAAGACTCAACAATAGCAAAAGGTACGTGTTGTTTTACTTCTGCCTCGTTTTCTACTTCGAGGTTTTCTTCAAGATTAACGTCTTTTAAATATTCTTTATTTTTAGCCACGTTTTTTTGCCCCCTTTGCAGTTGATTGGAAATCAGGAACGCTACCTAAAAGTGGTATGTCGTAATGAGCTTTTAAATCGTCTTCTCCATTAATGGTTCGGTCACTAATAGCAAAGTAAATAACTATGAGTGCTGTGATAATTACACCGAACAAAAACGCAAGAACTGTTGTAATAGCAGTATGTGGGCTAACCTGTTCAGTTGAGCGTGCTTTTGATAAACCCTTAATCATACCGATGTTATAATCTGCAATAAAATTGGTTGAACACTCTGCATAAATATTAGCAATTTGCCTTGCAGCCTCACGGTCTGCCGATACAACAGTTATATCAATAATAAGTGTATCTTCTCTCGCTGCTATGCTAATTGAAGCCTCGTTAAACTGTTCAATCAAACCTGCCTCTTTTACCGAATCAACGAACTCAGCGCTTTCTGTAGGCATTTTGGTTAACATCTGAACGTAGGTTTCGGTAAGTGTTAACGACGCCGCAAGGTCGGCAGATTTAATAGAAGTGTCTGTTGCACCGGAAGATATATTTAATTCCATATCGACAGCAACGTTACCATTACTGCCTAGAATAGAGGCGCGAGCCTGATATGTAGGCGTTGCAATCATTATACAGTACATAAAAGCAATGCTGGCGCATAACACGCCCACAATGGCTACTAGCCAGAAGCGTTTTAGCACAATTTTCAAGATATCCAGAATCGAATAATCTGTCATAAAAAAACTCCCTTTTCTTTAAATTCGATGAAATTGCCGAATAATGTCGGCACACAATACGCATATATTTGTATTATACTACACAAATTTCTAAATTACAAGAGGAATATATAATTATATAATAAATATATAAAAAGATAAAAAAACCGACCATCAAAATGGTCGGTTTTGTGTTGGCATCTCCCTATCTTCCCAGGGCGTCGCCACCCAAGTATTTTCGGCACTGGTGAGCTTAACTGCTGTGTTCGGGATGGGAACAGGTGGACCCTCACCGCAATCAACACCAACTTCATTCCTTGCGGAACGAGTAATATATTACCACAGGGTTTTGGCTTTGTCAATACTTTTTTTAAAAATTTTTAAACTTTTTTATTTTCGGTGTTTTATATGCTTGTCATACCATTATCTATACAGTAATTCGTAATTAAAATTCTAGCCGTAACAACATAAGAACAGATAAGAAACGGCAAGGTATAAATAAGGGTTATACCAAAAATCGAAAGTGCTATCCATCCAAAATATGAAATGGTTAATACCACTAATGAAAAACCGCATTTTTGGGTTATCTTTCTAGAAAGAGAAACCGCGGAATACGGTTCAATTTCTTCTTTGGCAACCATAATTACAAGTGATAAACTGTACCTTAATGATGCCTTTAAAAATAGCACCGTTCCAACCAATACAAAGAACACAATAATCGGGGATGCAAGCATTGTTTTATCCCCTATTTCTATTCCAAATTTAGAAAGTACATCGCCCTTACTTAAAACATAAATAACGATGGCAGGAAGATAACTTAAAATTGCACCAATAATCATTTTACCTATTGTATATACAAATAGCATTACCGCTTTAAAAAACAACCTTGCAGAAGAAAAATAGTAATATATCTCAGAAAGTTTTAAGGGGATTTCAATTATAAGTGCCCAGAACCATCGCACTGTACCCAATAAGACCGGTGTAAGCGCCAAAAATGCTACCGCTAATAGCAAAAACGCTACTATTTTACTACCGCTAAAGACCGACAACACCAAACTGCTTAACATAACTATTATCAAAAACACCGAAAGGATTTGAAGGCCTGCAAAAACAGCCTCTCCCCATTTGTTTTTAAGCGTAGTTCGCGTGGTTGTTTTAATTACGTTTGCCGTTACCAAAAAAAATCACCCTAATTTATTTAGTAACATAATTTTAGCACATTAAACTTCAAATTTCAACCGAACTTTCAAGCGTTATTACATTTACTTTAAGCATTATATATAACTCCCCAAAATTTGTAAAGACAGCACAAAAAAGCCCTATGGTAGTTTTTTAAACTCTACCATAGGGAATCTTTTTACTATTGTTGGTTTCTTTGCCAGCTTGTGCAATAATTTACTCTTTAGAGAGTTAATTATCTTTTGTTGCGGAAGCCACGACGAGGACGCTCGCTACGAGTATCATCGTTAGCATCGTCTTCAACGGTTAAGCCTTTGATTTCAACTAAAGCGGCTCTTCTTGAAAGATTTAGTCTGCCTTGGTCGTCAATTTCTTCAACCTTAACCATAACAGTATCGCCAACGGTTACACAGTCTTCAACCTTCTCTACACGCTTAACATCAAGTTTGCTTACGTGAACAAGGCCTTCAACACCAGGTACGATTTCAACAAAAGCACCGAAGGTCATAAGTCTTGTTACTTTACCATTGTAAATAGCGCCGATTTCTGGGCCTTTTGCAATAGTTTCAACAATAGATACAGCCTGTTTTGCTTTATCAACGTCAAGACCTGAAATGAATACATGTCCGTCATCCTCGATATTGATAGTACATTCGCACTGCTCTTGGATGGACTGAATGATTTTACCCTGTTTACCAATAACATCGCCGATTTTTTGTGGGTCGATGATGGTGGTAAGCATTTTAGGTGCATAAGGTGAAAGTTCAGTTCTTGGCTCTGCGATACATTTTAGCATAACTTCGTCTAAAATATAAAGACGTGCTTTATGTGTTTTAGCCAATGCTTCTTTGATGATTGCAGGGGTCAAACCGTGAACTTTTAGGTCCATTTGGATTGCGGTGATACCATTTTTAGTACCTGCAACCTTAAAGTCCATATCGCCATAGAAGTCTTCAAGACCTTGAATATCAACCATAGTCATAAAGTCGCCGTAAACACCTTCATCACCTGTGATAAGGCCGCAAGAAATACCTGCAACGGGTGCCTTTAGAGGAACACCTGCAGCCATTAAAGCCAAGGTAGAACCACAAACAGAACCCTGTGAAGTAGAACCATTTGAAGAAAGAACCTCAGAAACAACACGGATAGCATAAGGGAAATCTTCTACCGATGGAATTACGGGAAGAAGTGCACGCTCTGCCAATGCGCCGTGACCGATTTCACGTCTACCAGGACCTCTGCTTGGCTTGGTTTCTCCAACAGAATATGATGGGAAGTTGTAGTGATGAATATAACGTTTTTCGGTTTCTTCATCCAAACCGTCTAATCTCTGTGATTCGCTTACAGAAGCGAGGGTTGCGATAGAAAGAACCTGTGTTTGACCACGGGTAAATAGACCTGAACCGTGAACACGAGGTAGTAAATCAACCTGAGCGTTAAGTGGACGAATTTCGTCAATACCACGGCCGTCAACACGTTTTTTATCGTTCTTTAACCAGTTACGAACAACGTGCTTTTGTACTAGATACATAATCTCGTCAAGTTTAGCCTCTTGACCTTCAAACTGCTCGTCATACTTTGCGTGAACTGCCTCGTAAATAGGAAGTAAAGCAGCGTCGCGAACAAGTTTATCATCGGTATCAAGTGCTTTTTGAACGTCCCCGTAAACCATATCTTCGATTTCTTGGAAGATAACTGGGTCTGGGTCGTTAGACTGGAACTCGAACTTAGGTTTGCCGATTTCGGCTACGATGCCGTTAATAAACTCAACAACCTTTTTGTTTGCCTCATGACCTAACATAATAGCATCATACATAAGCTCGTCTGATACTTCGTTAGCACCTGCTTCAATCATAGCAACCAAATCTGCAGTTGAAGAAACTGTTAAGTTAAGTTCAGTTTTCTCGCGTTGTTCTAAAGTTGGGTTGATAATGAGTTCGCCATCTACAAGACCAACGTTTACGCTTGAAATAGGACCTGCCCAAGGCACGTCTGAAATAGCAATAGCAGTAGATACACCGATAGCTGCTGCAATTTCGGGTGAGCAATCAGGGTCAACCGACATAACTGTTGCAACAACCGCGCAATCGTTACGCATATCTTTAGGGAATAGCGGACGAATAGGACGGTCAATACAACGGCCTGCAAGGATAGCCTTTTCAGATGCTCTACCCTCGCGGCGTTGGAAAGAACCAGGAATTCTACCAACAGAATACATTTTTTCTTCATAATCAACTGAAAGTGGGAAAAAGTCTACACCCTCGCGTGGTTTTGCGGATGCAGTTACGGTACAAAGCACCGAAGTATCGCCGTATGAAGCGAGAACAGCGGCGTTTGCAAGTTGTGCCATCTTACCTGTTTCGATTTTTAAAGGACGGCCTGCAAGTGTGGTTTCATAAACCTTAAAATTTTCGAACATTTTTGTTCCTCCTTTTATTTTTGAGGCTTCCGATTTAGCAATAAATCCAACAGCGGAAAGGTCTTTCCACTACTCGATTTACCGCTAAAACACGAAAAGCCTCTTGTTTTTCAGGCTAAAAACACCTGATAATTTGCAACAAGGCAGACGGGTGAAAACACCTGTCTGCCCCATTTTGCGATAATTACTTACGGATACCGAGCTTTTTGATGATGTCGCGGTATCTTTCGATGTCAACCTTCTGTAAGTATGCGAGAAGGTTACGTCTATGACCAACCATCTTTAGTAGACCGCGGCGTGAGTGATGGTCATTCTTGTGAACCTTCAAGTGCTCGGTCAACTCATTGATACGGTTGGTAAGTAGTGCGATTTGCACCTCTGGAGAACCGGTATCTCCTTCGTGCTTAGCGTACTCTGCGATGATAGCAGTTTTTACGTCTTTAGTTTGCATCGTTTTCACCTCTTTTAATATTTATCCGCAAACCATGCAATAGGAAAAGGTGTTCCAAAAAATTGGCATACTCCCATAGCTTAGTAAACGGTACGATGTATTATAACACAAGATTTCTAAAAAGTAAAGCATTATTTTTTTATTTTTTAAAGTTGTAATATTTATTCGTTTGTGATATGATTATTTTAATAGTTTATTTATATCTTACTTAGTTAGATACTGTATAATATACATACTAATACTGGGAGGCTCGTTATGGGTAAAGGTAAACGTAAACAAAATTCCGCCAAAATCGAAAGAAATCTTGTGGCAGAAATGAATTCAATTCTAAAAAAAGAGAAAATAAGAAACAGGCTTGTTTCTATACTTATCGTGGTAGGTATAGTTGGTTTTGGCGCTATTGCCGTTCTTAGTTCTGTGATTTATAATAGCCTATCCGAAAGCGGTACTTTTTTAAGACAGAAAGCGGTTGTTTCTACAAAAAGCTACAAAGCCGACGTTTGTATGACACAGTACGTTTTCCACACACTTGTTGACCAATTTGTTAACAACCATGGAGAAACCAACGAAGAACTAGGGTTTGACGCTACTGCAGACCTAAAAGACCAGGCCTGCGCTTATGAGGATTACGATACCTGGTATGATTACTTTTCTGATGCTGCAAAAAATCAGTTAGAAGAAATTCTTATTCTTTGCGAAGCAGCAAAAGACGAGGGTGTTACCTTAACCGAGGGCGACCAGAAGTTTATCGAAACCTCTATGAAAACATTAGAAACTTATGCCGAGGAAGAAGAACTTACCGTTGAGGAATATATTGATAACAAATACGGTGTTGTTGTTAGCGAAAAGGACATTAGAAACTGTGTAGAGCTTACCCAACTTGCATCTCGTTACCAGCAAAAATACACCTCTACCCTTTCATATAACGATAGCGAAATTGACAGTTACTTTGCAGACAACAAAGCGTCATTTTTAACTGCCGATTACGTTTACTTCCTTATCGAAACGGGCGACACTAGCGGAAAAACCGATGCCGAAATCAAAAAGATGAAGGCAGACGCTAAAGCAAAAGCCACAGAATTAGCCGCAAATAACTCGCGCACAGATTTTATCGCCGCACTAGAGGATTACGCCGCAAAATTATTAAAAGAAGCAACCCCTGATGCCACCAACGACGAAATAAAGGAACAGGCCGAAACGGTTGTTTCAGATTATGCTACCGTTACCGAAGCGCCTTACGACGTTTCAACAAAGAATGGCGAATGGTTATTCGACTCTAAACGCAAAGCGGGAGACACCACAGTTATAGAGGACGAGGAAGGAAACGGTTACTACGTTTTCTATCTTACCACACCTGCCCAAAAGAATATGCAACCCACTAAAAATGTAAGGCACATTCTTTTAAGCGCCGACCAATACGAAAGCGTTGAGGATTGCGAAAAAGCCGCAAACAAACTTCTTTTAGAATGGCGTAACGGCAAGAAAGATGAAGAAAGTTTTGCCGCTCTTGCAGAATCGAACACAACCGACAGCGGTTCGGTTACAACCGGCGGACTTTATGAGAACGTTCTCAAAGGTCAGATGGTTTCGGAATTTAATGATTGGTTATTTAACCCTAAACGCCAATATGCCGACACCGATGTAATCGCTTCCGATTACGGATACCACGTAATGTTCTACGTTGGCGATGGCAAAACCGCTTGGAAAGCCGACGTTATTGCAGAACTTAAAACAAATGACTATTCTAAATATTTAGAAGAATTAAAAGAAAAGCACAGTTCTAAAGTTAAAGATAAGAACCTCGCACTAGTTACACAAACATTTGATGAAACCGATGAGGAAGAAACCACCGAGGAATAGGAAATAAATTATGAAAAGAATTATTAGTTCATTACTTATATTAGCCTTGCTAACAGTTTCTTTGGTTGGGTGTGGCACTAAAGAAGTTGACCGTAAAAACAGCGCTATATATACCGACAATTTCGAGATTACCACAAGCGTTCTAACCTACTACTTTAATGCACAATATTTAACCTTTTTAAATACCTATGGCAACAATCTCGAATCTCTGGGATTAGATACCACAAAGCCCCTTGCAGAGCAGGATTGCACTATTGCCGGCGGCACAAACTGGTATGACTACTTTATGGATATTGCAAAAGAAAGACTAACACAATTCCTTGTGGTTTCGGAGCAGGCTAAACTAGATGGCGTTAAACTTAACAAAGAATCAAAAAAAGAGGTTGAAAACGTTAAGAAAACCATTATAGCAGACGCTAAAGACAAAGGGCTATCTACCAAAGATTATATAACCAAAAATTTTGGCAAAGGCGTTAGTTTGGACGATATTGTTAAATGCACCGAAATGGAAAGGTTAACATCACAATATTACGACACCTTTGTTAAAAATCTTGACACTAGCGAAGATGCTATGGAAGAATACTACGAGGGCCACAAAAAATCCTACTGCACGGTTGACTATATGGCGTTTAGTTTCCCTATAGAAACAAATGACCAATTAGAGATTAACGATATCCACGGACGTGCGATAAGCCTTAGTGAAGCCCCATCACCCAAAGAATTCAAGGAGGGTGTACGAAAGCATCTTTTCGAGTATTATCAAGAGAATTATGTTTCTCTTGAAAGTGAGGAAATCGAGAGCAAGGTTGATGCGGCTATGGAAAACATAACCGTAAACAATGCAACATATAGCGGTGCCTCACAAGCTTCCCGTTGGGCGTTTGCTGACGAGCGAAATGCTGGCGACGGCTACGTTATAAAAAACGAAGAACAGAACACGTACGATGTATATTATTTGGTTTCTGCCCCCTCAAGAGAAGAAACTCATATTACAACAATTCGCCAAATTCTAATCGACCCAGATAACTATAAAAACGCTAAAGCCGCAAAGAAACAGGCCGAAGAAATTTTAGAAACCTTAAAAGCCAACGACTTTAGCAAGAAGGAATTTATTAAACTCGCATCCGAATATTCTGACGACACCGAAACTGCTACTTTGGGGGGTCTTTATGAGAACATTACCCCCGGTATGCTAAAGGATGCAAAAGCGCTTGAAGAATGGGTGTTTTCTTTAGATAGATTCTCGGGCGATAGCGCAGTTATTAAAACAGGCACTCACGGATACCATGTTGTTTACATTGAGGAGAAGGGCGAACCCGTTTGGCTAGAGCAGGTTAGAGTCGGCTTCAAAAACGCGCGCTTTGAGGATTACATTTCCGACCTTTGCGATGAATATATGGTTTATGAAAACAACAACATAATCTATAAAATAACCGAAGTTGATAGAAGCGCATTTGAAATTTAATTTTATATATTAAAAAAGCCTCCCGAGTGGGAGGCTTTTTTGTTGTTCTTAAACGAGGTTAAGAGTAATAATTTCAAAGTTTTTAACAGGTAATGTTACCTTGCCATCTTTTACCTTTAAGGCTTTTTCGCGGTTTTCCATCAGGTTGCAAAGGTATACCTCGCTAACACCCTCAGGTAAAGTAACAGTTACGTCGCGGCGGCAGTTATATGTATCATACATTCTAACTATTACGCCATCGCCGTTTTCTGCCTTTTTAACTGTGTCGATAACGATATTTTCACAATCGCACGAAATGTAAGAATAGCTCTTTGGCAACTCGCCCTTGCCAGCCTTAATAGGCATAGCAACCATCGGATTATTTAGGTTGCCTGCAGCCTTGACTACACCGCCTTCTTTAAAACCACCTTTATGAGCCATAATTGAATATGTAAATTTATGCTCGCCCTGGTCTGCATTCGGGTTAGGATATTCTGCACATTTAATGAGTGTTAAATTAAGTGTACTACCCTCTGCGCTATGGCCATACTTACAGTCATTTAGAAGCGCTACACCATAATCGCCATCCGAAATATCTGCCCATTTATGAGCGCAAACCTCGAATTTTGCGGCATCCCAACTAGTATTAGTGTGGGTTGGTCTTGTGGTGTAACCAAACTGAATATCGTAATCTGCCGATGTAGCAAGAACGTCAATCGGGAAGGATGCTTTAAGCAGTTGGAATTTTTGATGCCAGTCTGCGCGTGATTCAAAATCTATGCGCTGACACTCAGTATATAGCCAAATATTCTGCTCAATTTCCGAATCTAAATATTTATGCACTACCTTGAAGCCTGCACGACTACCATCAACGATAGGCTCAATTTTAGCATCTGCATCTAGTTTCCACATTTTTTGCTTGTGGTAATCTGTAATTTCCCAAGCATCATAATCTCTTGGAATATCCTCAAATACTTGTAGCTCGTTACCAAACATACCTTTTTTGAAGACGTCGCGGTGGTTAACCTTATCATAAAGTGATACTATTCTACCGCTTGCATCTATCTTCATTTTATAGTATTTATTCTCGGCAGTGTTAGCGCCAAGTTTTACACCGCATTTAGTTTCTTTTGGCTCAATAACATTCCAGCCTAAACTAGCAACTTTATCATCGCTTTCATAGGTTACGCCGTTAATTTTAGTTAGAACAGTCTGTTCTGTGCCTAGCGGGTTATAAACCAAAACACCACCGTCTGAACCAATGTTTTTAGCGATAATTTTTAAGGTTTTATCGATGCTACCGCCTAAGTTGCCCAAAATTTCGGCATAGTCTTTATCGGTGCCGTTATAAACTTTTTCTATTGAAGAACCGGGTATAATATCGTGGAACTGATTATGAAGCACCTTACGCCAAGCAGTTCCTAACATATCGGTAGGATACTTTAGACCTAACCTCTCTCCCATTACTCCCAAGCCTTCTGCATTTTTAAGAGCAGTTTCACTTAAACGATTAAAACGCTTGTTTTTAGCAATAGAGGTATAGGTACCGCGATGCAACTCTAAGTAAAGTTCGCCAACCCATTTAGGAATAACTCGAGTTTCCTTGCAAGCCTTATCAAAATCCTTACGAACAGAATCAAGGTAAGGTGCTAAGAATTTAATCTCGGTTACAGGCATACCCGGTATACCTTTTTTAAGTCTATCGTGTGTTTCAAGCATTTTTTCGGTAGGGCCACCGCCGCCATCACCATGACCAAAAGTTACTAATGCTTTATCGGTATATTTCTTTTGTTGGAAGCGTGCGCGCGCACCCTTGATTTCAGACGGGGTAAAAACGCCGTTATACGTAGTAAAATTTGTGTTGGCTGTTTTACCATAATCCTGTGCGGTTATAAAGTTTGTAAATATCTCTGTGCCGTCGATACCTTGCCACATAAATTGGTCGCAAGGCATTGTGTTGCTCTCATTCCAACTGATTTTAGAGGTTACAAAGTGGTCAATACCACTCTTTTTAAGCACCTGTGGTAATGCTGCGCTATAACCAAAAACATCGGGCAAGAACAGTACTCTACAATCAACGCCAAACTCTTCTTTAAAGAATTGTTTTCCGCGAAGTATCTGCCTTACCATACTTTCGCCACCGATGAGGTTACAGTCTGCCTCTACGTACATAGCGCCCTCAGGTTCCCATCTGCCTTCTGCTACCAACTTTTTAAGTTCTTCATACTTCTCGGGTGCGTCCTCTTTTAAGTACCTGTAAAGTTCAGGTTGGGATAGCATAAACTTATATTCAGGATAGCGTTTCATAAGTTGTTCTGCAGTAGCAAAACTACGTTGAATCTTTTCCCTTGTTTGTGCACGACCCCAAAGCCACTCAACATCTATATGGGTGTGGCCGATACAGTTTATAACGGGTTTACCCTTGACGGTACATTTTTTGCCGTAAAACTCTTTTTCAATATAGTTCTCGGCCGCCTCAATACTATCGTAAAACTCTTTAGAGAAAGGAACGCGAAGATCAATTAAATTAACAGTCTGCTCTAAAGCATAAAGAATAGTTGTATACTCCTCGCTTCTTTCTTCTTGCAAAAGCATACTTTCGTAAGGCACAAAAATATCGTAATAAAGTTTCTTTATTCTTGGGTCTATTTTTATAATCCTAGCGTTAATTTCAACGCTTTCTTCAACCATTCCCAAATAGAAATAGTTATAAGCCTCATATTTGGTTGCAGGCTCTAAATATGCGTGGATATGGTTGGGGTCAAAGCCCTGTACCATTTTGCCGTTTAGATATAAAAGACCTTGCGCATTTATTGCATCCCAAGTGCCTTCACTACCAGTAGTCATCTCAAGAACATAATAAAAAGGTTCTTCGTCTTTAGGGGTTTCAAAATTAAACTTAAACCAATAGTGAGTGTCTGCACCATACAAACTGGTGTGCGGCACGTAGGCCTTATATCCCATTTTGGGTGGTGTATGACCCTTTTTGTACTCGGTTTTTTGATATTTTAAATCCTCTAACTTACAAATTTCTTGCGACATATATTTTTCCAACATTTCGCAAGTTTTTTTAATTTTTTCGGCTACGAAAGACATTTAGTTAGCCCTCCTCATATGGCAGTTTGATAATATACTACAATTATACATTTTTCGGATTTGTCGGTCAAGACAAAATTAAGTGCAAAAACTCAAAAAAATATGCACCCTTTAAAATAATATTTATAAAATTATGGGGTGCCAAAATCAGCACCCCAATAATTAATTATTTAAAGAATTTTAATTTCACCTTGCCAAGTCCAAATGGTAGTGAGAAGTAATCAGGAGTCCAACGAGTATCGTCAATTTCCATACGCTCTAACCAATTATCGTCGTAAGGATTACCGCCCCAAGGACCTGAAACGTTATCATAAATCGCACCGTTGCAACCTCTTGACCAAACGTGGCCAACCTCGCCCTCTACTCTGTGGAAAGGACCTAATAGGTTACGTAGACAGTTTGCAATTTTTACGGTAATAATGTTTTCGCCTGTGCTTAGCGCAGGTTTAATATCTATCTCGTAAGGTGCCCAGTATACGTAGCCCAAAGACTTACCATTTACAATCATCTCAAGGGTACAACCATTAAATTCTTCGTAGGTGAACATAATCTTATCGTTTTTAAGTTCATCTTCGGTAATTGTAATGGTCTTTGTAAAGGACATAGCACCTGCATAGAACGGATAACCTACGCCTGTAATATCCTTACTAGCTTCGGTCTTTTCCGTATCTAGTGCAAAGAAACGGCTAAAGCGATGAGTTTCGTTATTAACTGGTTCTTCTCTCGAGAATACACCGAAATCGCCGATTACGTAAATAGCCTCAAGGTCAACACGCTCTTGGTTGCTTTCAAGACCGCCCATTTTATTTGCGGTAACGAACGCCTTTTTAAGCACGATTTCGTTTTCGCCTACCTTTGCATTAACCGGTAGGTCAACGATTTCGAATGCGCGCGAGAAATAGTAACCCTTTGCGGTCAAATCAACAGGTTTGCCATTAAACCAAGCCTCAGTAATCTTCAAATCCTCTAATGCTAACTGAATTTTTGTATCAATATTGGACTTAAAGGTGTAGCGTAGATATACGTCGCCACAATATTCTTCTTCATTAAGTTTACCGCAGATGTTAACCGCAGGATAGCATTTAGCAGAATACTCGTCATCTGCATTCTTTTTGAAAGCACAGTTTTCAAGCATCAGAACGTTTGGATTATGGCGGCAAATCTCCCATTTATCCGAAAGTGTACGTACAAAGTATGCGCTCTCGTCCTCGGGTGAATTCACCTCATTTGCATCCTCTAAAGTAAACTTAATACTGCTACCCTCGGGGATTGTAACGGTGAGATAAGTATTGCCGTTTTCACAAAGTGTTGGGTACTCTTTGGCGGTTCCCGCGAGAGCATCATAGAACACCGCTTTTTTCTTGCCGGAAACTGTAAGTGTGATTTCTTTTTCGTCGGCGCAATCGTCGTTCATTACCATATAGTAATCGCGCTCTGCATCTGCGCGATGGTTAACGATAATAGGTGTTGCATCACTTGTGCACTCTAATTTATAACTTGAGTTTTGTGATACCAAAACGTCGATAAGGTCTTTTCTGTACTCAACAAACTCACAACCTGCATCAAGAAGTGCCTTCTCTACAGAAGCATCCTCTACGCCTTCTAACCTGCTAGGCATAGTACCAAGGATATAAACCTTGCCACCTCGTTTAGCATAATCGCAAACGAGGTCTAGAGTAGATTTGCGAACAACATCCAAGTAAGGAAGAATCACTGATTTATAGGTCATTTCGCCTATTGTAAAACCACCGTCGGTAACCTTACCGAAATCGCCTATGGTAGCCTCATCGCCAAACTCGAACTGGCACTGTGCTGCGCAAAGGCCTCTAACTATTCCGTAGTAAAAACGCTCATAATCGCGAAGTTCTGCATTTTCTTGGTGCTTTTTATCAATAGCAGGGTCAAACATCATATATGCTGTATCAAGCGGATGAATAACTACCGCATCCTTAATAGGTTTACCTTGGCTAATAAACCAACCCGTTCTTCTGTAATAGTCGAACATATCGGCATATCTATCCCAATAAGGTTGATAATAGTTTACTTGGTGCGGGAATGCACGCTTTGCATTACCGTGTAAATTATAGAAAAATGCGTGTATACACTTGTGGTTTACGCCAAGGGATGCAAAATGGTCAAACAAATGGCGTTGGTCACGGAAGGTAAAGTTGTGGGTTGTAACACCGAACATTTCGCAAAGGATATGCTCTTTACCTGCCTGATGCGCTGCAGATGTAAGTTGAAGTGGAGTTGTATACATACCGATTGTAGCCATTGGAGCAGAGAAATCGCCATTTGGTGGGATTTCGGTGCCGTCCTTTTCGCTATAACCAATGAACTCTCTTGAATATGCAGGTTTAATCTTGCCGTAACGCCAAGGCATATCGGCTTCCAAAGTATCCATACCAGGAATATCAAGATACTTGTAGTAAGGCATTGTTGCTATACTGCCGAAAATTTGAGTTGCCAAAGAATCCTCATTGAAAAGGTGGCCGCTAAACCAAATTTTATTTTCTTTACACCAAGCGCTAAGGGTTTTAAAATAACCCTCCTCCATAAGTTTTTGAAGAAGCACTCTATACTGGTAGCGAACCTTTTTATAGTCGCCAACCTTAAAGAAAAGCGACTCTAAATTTTCTTCTATGCTATAACCAAAGCGGTCGAAGAAGGTTTTTTCAATATCTGCGGGATATGGGATGCTATGAGCGTTTACACAAGGCTCGTCAACCCACATTGTATGTATGGTGTTACCAAAATACTCGCGGAATTCTTCCCAATTTTCTTCGTAACACTTTTTAACGTATTTTTGGCACATTTCGGGACTGAACATATTAAGCGTACCGCCATGCCATTCGCCTGTAATTTCATCGGGTTTTGCGGCAGATTTACGCTTAACAATATAATATCCGTCAACCTCTTTTAGTATTTCGCAAAGGTAGTTTTTCTCCACGAAATCTTCACTGTCGTAAAACTCTTTGCTTACACACTGCACAACGTCCAAAACATCTTCAATAGGCGATTCTTCAAAACCTGCAGGCATACGCATTGCTTGCAAGGTTACGCGCATACCATACTTGGTAGCCTCCTCAAGCATGACCCTGATTTGATGTTTCCATTTAGGGCCTGGGTAGTCGGTACGAAGGCCAACGTAAGTACGAGCAATAAAGCCACCCATACCCTTGTCGTGAAACTCTTTTACCTGACGGCGAATTTCGTCATCACGCAACTCGTCGTTAAGCATCCAGAAATCCGTACCGCGATATATTTGCGGTGGATTTTTGAACATTTCCATCATATAAAACACTCTCCTTGATTATCGGGAAAACACCCGATATTGAAGCCTTTTACAGCTCAATTTAACTTTACCAATATATTGGTAATATGTCAACCAAGGCGGCAGAAAAAAACTGCACAAAAACGCCTGCTTTTAATTGTATATAATAAACAAAAAACGATTTGAAAGGTTTTACATAAAAAAGCAACCCGAAGTTTTCTTTATAATATCAAACTAAAAAATCAAATTCAACCAAAAAAGCAAAAAACACAATATTAAGCCAACGATAAGCAATATTGTGTTCATTGTGTTTATTTAGTTCTGCGATAAAGTTTAGTTTGTTCTTTCAGTATTCCTGCAAGCCAAGAGTTTACACAGCCCTCGCCAATTCGCCACTGCCAGTTACCCTCACTTACAGAAGGCGTGTTAATTCTACCCTCCGAGCCTAAGCCCAAAAGGTCTTGCATTTGAAGTATACAGGTATCGGCAGTAGTAGCCAAAGCCGCTTTAATCATACCCCAGTTATATCCTTCGTTTGTATTTAAGCGCAAATAATCTGTGCAAAAATTAAACTCGGCTGAGGTTATTGAGTTAATCCAACCATTAACAGTATCGTTATCGTGTGTGCCTACGTATAGCACACAATTTTTGCGTATATTGTGGGGCAAATATTTGCTATCGGCTTTAGGGTCAAAGGCGAACTGCAAAACCGCCATACCGGGATAGCCGCTTTTTTTCAAAAGTTCTTCTACTGAATCGGTTAAATGGCCTAAATCCTCGGCTATAATTTCTATACCTTCTATCTGGTTTATGGCATTTATAAGCGACATACCGGGACCCTTTTCCCACCTGCCATCTTTAGCGTTTTCTGAGCCATTTGGTATGGCATAATACTCATCAAACGCGCGAAAATGGTCGATACGAACCACATCATAAAGGTTGGCACAATGTGCTATTCTGCTTTGCCACCAAGCGTATCCATCGGCCTTCATTTTATCCCAATCATACAAAGGGTTACCCCAAAGTTGACCATCGTCTGAAAATGCATCGGGTGGGCAACCTGCAACCTTAGAGGGTTTTCCGTTCTCATCTAATAAATACTGCTCGGGGTTTGCCCAAAGGTCTGCGCTATCGGGCGATACGTAGATTGGAATATCGCCTATGATTTTTATCCCGTTTGCATTTGCATACTCTTTTAGTTTTTTCCACTGTGAAAAAAAGAAATACTGCACCGCTTTTATAATTTCTATCTCGCTAGAATATTTTTTGAAAGCGCAGAAAAGCGCCTCGCTTTCTCTTTTTCGAAGCGGGGTCGGCATACTGTCTAAATAAACACCGTCGTTTTTAAGTGTCATAAAAAGCGCGAAGTCATTTAGCCAATAATCGTTATCGCTACAAAACTTTTGGTATTCAGAAGGCGGGTTTTCTAAAAGGCGACCAGCGGCAAGATTTAGCACGGGCAAACGGTTTAAGTATAGTTTGCCGTAATCTACGTTTCCGTCAGTTCCGTAATCTATATTCTCATATTCGCCACTATGTAAATAACCCTCATCTTTAAGAATGTCTAAATCTATAAAATACGGGTTGCCGCCAAAACTTGAAAAGGACTGATATGGCGAATCGCCAAAGCCTGTAGGTCCAAGAGGCAGTATCTGCCAATAGGTCTGCCCTGCTTGTTTTAAAAAGTCTACAAACTCGTAAGCCGCTTTTCCAAACGTGCCTATGCCATAAGGTGATGGCAAAGAAAATATCGGCATTAAAATACCGCTTGCTCTCATAGGGTTTCCTCCAACAATTTATGGTTAATCGGGCAACCTCTGCCCTTTAGTTTTTTCTGTCTTATTTTATAATCGGGTAGGTATTTTTCTACTAAATCATAAAAGGCTTTAGAATGGTTATGGTGCACTGTATGGGCAAGTTCGTGCACTACGACGTAATCAATAAGCGGGTCTTCGAACTGCATTAAAAAAAGTGAAAAGCACAAGCCGTTTTTACCACTGCAACTGCCAAAGCGCTTTGTAGCGGAGGTTATTTTTATACTGCTATACTTAAGCCCCGTAATTTCAGAAAACTGTGCAACCTTTTTGGGTAGCACCTCTTTGGCTTTTTTGCGTAGCGCATTTATCTCCTCTTGTGTTAAAGGCACTGATGCCGACTTCTTTTTTTGCAAGTTTTTTAAGGTCTTTTCCACCCAACCCTGCTTTTCTTTTATAAAAGCATCTATACGTCGTTTCGTGCAAAATATGGGTGCGCGAACAACAACTTCTCCGCTAGGTTTAACCTCAATAGAAATAGTTTTACGGCGGCTTCTTATTATCTCTAGATTATTCATAAAAAGCCTCCTTCATACTAAATTACATACTTACATATTTATAATATAACTTTAGAGATATTTAGTCAATCAAAATTTGAGGTTTGAACTATGGAAAAAGTTTCAAAAATACTGCAATTTATAGATGAGAATATCGCCTTTGGGCCGCATCTTATAATTTCTCTTTTGGCTTTAAGTGTTTATCTTTCCTTTAAAACGGGTTTTATACAAATTAAAGGCTTAAAAAAGGGGTTTAAACTTTTATTAAAAAGCGACGCCGCGGGCGGTGGAGTTTCAAGATTTTCTGCGCTTTGCACAAGTCTTGCCGCAACCATTGGCACGGGTAATATCGTGGGTGTTGCTTCGGCTATTTCACTAGGCGGACCCGGAGCACTTTTATGGATGCTTATTGCCGCTTTTTTCGGTATGGCTACAAGTTTCGCCGAGGGACTTCTTGCTGTTAAATACCGCCTACATAAAAACGGTAACTACATAGGCGGTCCTTTTTACTATATCGAGCGTGGTTTGGGTAAGAAATTTAAGGTTTTAGCGGTTGTTTTCTCGTTTTGTGCGGTTATTGCAGGCACTTTTGGAATTGGCACTATAATACAGTCAAACAGTATCGCTTCGGCAGTTGCGGGGTATTTTAAAAATGCTACAACAACCAACGGATTTAACTATGCGGTGGCAATAATAGGTGCCTTTGTGACTATTTTTGCGGCGCTCGTTTTGATTGGTGGAATAAATAGAATTTCAAAGGTTGCTGAAATATTTGTGCCGTTTATGAGTGCGGTTTACATAGTAATTTCCCTTACCATAATTATAACTAACATAGAAAAACTCCCACAAGCGATTGTACTTATATTCACTAGCGCATTTACGCCCAAAGCCGTTTTGGGCGCTACTAGCGGTATAACCTTTTTAAAGGCGATAAAACTAGGCACTAGCAGAGGCATTTTTTCTAACGAGGCAGGTTTAGGCTCGGGTGCTATTGCGGCGGCATCAGCAAACGGCACTGAAGCGGTAGAACAAGGGTTGGTTTCTATGTTAGGGCCTTTTATAGACACGATTGTACTTTGCACCATAACGGGTTTAGGGCTTGTTGTTACGGGCGCTTATACTACTAGCATAAACGGCGCAGATATTACGGCTTACGCTTGGAAAAACGGACTTCCCATAAGCGACTCTGCTTGCGAATTTCTTTTGATGCTACTGATTATATTTTTCGCTTTTTCCTCAATAATCGGGTGGCACTATTATACCGAAAAAAGCCTTTGCTACCTTGCGGGCGACAACAAAAAAATTACCAATATCCACAGAATAATTTATGTGCTTGCGGTCTTTGTTGCGCCATTTATTCCCACCTCTGCCGTTTGGGCGGTTGCAGATATTTTTAACGCATTTATGGCACTACCAAACCTTCTAGCGCTACTGCTTTTAAGTGGTGTTACGGCAAAAGCAACTACTAGTTATTTCAACAGACGCTTGTGAAAAAATTAGTTTTATGTTATACTACTTAAAAATCAGTAGAGGTGTTATATGGATATTATGGCTATTTCGGGTGGCAACTGCGCTACCGTTTATAAAAAAGAAAATCAAACCAAATTTCGTGACTGCTTGACCTTTTATATTGACGGGCGCGTTTTATTTGAGCGCTACTGCTATGGTGAAGCGGCAGGTCTTGTTTTTGATTGTTTGGCTAGCGGAATTAGCGAAAGTGGCGAAATACTCTGGATGCACGAACCCGAAAACCAAAGCCGCAAGGAAGCACTTCCTCGTGTTATAGAAGATTTTACGGGTGATGCTATTAAAATTGCGGGCGACACAAAACGCTACATAAAAGAAAAAGAACTGCTAAAAGACTCGGCACACGGTTACAGTAAATTCAAACTTTGGCTTATAAAAAGAAAAATGCGTTAGGAACAAAACGTTTCTAACGCATTTTTTATTAGAATAAAATAATGATAATCGTAACACTGCAAACAAGCACTACTACCGCAGTAATAATTATTGCTTTTAGCCATCCCCTATACATTGGCGCGGCATGTTTTACAAAAAGGAAGATTATGGATAGCACAATAGCGGCAAGCGGTATTAACACCAAAAACAATACTATCATAACTATAAGTGAAAGTTCGGTAAAACCGGTAAGTATACCCTCTATCTTCTCATCAGATTGCATTATTTCTTCGTCAACGGTTTCGGTTGCATCTTCGCTGTATGTTTCCTTCATTTCCTCTATGTACGCTTCATCGGATAACTTATATGCTACACTTAAATTAGCATAGGTGCCATCGCCGTAAAGGTCAGCTTTTGTATAATCGGAGTATCTTACAAAATAAAACTCCTCACCGTTTTCGTACACGTCGCCCACCTGTAAACGCACCTCTTTACTGTTATCTGTTATGTACACAGAATGGCAAGAGAAAAACCTGAATTGTTTAGCGGTTACTGTAATCTTATTTTCTTCGCTTATCCAATTTTCAACCTTTTCAAAATCCAGATATCTATCAACCCAAGAGCGACTGTTCTCGGTTATAATATGGCTTGCGTTTTTACCCTTTAGAAACTCATCCATCCACTCTTTTTTATCACTGCGAACAAAGTACATATATTCCGTAATTGAACCATACTCAATGTAAACCTCGATTATGTAATTGCTTTTTTCTGAAACTGAAACATCTACAAATTGAATTTTCTTTTCAATATTTTTATCGCTGAACTCATAATCCAAATATTCCCTATCATAAGCTTCTAAATACAAATCTGTATTGTCAATAGGATAATAGGTTTGCCCATCGTTACACGTTAGGGATTCAAATTCGCCATTTATGGTGTAGGTTTTTTCCTTTGCGTAGGCAAAAACGCCTAAAGAAAAAGAAGCGATAAGCAAAAGCGTGCAAATTAAACTAATAATTCTTTTCATACCTTCGCCCCCTACTCTAAATTAAGCTTTGTGTTTACAAGGTGTAACGATAATGTATACAGTATCAAAGACACCAACACAACAAGCGCAATCAACGCAAAAAACACAATGCTAAACATACCCATAATCTGATTTTCGGTTAATTTTTCTATGGTTTTAATTACACTTTCGGAAGCAAAACTCATAGCTGCAAACTGAGAAAAATAAGAGGTTACTACCGATACTCCGTAATATATACCAACTGCAACAAGCACCTTATATTTACGCACCAAGGTTGCGGCTACCGTTATACAACAGTAGTCTACCATTATTTGAAGAAGTGGTAGTGCCACAACAAACAAAAGCAACTGCAAAGCATATAACGGAGTGAATAATTTCATTTCTGCAAACATTTCGCCGAAAACTTCTAAAATCCCCCTCCAGTTGCTTGCATCAAACAGTTCTTTTGGTATCGCCAAAGAGAGAACTATAAACACATCAAAAATAACCACAAATGAAGATATTGCAGTAAAAAGATAATTAACCAAAACTTTTGAAGAAAGAATCTCACTAGATTTAGCCGGCAAGGTAAAGGTTAGGTATCCCTCGTCTGTAAAAAGGTTCTTATAATACCTTATTACACCTAATATACGAGTAAATATCAAGAGCCCAAAAATTGCTACCGCCGAAATAACGCCTGCTAACAAGCAAAGAACCTTTATTGCATTTAGTTTATCGTTTTCTATAGCGAGCGTTTTAAAACACAAGCCACACACAACCGCAAGTCCTACTGTGGTAATTGCGGCGATTAGCCAATATTTTATGTAATAATTAAAATCGTATTTAACTAATTTACGGAGCATCTGAACACCTCCCTAAACAGTTCATCCAAAGTTTTACCTGTTTCTTCTTTTTGTGCTTTGACGTTACCGCTTTTTAAAATTTTACCACCAAAGGTTAAAAATACAAACTCATCCAATAAATTCTCAACATCAGTTATTAAATGGGTGGTTATTATAATCGTTGCCTCTCGGTTATAGTTGCCCAAAACAGTGTTTATTATATATTCGCGAGCGGCAGGGTCAACACCTGCAATTGGCTCGTCTAAAAGGTAAAGTTTGGCATTTCTTGACATAACCATTATTAACTGCACCTTTTCTTTTGTGCCTTTAGAAAGGTTTTTTAAAGGTTTTGTTATGTCTACACCGAGGTCGTTCATCAAAGCATAAGCACGAGTCGAATCAAAATCAGCATAGAAATCCGAAAAGAATGTTATTAGGTCGTGCACCTTCATATTAGCGGTAAAATAAGTACGCTCGGGCAGATACGAAACTATTGCCTTGGTTTTTTCGCCTATACTATTACCATCAACCAAAATTTCGCCCGAAGTAGCTTGCAAAACACCTGCAACCATTTTTACAAGTGTCGATTTTCCGCATCCGTTAGGTCCTAGAAGTCCAACAATTTTACCCTTTGGGATTGATAAATTCAAATCCTTTAAAACAGGGGAACCTTTTTTGTACTCTTTACAAAGACCTTTAACTTCTAAAATATTCAAGGTATCCTCTCCTTTGCTAATTTCTACAAATATATATTACCATATTTTTGGTAAGCCGTCAATTATTTGAAATCACCCACTTGAAATACTAGTTAAAATACGATATACTGTTTTTAGCAAGTTTTTGGAGGTATTTTTTATGAATATTGTTTGTTTGGATTTAGAGGGCGTTTTAGTTCCTGAAATTTGGATTGCTTTTGCAAAAGAATCGGGTATTCCCGAACTCAAGCGCACTACCCGTGACGAGCCTGATTATGACAAACTTATGAAATGGCGTCTTTCTGTTTTGAAAGAACACGGTTTAGGTCTTAAAGAAATTCAAGAAACTATTGCAAAAATCGACCCAATGCCAGGCGCTAAAGAGTTTTTGGACGAGCTTCGCTCACTTACTCAGGTTATAATTATTAGCGACACCTTCGAGCAATTTGCTACACCTTTAATGAAAAAACTCGGTTGGCCAACCATTATGTGCAACTCATTGGTTGTAGCAGACGATGGCGAAATTACCGATTTTAAAATGCGTTGCGAAAAATCAAAACTTACCACAGTTAAAGCATTGCAATCTATTGGTTATGAAACTATTGCTGCGGGCGACAGTTTTAACGACCTCGGTATGATTCTAAACAGCAAAGCAGGTTTTCTATTTAAAAGCACAGATTCTATTAAAGCGGATTACCCCGAACTACCTGCCTATGATACATACGACGAACTACTAAATGCAATCAAAAAAGCATTATAAAAAGCAAAAATCCGACTTTAAGCCAAAACGCTTAGAGTCGGATTTATTTTTATTCTTTGCCCGTCTTTGCATCGGCAAGTTTTGTTTCTCGCCTTTGCTTAACGTGGTCGGGAATTGGGTGAATTTCGCCCGCCGCTTCAAGTGCAGACCTAGTAAGAAGTGGGCCTACAAGTTCGTAAATAAGCACCGCAAAAAGTGTGATATTGCGGATTAGTATACCCTCTGCGCCTAGTTGCATTGCCGTAGTACACATACCCAAAGCAACGCCCGCCTGTGGCAAAAGGGTTATACCTAAGTATTTACAAATTTCTTTCGAACAGTTTGTGAGTTTAGCACTCAAAAACGTGCCGTAATATTTACCCAATGAACGCGAGATTATATAAGCTATACCTATGATAATTATTGCAACGTCGGTAAACACGCTAAGTTCTAGTTCTGCACCGCTTATTACAAAGAATAGTGCAAATATCGGCGACGTCCATTTGTCCGACGCGCCCATAAGGTCGTGCGACAAGGGGCAAATGTTACAAAATACAGTACCAAGCATCATACAAGTAAGTAATGATGAAAAATGTATATGCACGGGTCCTATATGAAAATCAAGCATTGAAAGTGATGCCGTTAAAAACACTATGCCGATTGTTAAATTCAAACGATTTGTGTTTGAGTTGAACAGTTTTTCGAGCATTGTTAATACCCAGCCCATAAACGCGCCTAAAACAAGGGAGCATACGATTTCAACCATAGGGTTGAGTAAAATAGAAATCAAGTCTACCGTACCACTTACCAAAGTTTTTGCAATACCGAAAGACACAGCAAACACAACAAGACCAACTGCATCATCAAGCGCTACTATCGGCAAAAGTAGTTTTGTTAGTGGACCTTTTGCTTTATACTGCCTTACAACCATCAATGTTGCCGCAGGTGCGGTTGCGGTAGCAATTGCACCCAAAGTTATAAGTTGCGGAACAGATAGTTTATCGGGCATTAAAATATGCACCGCCAAAAGCGCTAAATCAACCAAAAGTGTTGCGCCAAGCGCCTGCAATATACCAATTATCAAAGCTTGCTTACCCGTCTTTTTAAGGTCGGAAACGCGGAACTCGTTACCTATTGAAAAAGCAATAAATCCAAGAGCCACTTCCGACACTAGCGAAAGGCTAGTTACCGCATCCATACTTTTAAAGCCTAAGCCCTCTATCCCTATCGCCCCAAGGCAATACGGACCGATAAGCACGCCTGCTATCAGATATGCGGTTACCGAAGGTAAACGCAAGGGTTTGAAAATTCTTGTCATTAATAGGCCGGCCAAAAGCGCTACCGACACCGATAATAATGTGCTCACTTTTTACATCTTCTTTGCTAAAATTTATAAACGTTATAAAACCCCAAGCCTTGCGGCTTGGAGTTTTGGTGGAGTATATCGGGGTCGAACCGACGACCTTTGACTTGCGAAGCCAACGCTCTACCAACTGAGCTAATACCCCGTAACGTTTAACATTATATTACTTTCGGTTTTAAATTTCAATAGGTTTTTAATTTATTTTAATGTTTTGTCTGCTTGAAAATTCACCTGCGCTATGCTACAATGCTTATATATACTTTTTAAGGGGTTTATTATGTCTACTCAAACAAATTCAATCGACAGAAAAAATAAAATAATTGGTATTACTACCCTTTCTGCTATCGCTTTAATTCTTGTGGCAGTTATTGTTTTAATTACTGTTTTGTCCGGTAGGGCTACTGTTTCTTCAAACGGCTATCTTATGCAAGGCTATAAAATAAATCGCAAAAGCGCAAAAATCACCGAAGATAATAGCAAAGAGTATATTAAGTTTTGCAGTAAAATTTTATCAGCACAGGTAGAAAACGGCGGTAATACTGCAATGTCACTTACCGATACTGCAAACACACTCAGTTTTCTTGCCTCAGCCTCACTCGGCAACACCCGCAGACAAATTGAGAATTTACTATGCCAAAGTGCCGAAGAGACCGCTGCTATGGTTGCAGGTCTAGAAAAAAGAACCACCTTTAAAAGTAATGAAAAGTATGGAATTATGTCCTCAAACACCGCTTGGCTTAACACTACCGAACCCATAGCAATTAAAAAAAGTTTTTTAAACAATAATGCAAACAGATATGGAATTGCAGTAAACCGCGAAAGTTTCTCGGAACTTTCTACCTCTACCAAAGCCAGAGAAACAGTAGTTGATGCTACAGATGGCAACACTTATACCGACGTTCAGTTTAATAATGAGCATAACTTTAATATAATATCAGGCGCGTCTTTTAAATCACTTTGGGTGAATGGTGCTAGCACAGACGATACTTACGAAAATCTATTTTTTGGTGAGAAAGGAGACTTTACCACCGAATATTTTAAAACTGTAGAGTCAAAATACATTTCTAGCGAAACCTTTGTAGGTACAACCAAAGAGTATCAAGATGGATTTACATTCGTTGGCGTTGTCCCCAGAGAGATAGAAGATGATATTTATTACACATTGAAGGACGTTGCAAAAGAGATTTCCGACAATAATCTACTTCCAAACCTGATGAAAAATGCAACAAATGCAAAAGTTGAGGCAACATTTCCTTACTATGTAAATAGTGTAAACAATCCTACAAATATTGATTTTGCGAAAACACTAAAATCACTAGAAGTAACTGCACCGTTGCGCAACTATGCCGATTTTTCAGAAATGACCGAAGATAAAGAAAATCTGCATTTGGATAATTACTATATTTCGGGTGATATTAGTATTACGCCTGCAGGTGCGATTAACAATTATTCTAACAAAAAAATAAGCGAAAAAGAGTTTGAAGACTGCAAAGTTTCGGTTGCTTTCACACGCAGTTTCGTGTATTTTATCTATGATAACGAAAGCAATTTACCCGTTTATTTTGGTGTTGTAAATAATATTGATTAACCTGAGCGAAACGCTCAATTTAGCGCAAAAAATAATGCAGATAAATTTTTTAAAAAAAGGCTTGACAATGGCCCTTTAAACTGTTATAATCATATACGCGCTTGAAATTGAAGCGATTAAAATGGCGGTATAGCTCAGCTGGCTAGAGCATTCGGTTCATACCCGAAGTGTCACCGGTTCAAATCCAGTTACCGCCACCATACAAGGCCCGGTGGTCAAGCGGTTAAGACACCGCCCTTTCACGGCGGTAACACGAGTTCGATTCTCGTCCGGGTCACCAAAGCGGTTGCGGGCGCAACCGCTTTTATTTTTAAAACACATGGAGACGTATCGAAGTGGTCATAACGGGGCTGACTCGAAAAAATCATGTAGCTTACCGAAAACCCCCGCAAGCCCTTATATATAGCCATTTTTCAGTATTTAATTTTCAATGAACTCACTTTTCTAACAATTATTCTTAAACTTTTGTAAAACCACATATTCAATTTGGAGATGTATCGAAGTGGTCATAACGAGAACGACTCGAAATCTTCTTCGCCAAACGGAAGCCGAAACGCCGAAAACCCTTTAACCATGCGGGTTTCAGGCATTCCCTTGTTCCTGAAACACGATGAGTTCTAACGAGAATTCTAATACAACTGAATATTTGCGTTAATCTCGCTTATGCGAGTTAACATATACGGAGACGTATCGAAGTGGTCATAACGGGGCTGACTCGAAACATAGTCGGGTCTGTCACGACCGTATCTCCGTAAACCCTTTATTTATCGGGGTTTTCGTGACTTCGGTTTGCATTTTCGGAATTCTGCATCTCGCAGTTTTCTCGCAATTTAGGTTTTGGCTTTGCCTTTACAATTTTATATGGAGACGTATCGAAGTGGTCATAACGGGGCTGACTCGAAACATAGTCGGGTCTGTCACTTGCCCTTCTCCGTAAACCCTTTATTTATCGGGGTTTTCTGGACTTCGGTTTGCATTTTCGGAATTCTGCATCTCGCAGTTTTCTCGCAATTAGGTATCGAGGCGCAAGCCTATACAATTTAATATGGAGACGTATCGAAGTGGTCATAACGGGGCTGACTCGAAATCAGTTAGGGAGCAATCCCCCGCGAGTTCGAATCTCGCCGTCTCCGCCAACGGAACCCTTGAAAACCCAGTGTTTTCAAGGGTTTTCTCTATCTTCAAGATTTTTCTTCACGGTGTTTTTTATAACTTTTACTG
>JAZNBX010000010.1:0-13701 GCA_045587265.1 Acutalibacteraceae bacterium | reverse complement strand
AGCGGTTTTTTGTTTTATTTTTTAGGTTTGTGTGCTAACTAAATATTGCCATAGCTAGCGTGCCCGCAAGCATAAGCGCAAGTCCAATAAATGCTTTTATTGAAAGTTTTTCTTTAAACACAAAATACGAAAACGCTACTGCCACAATAATGCTCATCTTATCTATTGGTACAACCACGCTAACAACACCATTTTGTATAGCATAATAATAGCATAGCCACGAAGCGCCTGTTGCGATACCCGACAACGCTATAAACACCAATTCACGCTTGTCAAGCGACTTTAGTTGCTTTTGTTTGCCTTGAGAAAACACGACTATCCACGCCATAACCAAAACAACATATGTACGAATTGCGGTTGCCAGATTTGACTCAACCCCTGATATACCAATCTTGGCTAAAATAGAGGTTAGTGCAGCAAATATTGCAGAAAGGACGGCATATATCATCCAAATTTTATTCTCGTTCTTTCCCATAGACTGCTTCTTCTCTATCATCAAGAATATGCCTGCGGCAAGAAGCGCCGTACCAAGCAATTTAATCCATATATTTGCCGTTTCATTAAAGCAAACTATTGCCAATATCACGGTTAAAATTGTGCTCGATTTATCAATAGGAACAACCTTATTTACATCACCCATAGAAAGTGCCTTAAAATAACATATCCAAGATGCACCGGTAGCAAGGCCAGAAAAAATTAAGAACACTATTGATTTTCCGCTAATTTCTCCTATCTCTTTAGCTGAGCCTACTACAAACACCATAATCCACGAAAATGCCAAAACTACAATCGTGCGCAATGCAGTAGCCAAATCGGAATCTGTTTTACGTATTCCGCACTTCGCAAGAATTGCCGTAAGTCCTGCAAAAAACGCAGAAAGCACCGCCATTATCAACCACATTTATTATCCACCCCGTATTATAATTCCTCTTTCTACCATACAAAAGGAATGATTTTATACCTAACCTTTTCTTTATATTCACAATAACCTTCTAGTTGCTCTGATAATATCTTTTCCTCATTTTTTACACGAATAGCGATAATTATAGGATAAAATAAAAACACCACAAACGAGCACCAAGAACCAAGTATTATTGGTATCATCAAAAACATAAGTATAGTAGTCGCATACATTGGATGTCGGACAATTCCGTACAATCCCGTATCCACCACCTTTTGACCTTCTTGCACTTCGATTTTTCGTGATAGATATGCATTCTCTCGCATTACTTCAGCATAAAGAAGATACGAAACAAGAAACAGTCCAATTGCAATATACGATACATATTTCGAAACTTGCAACCAACCAAAACGAAAATCCAAGCCTGCAACAATGAACCCGATAACAAAAATCAAACCCGAAAACGCTACAACACCTTTTTGTGTTTTCTCTTTTTCTCTGCCATCCAAACGCTTTTTTAAAAGTTCGGGCGATTTTATAAATAACACCAAACCTAAAACCAATATCGGAACAAACAATGTTATTATAAACATCCAACCGTTCATATAATTAAAGGTTCCTGCGGGTAAAAACACCAACACACCCACAAACAATAATCCAATTGAAAATTTTATTATTGCACTAGTTACTAACTTCAAACTATCCCCTCTTATTGAAATAATTTACCATATTGTACCACACAAACCTACACTTTTTCAATAGCATATAATATTATGAGGTGTCATAATATGAACGAATGCGAATTATCTGCATCTATTACAGCAATCGCTAACACAATTTCTTGCAAATTAACTGATAATGAACTACTTTTATTAGCATCAATATTAGTTCAACTTGGCGATACTCTAGTGACTATTGCAACATATCGGGAGTTTTGTAAATAAAAACATAGAATAAATATAAAACATTGAAGAACAATAATTAAAAAGGAGGATGAATATGAACACTAATAATATAAATAATACACTTGATGAAATCCCAAATGCCGCACCCGATGCTGAACGAATAGTTGGACTTATAAAAGAAAGCGGTAGAGTTACAGGATATAGACTTTCAAACAACCAATCAGTTTCAAAACAGGAAGCGGTTAATATGGCGAAGAACGGACAAATTTCCGGTGTTGGTGTAGCACACAGAGGTGACACCGAGTATCTAAAAGCAATACCTAACGGCAACGAGGGCGATAATCTTGGTAATTTGCCAAGTTTCACACAATAAATTAAGCCACAGGAATTACCTGTGGCTTTTATTTTAACTTGCTTTCAAACGCAAGCGAAGTTTATCCGCAATCATTGCAATAAACTCACTATTTGTTGGTTTGCCGCGACCTGTATTAACTGTATAGCCAAAATATGACTCAAGCACATCAATATCGCCTCTATCCCAAGCAACCTCAATAGCATGTCTTATCGCACGCTCTACTCTGGACGAAGTTGTTTTATACATTTTAGCAACTGTTGGATACAGCATTTTTGTGATTGAGTTTATGTAATCAGAATTATTTACAGAAAGAATAATTGCATCTCTTAAATAGTGATAACCTTTTATATGAGCAGGAACGCCGATTTGATGAATTATTTCGGTAATCATCAGTTCTAAATCGTGGTCGCTACTTGCACTTGTTATACGATTTTCCGGCTGCTTATATTTATTACCTGAAAGAATTATTATTCTTTCTGCCATCATATTAAGGTCGAACGGTTTAATAAAATAATACGCTGCGCCATTGTCTAACGCTTCCTTTTGTAATTGAGGATTATCAAAACTTGAAATAATCATTATAAGTGGTTTCTTCTTAAGGTCAAGATTTTTAACAATTTTTAGAACGCCGAGCATATCTGTATTCGACATAAATATATCTCCGAGAACAACATCCGGTTCTAATTTCTCGATGCTATCAATAATACTTTTGCCGTCTTTCTTGCATAGAAATACCTCCATTCCGTAGCTTTTAAGCACATTTGCGCAGTTATTGGCAAATTCAGTCGAATCGTCGCCAATCAATACCTTTACTTTTGTTTCCATTTTTATTACCTCCTAAATGTAGTGAACCTATAATAACACACAATTTTCTAAAATGCAAGGATTTTTCACATTTATTTGGTAATATTTGTTACTAAATTTGTTTGTATATTGAATATTATCGCTTTTATATAGCCTATTTTGTCGAAATCCTAAAGAAATGCAACAAAAAAGTCCGATAAAAAAATTTACAATTCTCTATCGGACAATATTTTTAACATATTAAATTCATATTTCGTCATTCATTATTAGTTTTTGGATAGAACGGTGTTGATAATCGCTGTTTTTAATTATTGATGGTGTCTTTAACACCTTGTAAGCACCCTTTAATGCACCAACACTATCATCCTCTACCCTATTTACCTTTATAGATAGATGTTCCTCTAAAAGTTTATCCATACCATAAAGTTTAGCGCCGCCGCCCAACAGATACACACCATTTTTTGAAATATCGGCAACTATATCAGGGTCCGTGCTTTCTAACACATTTTGGCATGCCGCACATATTTGGGTAAGTAAATCGCTAATAGCATTACATATTTCAGAAGATGAAACATAAAAAGATTCCGGCAAACCTGTGAAAATGTTTCTGCCTTTAGCGCGCATAGTAACATCAAATTCACGTTGTACCGCGCAGCCAATAGTTCTTTTTATTTGCTCTGCGGTTTGGCCGCCAATTAAGATGTTTTTAGAATATCTTACGTATTTTATAATTGCATCGTCAAAATCAATCGACCCTAGCCTTAACGTATCATTTTGAGCAATATCTCCCATAGAAACGGTTGCTATATTAACAGTGCCGCCACCAATATCTACAATCATATTGCCGTTTGGTTTTGAAATATCAATATCCAAGCCCACCGCCGAAGCTATAGTGCTTTCAATCGTTGAAATATTACGGCAACCCGCAGCCGATATAGCATTTGCAACCGAGTGATGCTGAACTGTTGTAACATCGCTTGGTACAACAGCAATAACACGTGGTTTTATCACTCTATTATTAAATGCGGATTTTATAAAATGAACTATCATTTCTTCTGCCAATTCATAGTCCGAAACTGCACCGCGTTCTATCGGGAAAACCAATGTAACGCTCGCAGGTGTTTTACCGAACATACGTTTAGCATCTTCGCCAAACGCTATAGGTTCATAAGTTTCCGAATCTACTGCTACTGCAGAGGGTTGTTCTAACACAACCTTGCCCGCAGAATACAAAACAGTTTTATAGGTACCTGCATCTAAAACTATATCGGTTGACATTAAAAACTCCCTCCTCGTTCACATTTTAGTTAATTATATATTATATTTCAAAATATTGCAATAGGATATACTACCAATTTTAAATATTAATGGTTGCCATAAGGCCATACACACGCTTTGCACCCGCCTTTTTGAGCATCTTTGCGCACTCATTAAAGGTTGCACCCGTTGTCATAATATCATCAACTACAATCACGGTTTTACCCTTTACATCGCATTTATTGGTATAACCAAAAGCACCTTTAATGTTTTCTATTCTTTCCTTACGTGAAAGGGTGTGTTGCGGAACTTTATCACGAACAAGTTTTAATGCCGGCATAATCGGCAAATGGGATGTTTTAGAAACAGATTTTGCTAATAGGCGTACGTGATTATACCCTCTTTTAAAAGCACTTTTGAACTTGCACGGAACGTAACATATACAATCAACATCTTTCGATTTTAGATACGATTCATATGCGTTATACATATCAAGTCCAATTACAGAAATAAGGTCCTTTCTGCCTTTGAACTTAAGGTTGTATATCATTTCCCTGCTACCATCCTCGTGATAATGCGGAGCAATTACACCGTCATAACGCGGTTTAAATCCGAGTTTGGTATTTACATTAGGGTTTGAAACAAGCATCAACGAAATGTTTTCGGGAACCTTGCGCAGTTCCGCTTTACAACCATCGCAAACGTCTCTACCAATATAAACAACCTTATTACACACTTTGCATCTAGAAGGAAAAATGAAACAAATCAAATATTCTAAAAGTTTAATTTCACTCACTCCTTAAGAAATGAACCTAACCCGCTATATCGCAGACTTTTGCGATTATTATCGGTCATACGCATTACTATATTTCGGTCACCAACTAATATCAGGTGTTTTTTAGCCCTAGTAACTGCAGTATACAAAAGGTTACGATAACAAAGTTTATCAGGCGTGTCGAAAAGAGGTAATATCACACAATCAAATTCACTACCCTGACTTTTATGAACAGTCGCGGCGTAGGATAATTCTAGTTGATTTGCCTCTTCACGCGAATAAAAAGCAATTTTATCATCAAATTCGACCGTAATCTTACCCGAAGTTAAGTTTATATCACGAATTATACCAATATCTCCATTAAAGACACCTGTACCGTATTCGCTATCATTCTTGGTCCACTCTATATCATAATTATTTTTTATCTGCATAACCTTATCGCCAACGCGAAGGGTGTAATTTTTAAAAACAATATCTTCTGTATTCTTTTTAACCTTTTTATTTATTGCATTTTGCAATAGATTATTTAGAACACTTGTACCCGCAACTGTCTTTTTAGATGGGCAAAGGACCTGTATATCGCTTAATGGATTATATCCGTACGCTTTAGGAAGCCTTACACTACAAAGATTAACTATGTAATCTGCTAGCCTTGTCCTATCTGTTAAATCAATCATAAACATATCATTATCTTTGGTATCTAGTTCGGGGTAAACCCCATTAACAATACTATGTGCGTTAGATATAATAAGGCTAGAAAGCGCTTGTCTAAAAACTTCAGTTAATGTAATAACAGGAACAACTCCAGACGAAATAATATCCGCAAGCACGTTACCTGCGCCAACACTTGGCAACTGGTCCGAGTCCCCTACCATTATCACTCTACATCCAATAGGCACCGCTCTTAAAAGGCTCTCAAACAAAAGCGAATCCACCATTGACATTTCATCTACTATTATACAATCGCAATCGATAGGATTACGCTCATTTCTTGCAAAGGTTTGTTGGTCATTTTCATCCCATTCAACCTCTAGCAAGCGATGTATAGTTTTTGCATCCTCGCCTGTCAGTTCGCTCATACGTTTTGCGGCGCGACCCGTAGGTGCCGCCAGCAAAACCTGCAATCCCATATCTGATAGTATTTTGATTATTGCTTTAAGTGTTGTTGTCTTACCCGTACCTGGTCCACCTGTCAAAACAAGCAAACCTTTATTAACCGCGCTATTTATTGCTTCAATTTGTTTTTCTTGGTAGGTTATTTTATATTCCTTTTCCAAGTCAGCAATTCTATGTTTAGAAATAACGTTATTACCGCTTGAAATCCCTGCCATTATCTTTAGTTTTGAAGCAATATATCTTTCGGCAGTGTAGTATTTGAGTAAAAAAACAAACTCTTTATTATTAACCGATTCTATTCTGATTATCATTCCACGTTGCATTTCAGTAATTGCATTAGAAATTGTATCTTTATCTAAACTTAAAAATTGCATTGAAATTTCGGTTAATTTATCTAATGGCAAGCAAGTATGACCATTCAGCAAATTGTGTTGTAAAATATGCTTAATAGAGGCTTGTACTTTATACTCACTATCGTTGGGTATTTTTAGCATTGTCGCTAATTCGCATACTCTATCAAAACTAAATCCAAGTTCATCATTATAGAGTGCAAAAGGATTAATTTTTACTCTACCTACTGCATTTTTGCCGAAATGTTTATATATTCTTGCCGCTTCTTCTGCATTGATTTTGAATTCACTTAATTGCATCAAAACATCGCGATAACCATTTTGAGTTTTATAGGCATCACTTATCTTTTTTGCTTTTGCTAGTGAAATACCTTTTATGTATGAAAGCCTTTCATAATCGTGCTCTATAACTTCTAGGGTTTTATCACCAAACCGCTCTACTATACTTCTGGCAGTTGCAGGGCCTACACCTTTTATCATACCTGATGAAAGATATCTTAATATAGCCGCTGTACCTTCAGGTGCCAACACCTCAATATAGTCAAATTTAAACTGATTGCCATATACTGTGTGGAAGGTATATTCGCCATTTATTTTAACATTCTCGCCCTCTTTCAAGTCAGGCGCAATGCCAACGCAAACAATGCTTTCTTCACCGGACTGCAGGTCAAAAACCGTATAACCGTTATTGTTATTTGAATAAACAATATGCTCAACTAGGCCTGATAAAGATATTTTTTCGTTCTCGTTCATACTAATATACCCTCCTCTCATTAACTAAAAAATGTTATTTAATTCACTTTTATCAATAAGTTCAAAATCGTCGACACAAATCAATGATTTACAAATGCTCTCATCGCCGTCGTTAAGTTCGCTTTTGACAAAGCACACCTTATGATAGTCGCGCAGATTAAGCCATTTTAAACTCGATAATGCAAAGCGCACATCAGTTTCTAAATCACTAGCAGTATCACTGCGAATTTGCCACAGTAAAACAGGTTTACAACACGTTTTCTTCTGCCTATATAATATTTTAAAAAACGACTGAATTATGTAAAAAGCCCCCGTAACAGCAAACACCAAGATTATACAGTAAATCATTATCATACTATCACCCATAACATTATATGGATTTTATAGCAGAATGTTAAAAAGGCTTTGAAACCAAAGCCTTTTTAATATTATTTTGTTACAGATATTTTGGCTTCATAAGTGCCATATTGCCATACGTCATCTTTGTCTTTTGCCTTAATTACAACAGAAACTGATTGCTCACCTTCTGCTTTTCCGTCAAGGTCAATTTCTGCATAAAAACTATTATCATTTAGTTTTTCAATCGTAGACTTATCACCGCATATAACAACGTTTAACGGTTGTATTAACGAGGCCTTAAGATTTTCTTTATTATTTATTGCAACCGCACTATTAACCTTGAATTTTTTGTTTATAATATCTGAAGTATTTAACTTAACTTCAACAGCGTCAATATCATCAACAATCGAAACACCTGTTGGTAAAACAACCGCTTTTTTAAAGGTATTTCGTTTTTTGCTAACACCAAAGAAATCTATACTTTCAAGTTCAACAAAGTTTGTTTGGTCGATAATATCCGGTGCGCCCTCAATTTTAATCTTGTTAATCTGTTTGCCGTCAACCTTGAGAGTAGCAACAGGTGTATATCCTTGTGGCTTGTTAGTGTAGGAGCAACGAATAGGCACAGTTTTTGTTTTTAAAACAGGCACCGAAACATTGATTTTATCAAAAGCCAATGTAAGTTTATCAGTGCTTACCTTTTTACCTTGATTTGTGTATAGGACTATATCCGCTTCATAACTTTTAGTTGCAGAAAGTTTTTGGTTTTTGTCTGCTTGAACTTCAGCATAAACGTCGCTTATAGTGCTAACTATTGCACGAGGACCGCTAATCTCTAAACTCGCCTTTTCTGAATTAGTAAAGCGCTCTGTTCCAAGGCTTAAACCATCGGCGGCAACTGCACCTTTTACCTTAATTTGAACATCTAGAGAAACAGTATCAATATAATCAAGTTCTAAATCCATTGATGCTGGAGAAACAGATTCAATATTAAAACTCTTTGCGCTATTATTAGTAGCGTTTAGTTTAACAGAGTATTTGCCCGCGGCATTTACGTCTTCATAAGAAGGTGTAATCAATATGTCTTCAGGCGTAATTGAGTTAACAACATATCTTGCACCGCTTATTTTAACGCTTACATATTTTACTTCTTCTGTTTCATTTACAATGCTCAATCCTTGTTGACCAACAACAGTACCTTCGGTATTGAGATATAATTGAACGCCATTAAGAACACGCTCGGTATTTGGATATTCAACTAAAGTTATAACAAACCAAAATGCAAGCGCAACAATGAATGATACCAAAAGCGAAAACTTTTTATTATTGAAAAGATGTGCCTCTTGAAACTTAGCCATTTTTGTTGCCTCCTTTCAAGAACGAACCTGCTTTATCAAGAATGTTCTTAATAAAGTTCTGCTCATTTTTATCGGTATCTACAAAAATATTATATAGTTCTTGTTGCAACGACTGTATGTTATAATCACGAGTGATTTTGCCGTGATAAGTTAACGAAATAATACCCGTTTCTTCCGAAACAACCACAGTTACCGCGTCAGAATTTTCACTAATACCAATAGCGGCTCTATGGCGAGTTCCTAACTCAGAACCTAAATTTCTATTGGCGGTAAGTGGTAAAATGCAACCCGCCGCCATAATACGATTATCGCGAATAACCACAGCGCCGTCGTGCAACGGAGATTTCGGGAAGAACAGATTGCTTACCATTTCCGAAGAAATGCAAGCATCAATTTCTGTGCCGGTTTTAATAATATCACCGAGCATTGTTTTATTTTCAAATACAATCAAAGCACCTGTTTTTGCTTTACTCATTGAGCCTACGGCTTTGCATACTTGATTTATACAACCAACGGTGCTTTCATCAACACCGCCGCTATTTTTACCAAAGATACCAAAACTGCTATGTCCTACCCTTTCAAGCGTATGGCGAAGTTCGGGTTGAAAAATAACAACCAAAAGCACGATAGCATAATTAACTACCTTTTCCAAAATCCAGTTGATACCTATCATACCAAGCAAGCTGGACAATGCATAGGTTAAAACAATTAAAACAATACCTTTAAGCAAGGTACGAGCGCGCGAATCGCGCCAAAGTTCTACCGCTTTATAAACTAAAAATGTTAAGATAAGTATATCTACAACATCAAAAAAGTCTACACCTGAGAACACCGAAACAATGGTATTGCCAACTGTGTAGAAAAAGTCGCCGATTCTTTCAAGAAAAGCACCCATTGATATACTCCTTTTCAAAAATTACAAAAAGCGAATCTAAATTCGCGAATAAAATATATATCTATATATATTTTAACATATTTCAATTTATAATCAATAGTTATTTTGTAATTTTTTTGGTGCAATTCAAAAAATATTCAATATCGTTGTAGGTAGTATATGCGCTAGGAGCAACACGAACCGTACCACTGCCTATAGTTCCCATAGTTTTGTGTGCTAGCGGTGCACAATGCAATCCTGCCCTTACTGCTATACCATAACTGTTTAAACGCTCTGCCGCTTCTTCTGAATGCATACCTTTTACATTAAATGATATTAGCGGTACAAATGATTTTCTTTTTGGGTAAGGAGTATATAAAATAACGCCTCTGTTTTTCTCCAATCCTAGATATAAACGTTGCATAAGTGCTAATTCGCTATTATAGATATTATTTATTCCTTTAGAATTTACAAAATCAATTCCTGCAGAAATAGCCGCTACACCCGAAAGATTAAGGGTACCACTTTCAAATCTGTCGGGCAATATTTCGGGTTGCATTTCCATAATAGACATAGAGCCTGTTCCACCCTCTATTAAGGTTTTATCTATAGGTTTATTAGCCACCAAAACCCCCGTACCCATAGGAGAATACAAGCCTTTGTGTGTCGCAACACATAGGTAATCTATTCCGCATTCTTTCGTATTTATTGGCAAAACGCCTGCGGTTTGCGCGGCATCCACCAAAAATAAAAGTCCATAGTCTTTACAAAGTTTTGCTATTCTTTCAATTGGCATAATTGCGCCAAAAACATTAGACGCATGGGTGCATACAATCATTTTAGTATTGTATTTTATCAATGCCTCAAAAGCATTAACTGTTGCATCATCATTATCAATAAAGGCATGTGCAACGTCATACTCTACGCCTATATCTTTTAAAGCATTAAGCGGTCTTATAACTGCATTATGCTCAAAACAAGAACATATTACGTGGTCTCCGCTATTCAGCACACCCTTTAACACAAAATTGAGTGCAGTTGTGCAGTTGAGAGTGAAAATTATGTTTTCTACGTTATCGCACCCAAAGAAATCAGCACACTTTTTACGGCTTTTGTATACCGCTTCTGCAGCCTTAATAGAGAGTGTATGCCCTGCTCTGCCTGGATTTGCAGAATAATTTTTCAAGCAATTATTAGCAGCCGATATAACCTGCATTGGCTTCGGGAATGTAGTTGCAGCATTATCAAGATACCTCATCACTCTACACCCAAATCAATAGATATATACTTAATGCCGTATTGAGAGAAAATATTCTCGATTTTCTCTTTAGAACACTCCGCCGATATACTATATCCACACCCTACCGCGTCCTTACCGTGCTTTCTAAACATATATGCTTTGCACCCCGACGCTCTGAGGGCATCTCTGCCTCTAATTGCATAAGTGATAGTTCCTGTATTTATTATATATTTATCCATGATATTCAACTCCAAAACAATATATCAGTATATAGTATGATTACATTATTTTGGATGTCACTTTTATTATTTCCACAATCTAATTGCTTTGTTTTTATGCAAAACAAGTAAAACCGAAACTGTAATTGGCGCTAAAATCAATCCTATCAATCCAAACAGTTTTAATCCTAAAAACATTGCAAGCAGTGAAATTAAAGGATTTACTCCAACCTTTTTGCCAATAATTCTAGGTTCTATAAAGTATCTAGTTAATGAATATACTACATAAATCAAAATTAGCCCTACACCTAAAAACAAATTACTAGAAATTAACGAATAAACGCCCCACGGCAATAGTATTATACCTGTACCAAACACGGGTAAAATATCAATTAGCGCAACAATAATTGATATTGCTATCGCATTTTGCACTCCCAACACCTTAAAACCCGTTAACATAAAGATAAAGGTAAAAAGTACAATAAGAAAATAACCTTTTAAAAACCCAACAATACTCTCATTTACAGTTTTCTTAATTTTTACTACCTTGCTTATTGATTCATGAGATAATTGGCGTTTTATAAATGCTACAAAGTTATCATATTCAAAGGACAGAAAACAAGCAGAAACAAGGGATGTGAATATACTAAAAATTATACCCGGAAGTTTTTTTAATGTGATAGCCATAGCATTCATTAGTTCCCCAGAAACGTTCTTTATCATATCTGTAAAAAAGTATTCTCCGCCACCAATTATGTTTTTAATTTCTGTTGGAATGCCGGAATAAAAGTCATTTAAAATTACTGAGATTTTATATAACCAATCATTGTTTTTAGCGTCGCTAAAAAACTCTATTAGATTTTTAACAATAAAACATATTGCCGTACAAAGAATAGCGACAATAAGAATCAATGCTATCAAGGTTACAACGCTTTTCCTTACCTTTAACTTTTTCTCAATATAAATTGATGGTTTTTGCAAAGCATACACGATTGCAAAACTTATAATAAAGGGTAACAAATACACCGCAAAATATTTTATTAGTACATAAATTACTGTCGCAAAAAACAAATAAAACGCTGTATCTATTAAAATTACTGCTCTCGTTTTCGATTCCATACATATCACCTTAAATATATTATATGTACTTTTTTCGTTATGAAACAAAATACCCGATAGAAATTACTCTATCGGGTAAATTTTATTTTAATGTAGCAATAGTCACACCGCTTTCGCCCTCTCCAAAAACACCTAGACGAAAACTTTTAACGTTCTTATTTTGCTTTAATGCGTTTTGTACGCCTTTTCTTAAAACGCCTGTACCTTTGCCGTGAATTATATGAACGGTCTCCATACCGCCCATAATTGCATTGTCTATAAAACGTTCAAGTTCAATTATTGCTTCATCACAAGCCATACCACGTAAATCAATTTCGGTAGTAACGTTCCTTTCTGCTCTTGACAGAACACCCGAAACTGCCTTATGTTTAGCGGGTTTTCTATTATTAACCGTAACGCCACCCTCTTGCAGACGAATATTGCTTATATCGGTTTGCAACTTCATTATACCTGCAATAACAGTAAGTTTTCCGTTTTTATCAGGAAGAGCAACAACCTCGGCTTTTTTGTTAATATCTTGAAGAATAACGGTGTCGCCAACAATAAGTTTTCTTGGTAAAACATATTTTTCTTTTGTATCTTTGCTAAAAGACGTATTTCCCTCAATGCTTTTAATCGAAGCACGTGCCGCATCCCTTGCCTTTGCGACAAGACTTGATGCATTTTCGGATGTAATTTGTTTCTTTATATCCTCTAACTGATTCAAAAGTTCGTTGGATTTAAGCCTTGCAGACTCCAAAATATTTTCAGACTCTTGCCTTGTCTTTTCCATAAGTCTTTCGCGCTCTAGTTTTGCCGCCTCTTGAAGTCTTATGTTTTCCGCTTTTGCTTTATCAAGTTCTATTCGAGTTTTGCGAATTTCCTCGCTATCCTTTCTCGCGGTTTGTTTCGCTTCTTCAAGTGCAGAAACAAGTTCTTCAAAACGCTTGTTTTCTTCTGAAACCATTTCTTTTGCAGTAGCAATTATCGACTCATCAATGCCAAGTTTTTGCGAAATTGCAAATGCATTCGAGCGTCCAGGCACACCTATTAACAATTTATAGGTTGGTTTTAGAGTTTCAACATCAAACTCACAACAAGCATTTTCTACGCCCTTAGTATCTAAAGCAAACGACTTTAATTCAGGGTAATGGGTAGTAACTATACTTTGTGTGCCGTACGCTTTGAGTCGCATTATTATAGATTTGGCTAGTGCCGCATGTTCTACAGGGTCTGTACCTGCGCCTAATGCGTCTAAAAGCACCAAACTGTTATCGTTAGCCTTTTCTAATATTTCCACAATATTTTTTATATGCGATGAGAATGTTGAGAGCGACTGCTCAATACTCTGTTCATCG
>JAZNBX010000009.1:0-58347 GCA_045587265.1 Acutalibacteraceae bacterium | reverse complement strand
CTTGTTTGTCAAGAGTTTTTCCTTGACAGATAAAAAATACTATTATTTATGTTTGTTTTTGTATAAATAGTAGAAAATGTATAGCCTTCGTTGACTGTAATTTTTTTTGTGTTATAATTAAATCATATTAAAAATGCGGGGGATAAATATGAATATTGCGGTTGCACAATCCGGAGGTCCTACATGCGCCATCAACGCATCATTATTAGGCGTTTATAAGCAAGCACTAAATGAATCTACAATAGAGCACATCTTTGGTTCTGTAAATGGTATTGAAGGAATTATAAACGACAATTTAGTTGAATTAAATTCTGTGATTTGTACAGACGAAGATATGGAATTGTTAAAACAAACACCATCTACCTATCTTGGTTCATGCAGATACAAATTGCCGAACATCTCAGAAGGCAAAGATATTTATGATAAAATTATCGCATGTTTCGAAAAACATAATATAGGTGCATTTTTCTACATTGGCGGTAACGATTCAATGGATACTGTTGCAAAATTAAGCGAGTACATCAAAGAGATTGGCAAAGATATTAAAATTATGGGCATACCAAAAACCATAGATAATGATTTAGAGTATACCGATCATACTCCTGGTTTTGGTTCGGCAGCTAAATATGTTGCAACAACAATTCAAGAAATTATCCGAGATTCATCAGTATATGATCTAAAATCAGTTACTATAATTGAAGTTATGGGCAGACACGCTGGCTGGCTTACAGCATCTTCGTGCGTATTAAGAGCAAACGGTGAGAATGCTCCACACTTGATTTATTTACCAGAAAGCAAAATAACCGTTTCTAAATTCATAGACGACGTAAGAAAAGAACTATCTATACATAATTCAGTAATAGTTGCCGTGTCCGAAGGCGTTAAGTTTGAAAACACAAAATCAAACATCGGCTATGGAAACGGTTCTGTAGACTGTTTTGGTCACGAGGCATTAAGCGGTATTGGTAAAATTTTAGAGAATGAGGTTAGGCAAGGACTGAAGTGCAAAGTTAGGTCCATTGAACTTAATGTGCTGCAACGCTGTTCATCGCACGTTAGTTCTAAAACCGATATTGATGAAGCTGAAAAAATTGCTAAACACGCAGTTATTGCAGCAGTTAACGGTCAAAGCGGCAAAATGATGTTATTTAAGCGTATTACCAACATCCCTTATACTGTTGCTATTGAAACGGTTGATGCAAAAGATGTTGCAAATAAAGAACGATTTTTTCCTAAAGAATGGATTAACGACGAATGTAACAATGTAAGTGATGAGGCAATTCAATACTTTTTACCGCTAATTCAAGGCGAACTGACCATTAAAATGAAAAACGGCCTGCCAATACACTTTATACTATAAAAAAACAAGGTGCTAAAAGCACCTTGTTTTTATTTATTTTGCATTTTCATCCACATACTAATTATAAGTTTATGCGGTAAAATCTTTGCTAAAAAATGATGTATGTTATTAAAAAGCGCATACATAGAAACATCTCTACGTTTTTTAACGTCTATTAACGCCTTTTTTACAACGTCGATAGCACTTACCATAGGCTTAGCAAAACTTTTATTTGAATACGTGTCAATATCCGCACGAGCAAAGAAATCTGTTTTAACCCATCCTGGACATACTGTTGTGACAGAAATATTTTTATCTTTCAATTCAAAATTAAGTGCCCTTGAATAATGCTTTACAAACGCTTTAGTTGAAGCGTAAACGTTTAAATTAGGTAATGGATTATATGTAGAAGCGGAGCCTATTTGAATAATATAACCACCATTTGTTATATAAGGAATCGTTTCTTGAGTAACAAACAGCAGTGCTTTAATATTCAAATCTATCATATTAAATGCTGTTTTTGTATCAACTGTTTCATAGTTGCCATATTTACCGTATCCTGCTGCATTTACAATATATTTGACACTTGGATTATTATTTTTTAGTACCTCGGCATATCGACATAGACCTTCTTCGTTTGATAAATCAATAGACAGAATTTTGCAGTTAATATTTAAGTTGTTGGCTAATTTTTTAAGTTCTTCCTCTCTTCTAGCAATTAGCCAAAACTCGCTTATATCAGTCATTTTAGACATTTGTATAACGAATTCCTTGCCAATTCCTGAAGATGCTCCAGTAACGATTGCAACACTCATATAAATTCTCCTGAAAAAGCAGCAACCTAATCTCTGTAAGCTAGAAGATGAAGCTGCTGCTTTATTTTTAAATTGAAATTTCGTAAGCCATTTCGTATTGTTTCTTGTCGATAGATTTTTTCATTTCAAGAGCCTCATAAATATCATAATCTACGATGTCGTTATTCTTTAGACATACTACTCGATTACCAATGCCTTGCAAAAGAAGCTCAACCGCATAACTACCAAAACGACAAGCAAGAACTCTGTCACGCAGAGTGGGGCTTCCGCCCCTTTGAACGTGGCCGAGGATTGTTCCACGAGACTCAACATTAGTAGCCTCTTCGACCTTTTTGGCGATATCAAAAACATCACCAATACCATTATTGTTGCATACGCCTTCAGCAACAATAATAATAAAATTATTCTTACCACGTTTTTTGCCATCTAGTATTCTATCGTAAACATCACGTTTAAAGTCAAACTTAATCTCGGGTATAAGAACAGAAGTTGCACCAGTTGCTAGGGCGGTTTTAAGTGCGATGTCGCCACAATGCCTTCCCATTACTTCAACTACAGAACATCTATCATGCGATTGAGATGTATCACGAAGTCTGTCAATCATAACCATGGCGGTATTCATTGCGGTGTCAAAACCAATAGTTTCATCAGTGGATGAAATATCGTTATCAATAGTTCCTGGTATACCAACACAAGGAATACCATTTAACGATAAATCACGAGCGCCACGATAAGAACCGTCACCACCTATAACAACAATTCCATCTATGCCGAATTTTTTACAATTTTCACATGCAAGCTTAATACCTTCTTCGGTTTTAAACATAGGGCTTCTTGCAGTGTATAGGCAAGTGCCACCACCGTGGATGATATTAGAAACATAACGTTCTTCCATCTGAAAAACATCGCCCTCAATAAGACCATTATAGCCTCTATTAATACCAAAAACTTTAATTCCGCGTCTAATTGCAGTTCTTGCAACGGCACGAATAGCGGCGTTCATTCCAGGCGCATCTCCGCCACTAGTTAAAATACCAATTGTTTTTAATTTTCCACACATACAATCACCTTTTTTATATAAACTAAAGATATCATATAAAATATTTTTTCAAATGTCAATAGTTTTAACCCGTTTAATTGAATATTTTAACTAATTCTTTACTAAAAATTTTATAAAGAGAATCTATAACTCTCTTATTATTTGAAATTAAACCTAAATCAACTGCCTTGCCGCAAGAACCGTTGGCAATAAGTTTTAAGTCGCCACTATATAACTTTGCAATGGTTTTTAATTTCTTAAGTTCGGATTCGTCACTTATATTTACTATAACCGCCGTGGCATCGATATACTCATTATCTTCCTCTTTTCCGAGGTTAATATAATCTTCTTCGATGAATTTTTTGATGCCTGAGCAAATGATTTCAGGCTGAGAGTCTTCGCGCATTTCAACCTTGCCCTTAATTATATATATTCCGCCAACTTGCGGAGTTTCTTTGGCGTATGCCAAAACGGTATCAAAAGCAATACATGAAATGCAACCGCTTAAATCTTCCAAAAGCATATTAAGATAAATCTTTTTGTTTTTGCTTTTTCTAGATTTAATTCCTGACACTAACACAAGCAAAGTAACCGTTTGACCGTCAACAATTTCGCCAGTTTCGGAACTATCAATAATATCCGAAATATCATTTGATGAAACTATTGATTTGTATTTAGATATACGACTTAAAGGATGGCCACTAATGTAAAAATCAGTTGTTTCCTTTTCAAAATTTAACAAATCATTGAAAGGAAATTCATTTGATACATTAATATTGAGAATATATGCAAAAGGCTGAGCATTAAACAAAGATACTTGACCGCCTAATTTGCATCTACGCTCAAACTCAATATATCGACTAATATCCTCAAAAGACAGCATTAGACTGCGTCTGTTATATCCAAACTCGTCTAAAGAACCTGATTTAATTAAACTTTCAACTGCTCTGCTATTAAGCGCGTTTGTGCAAGTTCTTTTGATAAAATCTTCAAGAGAAACAAATTTGCCGTTTTCTTTACGTTCACTAATAATTGTTGAAATTAAATTTCTTCCAAGATTTTTAATTCCTAATAGGCCAAAGCGTATACCATCATTGCAAGCGGTAAAACCATACTCGCTGTGATTAACTGATGGCGGCAATAATTTGATGCCTATTCGCTCGCACTCTTTTAAATACTCATACAGTTTATCTGATGAGTCAAGAACACTTGATAAAAGAGCCGCCATATACTGCCTTGGATAATGTCTTTTTAAATATGCAGTTTTATAAGCAACCAATGCATACGCTGCGGCGTGCGATTTATTGAAAGCGTAAGAAGAAAAGGCGGTTATTTCGTCAAACAACTTATTGCCTAAATTCTGACTAACCCCTCTTTTTATAGCGCCATCAATTATATAGTTTCCATTATCATCTTTTTCGCCATACAAAAACGTATTTCTCTCACGAAGCAATACATCATGTTTCTTTTTTGACATTGCCCTTCGTACAATATCTGCTCTACCTAGAGAATATCCCGCAACTGTAGTAAAAATCTGCATGACTTGTTCTTGATATACAATACAGCCGTAAGTAACATCTAAAACGGGTTTTAATGCAGGAATGTCGTATTTAATTTTAGATTGATTGTGCCTAAAATAAACATATTTAGGAATATACTGCCTAGGACCTGGTCTGTATAACGAGATTATTGCAATTAAGTCCTCCATATTTTCAGGTTTCATCGAACGCAAAACCGCTCTCATACCTGCAGATTCATACTGAAAAACACCAATAGTTTCTCCATCAGCCATAGTTTTCAGAGTATCAGGGTCGTTTAAAGGAATATCAACGGAATAAAAGTTTTTATCAATATTTTCTCTTATACTCTTTTCTGTATCATCAATAATAGTTAAGTTTCTTAAGCCTAAAAAATCCATCTTCAAAAGGCCTAATTTATCAAGATTGTTCATTGTATACTGCGAAACAACAGTATCGTCACTAGTTGCTAGCGGAGCATAACAATGAACCGGCTTATCTGTTATAACAACACCTGCCGCGTGAGTAGATGCATGCCTCGGCATACCTTCAATTTTGCGAGCCATATCAATTATTCTTTTTGTTTCATAATCGGTATTGTATTTATTGAGTAACTCTTTAGACTCATCTAATGCCGAATTTATACTATAGCCAAGTTTATGCGGTATTAATTTAGCAACCGCATCGCATTTTGCATACGAAACACCCATTACTCTACCAACGTCGCGTACCGCCGCTCTGGCTTTTAAAGTACCAAACGTAATTATTTGTGAAACGTGGTCAGCACCATATTTAGAAATTACGTAGTCAATAACCTCTTGGCGTCTTTCATAACAGAAATCTATATCAAAGTCAGGCATAGATACACGTTCGGGGTTTAAGAACCTCTCAAACAAGAGGCCATATTTAATGGGGTCAATGCCTGTAATGCCCATACAGTATGCCGCCAAACTTCCTGCACCAGAGCCCCTGCCAGGACCAACGGGTATACCTTTCAATTTAGCAAAATTAACAAAATCTGAAACAATTAAAAAATAATCGGTATATCCCATTTTAGAGATAACCTCAAGTTCCATGTTTAGTCTATCGTTATATTCGCTACTAATATTATCTCCAATAATATTTTTAAGACCACTTAAACACATTTCTCGCATCACATTGTTATGGTCGTTATCTCCCAAATCATAATACGGTAATTTAATAGATCCAAATTCAAACTCAAAATTACACATATCAGCAATTTTCACACTATTAGTAATCGCCTCGGGAATGTTATTGAACATAGCAAGCATTTCGTCAGCGGATTTCAAATAAAATTCATTTGTATTAAATGATAGTGGGTTTTCTTCACCTAGTGTTTTGCCTGTTCCAATGCAAATTAGAATATTTTGCATTTCACTATCTTCTTTTTTTACGTAGTGAACGTCGTTGGTTGCAACAAGTGGTATTCCGGTTTCATTAGATATATTTATAAGACCATTGTTAACTATAATATCTTCTTTATAATCGTGATTTTGCAGTTCTAAATAAAAATTACCACGACCGAATATATTATCAAAACGAATAGCGGTTTCTTTCGCATCATCATAGTTGTTTTGCAAGATTCTACTTGGAATTTCGCCCGCAATACAAGCAGAAAGCGCAATAAGTCCCTCGCTGTGTTTTTCTAGCAACTCTTTATCAATACGTGGTTTCGAATAAAAGCCCTCTGTAAATGATTTAGAAACAAGCGCTATTAGATTTTTATAACCAATTTCATTTTTACATAATAAAACAAGGTGCGAATAACGAGCGTCTAACACCTTGTCTTTATCAAACCGACTTCTAGGCGCAACATAAACCTCGCACCCAATAATCGCTTTTATTCCGTTTTCTTTTGCTTTTTCATAAAATTCAACCGCACCATACATAACTCCATGGTCGGTAATGGCAATAGCATTTTGACCCATAGAAACTGCGGTTTCTATAAGTTTGTTTATTCTGCATGCGCCGTCAAGCAGACTGTATTCTGTGTGGACATGAAGATGAACAAAATCACTACTGCTCAATTTTTATACTCCTTAGCAAGTTCAATTAAACGATTAAGTCTATGGTTAAGACCCGATTTAGATATACCGCTCAATGCCGAAAGTTCATTTAACGACATATCAGGGTTATTGACCCTTAATTCTGCGGCAGATTTCAATTCATCAGAAAGTGATGAAAATTTACCGCACTTTTGCAACACGACAATTGCTTCTTTTTGTTTTACCGCAGCGTTTACAGTTTTGCCAATATTGCCTGTTTCGCAATTCTTGGCTCTATTCACCTTATTTCTTAATTCTTTAACGATAGACGATTCAATAACCTCTAAAGATTTCTTATAAGCGCCGATAAAGGTTAAGAAATCAGAAACGTGTTCGCTACCTTTAAAATAAACAACGTACTGCTCTTTTCTTTTAGAAATGCGAGCGTTTAACCCAGAACTTAATAAAACAGACTGCAAAGATATAGCAACCTCTTCGCGAACAGTTTTAATTTCTGCATGGAAACTTTTTTCGGGGTCGGTAACAGTACCGGCTGCCAAAAAAGCACCTCTTGTAAACCCCGACAAACAATCATCGCAATAAAACGCGTCAGTTATATACTCTTTTTCGATAATATCGGTATACAAAGTCGCTACATGGATAATATCCGATGTTAGTGCGAATTTACCTGATTTATCAACTACCTTTGGATTAAACCCATAAACCTGCTTAATAATTGCAGAAAGCCTATTAGCAATTTCCTTTTTATCTGATGAAAAGAATATATCGTTATTTGAGAAATTTTTGCAAAACAAAAGCATACCATACAACTGTGCGTAACCACAACAATCGACGGGCTTTATCTTACATAATTCATTTTTAACATCCGAGGAAAACGACATATATCTTCCCTACTTTTCTATATCTCTGTGATTAACACTAACCTTTAAACCTTTGCTTTGTAAATGTGCAAATAGTTTTTCAGTAAGCAAAACTGAACGATGTCTGCCGCCAGTACAACCAATTGCAATAACTAACTGGCTTTTTCCTTCTTCTTTATAAAGAGGTATGGTAAAGTCAAAGAAATCTATTATTTTGTTAAGCAGTTCGTTAGATTGAGAAAAACTCATAACATAATCTTCAATGCCTTTATCTTTGCCTGTAAGTTCCCTTAAATCATCCAAATAGTACGGATTTGGCAAACATCTAACATCAAAAATCAAATCTGCGTCTCTTGGAGCACCGTATTTAAATCCAAAAGACATACATTGTATACTAGTATGACACTCACTACCGCCAACAAAAATATCATTTATACGTTGTTTTAACTGCTTGTTGGAAATATAGGTAGTATCAATAGAATAATTAGCAATAAAATGAATATCGCTTAACAGTTCACGCTCTTTTTCTATCGCTTCTAAAATTGAAAGATTCATGGTGGTTGTAAGCGGATGTACTCGTCTGTTTTCTTTAAATCTGCGCATCAATTCTTCGTTAGATGCATCCAAAAACAGAACATACGGCTCTATGCCTTTATCTTTAATTAAAGCCAACGTGCTTTCAATTTCATTAAACATTTCTCCGCCGCGGAGGTCGGTTGTAACTGCTATTTTAGAAAGATTACCGCCCGAGCGCTCTCCAAGGTCAATAATTGACGGAATAAGCACAGGCGGAATGTTATCTATACAGAAATAACCTATATCTTCAAAAGCGTTAGCCGCCTGAGACTTGCCTGCACCCGACATGCCGGTAATAATTATTAAATCCAATTTTTGTTTACCTTCCAATTATTTTCACCTCAGGCTCTAAATTAACGCTCGTTTGCAAATACACCTCTTGAGTAACCTTTTTTATTAACGAAACGACATCGCTACAAGTGGCATTACCTTTGTTTATAATAAATCCGGAGTGCTTTGTACTTACCTCAGCGTCTCCAACCGATTCACCTTTAAGTCCGCATTCTTCAATAAGAGCAGCAGCAAAATATCCCGCAGGTCTTTTGAAGGTACTGCCCGCACTTCCATACTCTAAAGGTTGTTTGGATTTTCTGCGTTCAATCAAGTCGTCCATTTGTGCTTTGATAACATCGGTTTTTTCAGGTTTTAACTTGAATTTAGCGCTAATTATAATACAGTTCTTGTTAGAGAATATACTGCGCCTATAACCTAATTCTAAAGCAGAAACATCCGCAGTAACTAGTTGACCTTCCTCATCAATATAAGTACATTCACAAATAATATTAGATATTTCAGAACCATAAGCGCCTGCGTTCATATATATCGCGCCGCCAACAGTTCCGGGAATGCCCCAAGCAAATTCTGCGCCCGAAAGCGAGTTTTCAAGCGCAAAACTACATAACTTTGAAAGTTTAATACCTGCACCGCATTCTATCTCAAGTGCTGATATTAGTTTAATATCACAAAAATGCGATAAAACAATAACGGCTCCGTCAATACCACTATCTGAAACCAAAAGATTTGAACCGTTACCTAAAACAAAATAATTAAACTCATTTTTAGTGCACCAGTTAACTAAAATTTTAATTTCATCAACACTTTTTGGGTAACACATAAAATCAGCAGGACCGCCTATGCGAAAAGTGGTGTGTGCGGACATTTGCTCATTGGTGCAATATTCAATTTTATTTTCATCTAAAAACTGCGCAAAAGCGGTATTCATAGATGCACCTCGATGTTTTAATAAATTTTATCTAACATAGCAGCGCCAATAATGCCTGCATCGTTGCCTAAAACGGCGGTTTTAATTACCGTTTGACGCTCAATGTTTTTAGAGAATCTTTCAGGAACAACAACCTTATTTATGCGATTCAATATATTGTCGCCTTCTTTTGAAACACCGCCGCCAATGCAGAGGACTTCAGGTTGGAACACGTTTATAATATTAGTAATACCGCATGCTAAATAATCGCAATAGGTGTCAACAACCTCTGTGCCAGCTTTATCGTATTGTCTCATAGCGTCAAATGCAGTTCTACCATTAACATTGTTAATATCTCCGTTTACAATGTCCCACATTTTGCTATCCTTAGCGGTTTCCATCTTCTCTTTGGTTAATCTAATTAGTCCTGTTGCAGATGCATAGGCTTCAAAACAACCTTTTCTACCACAAGTACATTGTGCACCGCCGTGAACAATTACAGTATGACCAAGTTCACCACCTGCAAAATTACTACCAAGAAGCATTTTACCGTTGATTATAGTACCGCCACCAACACCTGTGCCAAGTGTGATTGCAACAAAGTTTTCTGTACCTTTACCGGCACCAGCAATCATTTCTCCCAAAGCCGCAGCATTAGCGTCGTTGTCAATATAAATTTTCTTTCCAATGCGGCTTTCCAAAAGTTCTACCATTGGCACGTTGTTAAAACCAAGATTATTAGAAAATCCAATAACACCTGTTTTTGGATTTATTGAACCAGGTGCGCCGATACCAACACACTCAACTTCATCAATGGTTATGCCTGCATCTTTTAAGGCATCAAAAGTAGCGGCAGCAATATCGTCGCAAATTGCCTCTGCAGGTCTTGGTGCATTGGTTTTTCTTTTACCTTCGCCAACAATTTCATATTTTTCATTAACTACACCAACAGCAATATTAGTGCCACCTAAATCTATACCTACTCTATACATAACAATTCTCTCCTCTAGCTTTCCATACCTAACTTTTCTAAAAGTTCAGCAGCGGCATTATAGCCCATTTTCTTTTGTCTATTGTTCATGGCAGCAACCTCAATAACTACCGCTAAGTTTCTACCAGGTTTTACAGGAATAGTTACAGAAACTATGTCAAGACCAAGGATGTTAACAGTTTCAGACTCCAATCCCATACGGTCGTATGTCTTGTTAGCATCCCAAGTTTCAAGATTTATTACCATATCAATTTTTTCTGTAAGTTTAACCGAACCCATACCAAAAATTCTTCTGACGTTTACAATACCTATGCCGCGAAGTTCAATAAAATGACGAATATTCTCGGGCGCGGAGCCAACAAGCGATTTTGAAGAAACTTTTTTAATTTCTACCGCATCGTCTGCAATCAATCTATGGCCACGCTTTACAAGTTCAATAGCGGTTTCGCTTTTACCGATACCACTGTCACCTAAAATTAAAACACCTTCACCATAAACCTCAACTAACACACCGTGCCTTACAACGCGAGGAGCAAGTTGTACGTTTAAGTAAGCGATGATAGAAGACATAAACTCTGACGTACCAACATGAGTGCTATACATTGGCACGGCATGTTTTTTAGCCGCCTCAACCATAATTGAAGGAACGGGCAAATCGCGTGTTATAATAACTACAGGCGGTTTTGTAGAAAAGAACTTTTCGATTATTTCTAATTGCTTTTCCTCGTTGTGATTGTGCAAAAAACTATCTTCACTTTTACCAATAATTTGAATCCTGCTATTATCGTAAAATTCATAATAATCGCTAAATTGAATACCTGGCTTATTTATCTCTGTACTAGAAATTAAAACTTCTTCAGGGTCAATTGGCGAGTATATTTCGGAAAGGGAAAATTCTTTAATTATTTTACCCAAGGATACAGAAAATTCTTTTTTCATATTTTACCTCCTAGCATACTTATTTGTATTATACTATAAATAATCACAAATTCCAAGTGGTTGCAAAAAAATATCGAAAAAATATTGAAAATTTATTCTTATATGTTTATAATGTATTTAATATACATACAGTTTTCGGAGGTAATAAAATGAAACTAGGTATTGTAGGATTACCTAACGTTGGAAAATCAACTCTATTTAATGCAATTACATCTGCAGGCGCACAATCAGCAAACTACCCTTTTTGTACTATTGAACCAAACGTTGGCATAGTGTCCGTGCCTGACGAAAGATTGGATAAATTAGCAGAAATATACACTCCCGACAAATTTACTCCTGCAACTATTGAATTTGTTGATATTGCAGGCTTGGTTAAGGGCGCGTCCAGAGGCGAAGGTCTTGGTAATAAATTCTTATCACACATTCGTGAAGTTGATGCAATCGTACACGTAGTTCGTTGTTTTGACGACACTAATATTGTTCACGTTGATGGTTCGGTTGACCCGGTAAGAGATATTGAGACGATTAACCTTGAACTTATTTTTGCTGATATGGAAATGGTTGAAAATAGAATTGCCCGTGTTACAAAAATGCTAAAGGGCGACAAGAAATTGCAACCTGAGGTTGATTTCCTGAAAAAATTATACGACCACCTAGAAAGCGGTAAACCATCCCGCTCGTTAGAAAAAACAGAAGATGAACTCGAAATGCTTAAAGAAGTTTCATTGCTTTCTCAAAAACCCGTTATCTATGCTTGCAATATGAGCGAAGATGACTTTGCAGGCGGTTACGAAAACAACGCATATTACAACAAAGTTGTTGAAATCAGCAAACTTGAAAATGCCGAAACATTACCAATTTGCGCAGAACTTGAAGCGCAAATTTCCGAACTCGAGGCAGACGAAAAATTGATGTTCTTAAACGAACTAGGTCTTGAAAAGTCGGGTCTCGAAAGACTAATCCAAAAATGCTACGAGCTTTTAGGTCTTATCTCCTATCTAACTGCAGGCAAACCCGAGGTTAGAGCCTGGACCATAAAAAAAGGTACAAAAGCACCTCAGGCGGCTGGTAAAATTCACACCGATTTCGAGCGTGGATTTATTAGAGCCGAGGTTGTGTCATTTGATGATTTTATGGCAAACGGCGGTAATATGACTACTGCCAGAGAAAACGGACAAGTTAGAAGCGAAGGCAAAGAATACGTTATGAAAGACGGAGACATTGTTTTATTCCGCTTTAACGTATAAGGAGCGACATTTATGCATTCAATTAACAAATACATCGACCACACTAACTTAAAGCCGTTTGCAACTAAAGACGATATATTCAAACTTTGCAAGGAAGCGGATGAACACAAATTCGCATCAGTTTGTGTGAATCCTTATTATGTTAAATACGCTAGCGAACTTTTAAAAGACAGTGAAACCAAGGTTTGCACGGTCATCGGGTTCCCTCTTGGGCAAAATACAACAGAAATCAAAATTCAAGAAACAACCCGAGCGCTCGCTGACGGATGCGATGAGTTTGATATGGTTATAAATGTAGGCGCCTTAAAAGACGGTATGAACGATTACGTTTTAGATGAAATTAAGCAAATCGTATCGGCAGCAAACGGCAAAACAGTTAAGGTTATAATTGAAACCGGATTATTAACCACAGAGGAAATTGTTACTGCAACAAAACTTACCTGCAAAGCGGGAGCGCATTTTGTGAAAACTTGCACAGGTGTTTCAAAAGGCGTTGCAACACCCGAAGACGTAAAACTAATGAAAGAACATCTAAGCGTCAATACTCAAATAAAAGCATCTGCAGGAATTAAAGATAAAGAAACCGCTATCGCCTGCATTGAAGCCGGCGCAACAAGAATTGGCACTTCGTCAGGAATAGAAATAATTAAATAGATTAAAAACCCACGCTAAAACTAGCGTGGGTTTTATTTATTGCTTTCTTGCTATTGCATATTCATCATCTAATCTAAAATACGGGCAAGCATCAGCTTTGCTTGTAATAAATTTATAAAATTCATCCTCATCTAAATTCACCAAGCACTCATAAAAATCGTCTTCATCGTTATAAACATAATTAACACATTGTTCGCAAATAGACATTATTCACACCTCTATTCAGTTCTAAGGGCAACAACAGGGTCTTTCTTTGCAGCAATTCTAGAAGGCAGAATTCCTGCAATAAGTGTAAGTGCCATGCTAATAACAACCAACAAAACCGCACCTATCGGATATAAGACCGCATTTAGAGTTGGAATACCTGTGAGCGCATGAAGAATAACGTTTATTACCAAATTAAGAAGCAAAGTTATGCCTATTCCAATAGCACCCGAAGCAAAACCAATTATTAAGGTTTCTGCATTAAATACGCGAGAAATATCTTTCTTTGACGCGCCAATTGCACGTAGTATGCCTATCTCTTTTGTTCTCTCAAGAACGGAAATATAGGTGATAATTCCAATCATTATTGAAGAAACGATAAGTGATATCGCAACAAAGGCGATTAAAACATATGAAATTGCATTGATAATAGTTGTAATCGAAGACATAAGCAGAGCAACATAGTCGGTATAATTTATCTCATCGCTTTTTTTAACATCATCATTATACTCGGTTATTATATCTGCAATATTATCTTTGTTTTCAAAGGTTGATGCATACAAATTGATTCTTATTGGTGAATCAACATCAACACAACCCAGCTTTATCAAGTTATCTTCGTAAGTTGAATCAGATATGGTTTGAGGCATATAATCGTCATACAAAGATGCAACTTTTTCTAGAGTGTAAGAGTTAAGCGCTGAATCAAACATCAAACATAATTGTTCGGCGGTATATGCCGCAAATTGCTCCTCTACGCCTGTCGCATATTGTTGCTTTATAAACTCAGAAAACATTTTATTGGTATACTCGTCAAACTTAGCATCATCCATAGAGTTCAGATACTTGGTTAGTGTTTCTTTATCCATATCAACGTTATCAGAGTTTTCAACAATTAAGGATATAATGTCTTCCCTGCTTTTGCCGTTAATCATAAGTTCGATTTGTTGAGCAATATACTCTTTATCAGGAACAGAACTGATGGATACAAACATCTTAGCTTTATCGCTTTTAGAAAGACTGTTAAAATATTTTGTAATTTCTGTCGCTTTTTCTTGTTCTGAAAGTTTGATTTCTTCGCCTGTATCAAATTTCAAGCCGGTAATGACGTCGGTGTCTTTGTTTTTTAACTGTTTTTTTACAACCGCATTATCATAAGCCTTATCAATTACATAGTCAGTAAGTGCCGATGTGTACGCGATAGAACCTGTAATCATAGACGATGCCGCATCTTCATTAGGTCTTAATATGCCGCAAACGTTCAGTTTTGTGCCATTATCGTACAAATATTCCAAACCATCTTTGGTTAATGAAAGGTCTTTGTACTGTTTAGTAGTTCTGTCGTAACTATACATATCAGATGCCAAAATAACATTAAAATCCATCTGACAAATTTCTTTGTAAGACCAACTATTTTCTTTGGCTTTAACCTTTTCTCCGTTCATGGCGGCCTTCATAATTTTCTTCATGTTTTCGGAAGACTCCAAGCCAAGAGCGTATAAGCATAAGTCACTTATTTCGTTATTCTGGTCAACAATTAGCATAATATCGTTATATTTTTTAGGCCACGAACCATATATAACGTCGTATTGCTCTTCTAAAATTTTATTATGAAGTGCGCCGTTTTCACCGGGCAATAATTCTTCCCACACGTTCATTGCTCCAAAACTAGTAAGCATTGGATTATTCGACATTGCGTTTTTAGATAGCGATGTATCTGACAAGCCATACAAATCTGAAATCAATTCTTCGATGTCCGATTTAATAATTTTGCCGTCAATATCTTTTGTGTAAATATTCAAATTTAGGTCATATTCATACTGAACTGCACTTAAATTTTCACCGAAAGGCTTTGAATCTTTTTCAATATATTTCTTGAATTTTACTAGATTATTTTTGTTTGTTTCGGTTGAGTTCATCGCATTTACCATATCATAGAATGCAGAACTCGAATAAACTTTATCTAGTTTATGGTCGGTCTTTTTCTCATTTGCGCCCATAATATTTCGCATAAGCTCAGTAGCGTCAACCGATTCCGCTTCAATAGTAATAGGATATGATGAAAGCGTATCTTTTTGAACAGAATCAATATATGCTTTTACACCAGATGATACCGAAAGAATTAGCGCAATACCAATAATACCTATCGAACCTGCAAAAGAAGTAAGCAAGGTTCTCGCCTTTTTGGTCAAAAGGTTATTCATAGATAAAGATAAAGCGGTTAAAAACGACATTGATGGTTTAGATTCTTGCTCGGTAGCAGTTTGCTCGTCCGCAGACTCAAAAGGTGCCGAGTCGGAAATAATTTCACCATCTAGAAGTTTAATAATTCTTGTTGAATATTTTTCGGCAAGGTCTGGGTTGTGAGTAACCATCAAAACAAGTTTTTCGTTGGATATTTCTTTAAGAATATCCATAATTTGCACACTTGTTTCACTGTCCAAAGCGCCCGTTGGCTCGTCTGCCAAAAGGATATCGGGGTCATTAACGAGAGCGCGAGCTATTGCAACGCGTTGCATTTGTCCACCCGACATTTGAGAAGGCTTTTTATGAATTTGGTCGCCTAATCCAACTTTATTTAAAGCGTCAATAGCTTTCTTTCTGCGAACAGATTTCGAAACGCCGGATAAAGTCAGCGCTAGTTCTACGTTAGAAAGTACCGATTGATGCGAAATTAAATTATAACTTTGAAACACAAAGCCAATTTTGTGGTTCCTATAATTATCCCAATCTCTATCAGAAAATGATTTGGTTGATTTTCCGTTAATAATAAGGTCGCCGCTTGTATAATGGTCCAAACCACCAACAATGTTTAATAAAGTAGTTTTACCACAACCAGACTGACCTAGTATAGAAACAAATTCTGAATTTCTAAACGATAAATCAACACCTTTTAATGCGTTAACAATTGTGTCGCCACTAACATAATTTTTAACTATGTTTTTTAACTGAAGCATTTAATATCTCCTAACTACAAGTTTTGTAATATTTTACCACAAAAATACGGATAAAATGTAAACAAATCTTAAATTACTTCTGAATTTATCATTGATTTAACAGCAAGCATAACACCAATTCTGCCACTATCAAAGTTTATTCCACCTTGCATCCACGCCGCAAATGGCTCTCTTAAGGGAGCATCAGCAGACAACTCAATTGACGCGCCTGAGGTGAAGGCGCCTGCTGCCATTATTACTTTACTGTCATAACCCGGCATATCCCAAGGTTCAGGTACTACAAAAGAATCAACAGGTGCGCCTGATTGCATACCTTGGCAAAAAGCAATTAATGCCTCGGGTGTGTTAAGCCTGACTGCCTGAATTATATCACCTCTTGTTTCATTAACACTAGGAGTTACATAAAACCCTAGTTGTTCCATAATTGCGGCTGTATATACCGCAGTTTTAAGAGCCTCACCAACAACATGCGGAGCATTAAAAAGCCCCATAAACAGTTCTCTGGTATGGCCTAGCGTACAACCGACTTCTCTGCCAACGCCTGGGCATGTAAGTCTGGCGGCACACATTTCAACATATTTTTGTTTTCCTGCAATATATCCGCCCGTTGGCGCTATTGCACCACCTGGATTTTTGATAAGTGAACCTGCGATAATATCGGCGCCTACTGATAATGGTTCATCACGTTCAACGAACTCTCCGTAACAGTTGTCAACAAATATAACAGAATCTGGACTAACTTTTCTTACAACCTGAGTAATTTCTTTGATTTTTGCAATAGTAAGGCTAGGTCTTAAAGTATAGCCTCTGGAGCGTTGTATATAAACCATACGATATGTATCTTTTTTTAGCGCTTCCTCTATCGCATTTAAGTCGGGTTCATCGTTTAAAAGCGCTACCTCGTTATATTGGACGCCAAAATCCGCTAAAGAGCCATCAACCTTTTCGTCAATTCCTAAAACGCCAATCAATGTATCATAAGGTCTACCCGTTACACAAAGCATTTTGTCGTTAGGTCTTAATATGCCGAACAATCCAACAGTTAGTGTATGTGTTCCTGAAACAAAATTATGCCTAATTAGTGCATCTTCAGCACCAACACAATCAGCAAAAACCTGTTCCAACACTTCCCTGCCTCTATCTCCATAGCCATAGCCTGTGGAAGGAGTAAAATGCGATTCACTAACTCCGTTTTTAATAAATGCATGCAAAACCTTTTGTTGATTATATGCAGTTATTTCGGATATTTTAGTGAACTGCTCACTAGATTTACCAATCGCTATTTTGTCAAGTTCTAATAATTTTTCGGGAAACTCAAAAAAACTGTTCATTTAATACTGTCCTTTGTAATAATATATTTTTTCTTGGGTTTTAAATCCCAAATGTAGATAAAACCCTAAATTTTCTTTACTGCAAATCGCAAATATTCCGCCTTTAGTTGACTTACAAATTTGCTTTATAAGTTTTTTGCCTAAGCCTGTACCTTTATATTGATTATCAACCGCTATCCCGCTTAAAAGTATGCCGTATTCGCTTTTTAAACACAAAGTAGTAGAATTAATATAGTTTATTATAAAGGCTGTTTTATGGCGTATTCTGTGCGAAATATCAACATACCATTCATTAAAATCTCCTAAAGAAATTTCTTCAGGATGTTGATTTAAAATAGAATAACATTTATTTGCTATTTCAATGCTAATAGAATAATCTATTTCTTCGCTTCCGTTTGTTTCTAACAAAACAGAATCAAACTGCTGACTGCCGTTTTTAATTAGGACGTTGCTCTGTACTTCCGAATATCCAACCACATCAAGAAATTGACTAATTTCATTAACATCTGCATCATCTAGCGCACATATAGTAATTGCAGAATAAAACTTGCAGATTATTGCAGTAATATCATCGTTGTAGTCAGTTTGTATCCAAAAATTACAGAAATTATTTTCAGTGCCGTATGCTTTATATAATGAACTAATTTTAACGTACAGCGCATTATAAAAAGCAGTAGCAGGCAAATCTTTTGCTATCTTAATCATTCCATCACCTACTACTGCTTGATTTTAGTTTATTCGAATGCCATTACTAATTTCTTAAAATGATTGCCGCGTTCTGCAAAATTTGGATAAGCGTCAAAACTTGCGCAGGCAGGACTTAATGAGACAATATCTCCACTAGTCGCCTCAGATTTTGCTATATTAACTGCATCTTCCATATTTTTAGCGTGTATAACCTTAACATCGCCATTATATGCTTTGTCCTTCAAAACCGCGTTCTCTATCTTTTCGGCGGTTGGACCGGTTAAAATCAAAACTTTAACCTTTTCATTTATGCAAGGTGCCATAGGTTCAAACGGAATGTGTTTATCATAACCACCTGCAATAAGAATTATCTTTTGATTAAACGCTTTTAATCCTGCGATTGTTCTTGTAGGACTTGAAGCGATAGAGTCATTATAATATTTAACACCATCTAGGTTTCTTACAAATTCTATTCTATGCTCAACGCCCGCAAATTCACGCGCAACCTTAAGAATGCTATCTGCGCCGGCGTAACCCCATACTGCAGAAATTGCGGCTAAATAGTTCTCAACATTATGGTCACCAATAATTGCAATATCATCGCGGTTTAAAATCGGTGCAACCATTCTTCTATACGCCATATAAATAGTACCATCGTCGGCAAGCCAAGCACCGTTAGAAACAGGCGTTTTCATAGAAAAGTGCATATACTGACCGCGAACTTCGCTACCAAAACTACGTGTAATTTCATTATCATCATTAAGAACAGTTCTGGAAAAAGCGTTTTGATGCAAAAGTATATTCTTTTTAGCATCAATATACTCATCCATATCTTTATGAACGTCCAAATGGTTGGGCGCAACATTTGTAACAACCGCAACATCAGGGCTCTTTCTCATAGAGATTAACTGAAAAGATGAAAGTTCTACAACAACATAATCATCAGGGCGAATTTCTTCAATTAAAGGCAAAAGAGGTCTGCCGATATTACCGCCAACGTGCACACGTTTGCCTTCTGCTTCAAGCATTTTTGCAATAAGCGTAGTTGTAGTAGTCTTTCCATCAGAGCCCGTTACTGCAAAAATTCTTGCAGGACAAACCTCAAAGAAAACCTCCATCTCAGATGTTACTGCGATACCATTTTCTCTTGCTTTAACCAATTCAGGTAAATAATAGTTCATGCCTGGTGTCCTGAAAATTATATCAACCTCTAGGTTTTTCAAATAATTTTCACCCAAACGAAGTTCTGCGCCTTTTGATTCTAGTTCATCCGCAACAGCGCCAATAGCCTCTCTGGTTCTGCGGTCACAAGCAAAAACACGAGCGCCACGAGAAAGAAAGTTTTCTATAAGTGGAGTATTGCTTACACCTATACCACATACAGCAATTCTTTTGCCATTTATTTTACTGAAAAAATCTTTATAATCCATCGATTTTCTCCCCTTTAGGAAATTACATAACAATCTATAATATATTATACTATTATAATCTAAAAAATCAATAATATATTTAAAATAATTCTTGTGTATTTACTGATAAAATATTATAATTATATACAAGATTGAAAGTAGGCGGTGAAATGATGGATATAATATCCACATTAGCAAAAGAATTTGAGTTTAGTGTTAGTCGAGTCGAAAATACCGTAAAACTTATGGACGACGGTAACACCATCCCTTTTATTGCGCGATATCGCAAAGAAGTTACCGGTAGTATGGATGACCAGATTTTGCGCGAACTATATGAAAGATTAAAGTATTTACGTGCACTAGATGAAGAACGTGAAAGAATAAGAGCAGTTATTTTAGAACAGGACAAGCTGACCGATGAAATATCGTTAAAACTTGATAATGCCGAAACCATGTCAGAACTGCAAGACATATATCTACCATTTAGACCTAAAAGAAAAACCAGAGCATCGGTTGCTCGCGAGCGTGGTCTAGAGCCTCTTGCAGAAATGATTTTAGAACAAACAAAAACTCAAAGCGAAATCGATTCAGAAGCAAATAACTTTATTAACGATGACGTTGCTACTACCGAATTAGCAATAGCGGGAGCACTAGATATTATTGCAGAAGAAATTTCTTTTGATGCAGAACTAAGAAAAAGACTAAGAAACGTATTGTCTACCTATGGTACAGTAACATCTTCCGCATCAACCGATGAAATCGAGAGCACTCCTTACGCTATGTATGCAGAATTTAGTGAGTCTGCATCTAAAATTGCAAACCACAGAATACTAGCTATAAATCGCGGAGAAAAAGAAAAGCAATTAACGGTTTCTATTGAGTATGAAAAAGAAAAAGCGACCACAATTATCGAGAAGTTTTTTGTAAAACACGATTGCAAATGTTACGAACTTATGAGTGCGGCTATTACCGATAGTTACAATAGGCTCATTTTCCCTGCGATTGAAAGAGAAATCAGAAACAGTTTAACAGAAAAAGCGACCGATAGCGCTATTGGTTTATTCAAGCAAAATCTCCACCAATTACTGATGCAACCACCTCTAAAGGACCGAGTTGTTTTAGGCTTCGACCCAGGTTATAGAACAGGCTGCAAACTAGCGGTAGTTGATGGCACAGGCGCACTTTTTGAAACAGGAGTTATTTATCCCGTTCCTCCCCACAAAAAGCTCGACGAAGCAAAAGCGACGGTTTTATCACTAATTAAAAAACACAACGTCAATACCTTTGCTATTGGAAATGGTACTGCATCACACGAAACCGAAGAATTTGCATCATCACTTATTTCAGAAAATTCACTACCAATAGATTATATGGTAGTAAGCGAGGCCGGCGCATCGGTATATTCCGCTTCAAAAGCCGCTGCCGCAGAATTTCCACAGTTAGACGTTTCGCTTCGTTCGGCAATATCAATCGCTCGTAGATTACAAGACCCATTAGCAGAACTTGTTAAAATTGACCCAAAAGCTTTGGGTGTTGGACAGTATCAACACGATATGCCACCTACACAGTTAAGTGATGCTCTTGATGGCGTCGTTGAAAACTGTGTTAACTCGGTTGGTGTTGACCTTAATACCGCTTCGGCGGCATTACTTTCAAAGATTGCAGGTGTTAATGCAACTGTCGCCAAAAACATTGTTTCGTACAGAGAAGAAAACGGAAAATTCACCAACAGAACCGAACTTAAAAAGGTTGCAAAATTAGGTGCGAAAGCATTTGAACAATGTGCAGGCTTTTTAAGAATAACCGACGGTGATAATCCGCTTGATAATACGGCGGTTCATCCCGAAAGTTATAAAATAGTAAAATCTTTAATTAAACAGTTTGGTGATAATGCGTTATCAAGCATAAGCGATAAAGAAATTGAGCAATTCGCTGTCGATAACAAGGTTGGTATTCCAACACTTAAGGATATTATCGGAGAACTAGAAAAGCCAGGGCGCGACCCACGTGACGAGTTACCACCTCCAATGCTAAAAAAAGAATTATTAAGTATTGAGAGTTTAAAAGAAGGTATGGTGCTTACAGGCACAGTAAGAAACATTATGGATTTTGGCGCATTTGTTGATATCGGCGTGCACGAAGACGGACTTGTTCACATATCACAGATGGCAACTAGATTTATAAAACATCCAACCGAAATTGTAAAGGTTGGCGACATAGTAAAAGTAAAAGTTATAGGTGTAGATATTGCTAAAAAAAGAATAAGCTTATCTATGAAAGAAATTGACTGTTGAAAAACAGAAAAATTTGTTGTATAATCATTTTTACAGTCTTAAAAGAAAAGAGGTGCGGTTAATGGAATTTGATGCTTTAGAAGGCGGAGTATATGGCGGGCTTGTTAGTAAAGAAAACATCAAGCTTTTAATTTGCTATATAATAAATAATATTAGCCGCCCTTTACCCCGTGATGAATTTTGTAGTGAAATGCATGCTGAAGGTATTGCAAACTATTTTGAACTTGCAGAAGCCTTTAGTGATTTAACCGCAAAGCAGTTAATTACTGAGTCAACCGAGCATTACGGCGAATACATACTAACTGCAACAGGCAGTAATACGATTAAACAGTTAAAAGAAAATATTCCACAACCCATCAGAGAGCGCGCGTATATCGCTACTGTTAAAATGTTGCGCAGATTAAAATATCGCGAACAAACTAAAGTATCTGCCGAGGCTTTAGGCGGTGGCGAATATCTCTTGAGTTGTTCTGTTCTTGAAGGCGACAAAGAAATGGTTACAGTTAAACTAAATGTACCTGATTTTGAAACTGCACAAAAGGCTAAAAACATCTTTTGGGACTCACCCGAAAAGGTGTACACAGGCATAATAAAACTGTTAACACACAACAACATAGAATACACCGAGCCGACCATTGAATTTTTAGATAAATAAATTTAAAATACTACTTGATTTTTATATTAAAAGAATGTATAATATCAAAGTCAGCTTTATGGAGAGATGGCTGAGTTGGTCGAAGGCGCACGATTGGAAATCGTGTAACGGCTTAAACCCGTTCAGGGGTTCGAATCCCCTTCTCTCCGCCAAAACAAAAAACCACCTATTTAGGTGGTTTTTTGTTTTTTAATATTTCGCAAGTTTTGCTTAATAATAACTATGCGAGGTGTTTATTTTGTGTACTGCAATTACTTTTAAAACATGTAATAATTATTTCGGCAGAACGCTTGATTTGGAATATTCTTATAACAAAAAAATTATAATCACGCCAAGAAATTATAACTTTAATTTTAGATATACTCTGCCGCAAAGAAACAATTATTCTATAATCGGCATAGGAATAATTGAAGATGGCTATCCCTTATATTTTGATGCAATAAACGAAAAGGGATTAAGTATTGCAGGACTTAACTTCCCCTTATCGTGTAAATACAACACTCAAGATAATTCAAAAATCAATTTAACTTCTTATGAACTAATTCCTTGGGTATTAAAAAATTATAAAACTATTAGTGAATTAAAAGCATCGCTTAACAGTCTAAATATTACTAATGATAGTTATAATAAATCATATTCTGCAACTCCTTTGCACTGGCTAATAGCAGATAAAGACTCATCAATTACATTAGAGCAGACAGATTTCGGCTTAAATATTATGGACAACGAAATCGGAGTGCTTACAAACGAGCCTGATTTTAAATCACAACTAGATAACCTTGCAAAATACTCAAATCTTTCTCCATACGAGCCTAAAATTCCTTTCGAACCTAGTAGCAGAGGATTTGGTGCTTTTGGATTACCCGGAGATGTATCATCTAGTTCTAGATTTGTTAGAGCGACGTTCAATAAACTTAACTCAATTTGCGATGACGACGAAACAAGCAGTATATGCCAGTTTTTAAATATTCTGGGGTCTGTGAAACAAATAAACGGATGTGTTAGATTAAAAGAAAATAAGCTAGAAAAAACAGTATACACAAATTGCTACAATCAAGACAAATCCATCATATATTACACCACATACAATAATCCAACGGTTACAAAGATTGAATTGCATAAAGAGAATTTAGATGATTGCAACCTAATTAGTTACGATATGCAAAGCAAGATGAATATTATTTACCAAAACTAAAAGCCAAAGGAAATTTCCCTTGGCTTTTTATTTATTCTTCTATTGCCACTGCAATACGATTATCATTACAGCTATAATACAAATGGTACTTAGAGTTAAATTTAACCAACCCACAACCCATAATTGAAAATCCAATATGTCCATAGCATTCATAAAGTTTTGTGGGTTCTAAAATAGGCTCATCGCATCTTGAAATTATGCGTGTAGGATCATTTGCGTCAAACAAAGCCCAACCGATAGAACATCTTGATTCTGTTCTATGTGCTAGATAGTCTGTTAGCCCCATCTTGTTAACATAATCGAAATTTTCTCTATTAGGAGTAGTGCCATTGTACATAAAGAAAATACCATTATTAGAAACAAGAGGAGCCGCTACGCCTTCGCAAAAATGGGCATCAAAATTCCCTTCACGAGTGTTTAAAACAGGTTTTCTATCTGTGTGCCAAGTCCTTAAATCATCTGACCAAGCTACAAATATCGACGAAGAACCATAATAGGCCCAATATTTACCGTTTATTTTTTTAGGTAAAATGCACACTGCCCTATCAGGAAAAACCTCTCCTAAAAACTCCCAGTTTTTAAGGTCTTTAGAAAGAGCGATTAAACTAGGGGTTTCTATATAACTTTTAACACCTGTATATGTTAAAACATACATTTCCTCATCCGGCATCCAAACTAATCTTGGGTCCTCATATCCTCCGCTATAGAGACTGTTTTCGTCGGATTGTAAAAACGGTTCTTCATCCAAAACAAAATCTGTTCCATTATTACTCCAAGCCCAAACTAACGATGAAACTGACCAAATATATTTTTTTGGTTCAACATCATAATTGATACAACGGCATAACAGTCCTACTTTATCATCGTGAACAACCGCCGCCGGATTAAAAATTTGGTCAGCAGCGAGTTTGCCTTGAGGTCTGATGATAGGATTGCCACTATATCTTTTTAAATTATTAACCCATTTAAACTCTTTAGGCAATAAACTAGCGATAGTTTCTCCACTTAAAAGATAATCAGTAGAAACGTTGAAAATACGTGCTAAGGTTGGTATTTGCGATATCTCAGGATATCCTATACCGCATTCCCATTTGCTAATTGTTTTATCACTAACATTTAATTTCTTAGCCAATTCAACTTGTGTTAAATTATTAGTTTTTCTAAGCGAAGAAATCGTTGCACCTAGTTGTAACAAATCATTACTCAAAGTAACATCTCCAAAAGCAAATATTATTTATATTTTATCATACTCTACACACAATTTCTAGCCATATTTACGCTAATTTCGGTCGCTTTTAGCCAAGTTAAAGTGTTCCCTAGGTGAATAATTATATTCATTTTTGAAAACTCTATTAAACGTCCTCACAGAGCCAAATCCACTATCAATTGCTGACTCAGTAACATTCTTCCCATTATACATTAAATTTATTGCAGATTTAAGACGCAACGTAGAAATAAATCGCGAAAATGATATATTGAACACCTTTTTAAAAAATCTGCTAATTGTTCTAGAACTAAATCCAGATAATTTCGAGAGTTTTTCTGCATTAAAAGAACTATCTTTATAATTGTTTGTACAAATATGAATGATTTTTTCAAAATTACTCTTTTCTAAATGAATTTTAGGTACTAATTCACACTGTGAAATAAGTTCAAAAAACAATGCAATTGTTAAAGATGTTTTGATACAATCGTTTTTGAGTGTACTAGGTTGTGTTAACAACGAATAAATTTCCTTAGTTTTATCAGATAATTCTTGAGCTTTAACAACTCTCTTTACAAGGGAACACTCGTTATGAACTTGCGAAAACATATTAAGCATAGTTCTATCAATAGAAACACACGCGATGCTTGTTTTTCTTAAAACTTCAACAGTTTTATGAACCTCAAAAGGAAACATTACAATATAATCTCCGTCTGAAATCAAATGCTCCGTGTTATTTACCGAAAACCTCATTTGACCTGAAATTACATATATAATTTCAATACTTTCGTGGAAATTCAAACTGGCATTAACATCATCCTGGAAGTGAACTCCAGAAGAAAAATCAGATCTCCTCGTCGATACTATATACAAGATATATCCCCTCCGCAAGAAAAAAATATCGTATCTCTTTAATCTAATGGAAAATCAAAAGTTTTCGAGCTATCCCCTGATGATTCACTAGAATTATTATCTCCACCAAAGCCAAAATCAAAATTAAAGTCAGACGAAGTATTATTTTTATTCTCTTTGGTTGTATAACTAGAACTGCCTTTATCTTGTCCCAACTTAACATCTACGGTTTCAGAGGTTTTCTTAGCAGTCTTATATATGGTTAATTCAATACTATCACCCGCAGTAGAATTATCTATTACGTCAAGCAAGACCTCTCCTGCAGTAATTTCTTTTCCGTTAACGTGTGTAATAATATCGCCTTCACCGAAGCCTTTATTATAAAGCCCGCTATCAGTGCTAATAGTTCCAATATAAACACCTTTAGGAACCTTATTCATCTCAGCAGTAACGGTGCCAATTTCGCTATATGTTATGCCTAATTTTGCCCTATATGAAACTGAACCATCAGTTATTAAAGCAGATACAACCTTTTTCATAGTTGCAGTAGGAATGGCATAGGAAACTGCATCATATTCATCACCCGCAAGTTTAGATGATGTTATTCCTATAACCTGACCATAAAGGTTACAAAGAGCGCCTCCCGAGTTTCCTGGGTTTATAGTAGCGTCGGTTTGAATAAATGCTGATGCATAATTTGTGGTTGTGTTGCTTACTCTACGTTTTGGTGCAGATACTATGCCCTTGGTAAGAGTAACCGAGTCGCCATACTGCGAAGGATAGCCAAGTGCTAGAACTTCTTCTCCGAGTTCAACTTTGTTAGAATCGCCAAAAGTTGCCGGTTTTAAAGATTTAACCTTTTCTTTTAATTTTAAAACAGCAAGGTCGCTTCTAACATCTCCCGCAACATAATCCGCTTTAACCTCGGTTCCATCGCTAAATCTAACTAAAAATTTAGCGTTTGGCACACTATCATAAATATGGTCGTTAGTAACAATATAACCTTCATCAGAATACACTACACCGCTTGCAAGGCCATACTCAGCAGTAGATGAATTATAAACCATAATGCTAACAATCGATGGATTTACTATGTTAGCAATATCAGTATAGCTTGATGTCTTCTCGGATGGTTTTTCAGCAAGTTCAATCTTAGGTGCTTTGTTCTGTGATGATGTAACTTTCTTTGATGATGACGAATGCTTATAATCAGATGCGATATAACCCGCCGAAGCAGAAATCGCAGCAATTAAAACTAGTACAAGTATTGATGCAAACACACGTAGCCCCTTGTTTTTAATCTTTTGAGGTTTTGGCGTTTCATAAACAACTTGTTGTATTTCAGGAATTGGATTATCGAATAAATAGTCATCCTCGTTAACATTTTCTCCAAAATCGCTGACGAAACTTTCTTCATTTGTGTCAGTAATTATCTGTTCTTCATTCTCTAGCAATAATTCCTGAACATTATCATCAGTTAGTTCATCGAAATTTTCTACTTCTGGTATTTCTTGTTCGTTCAAAAATTCGTCCATATTTATTCTCCTTTTATCTTTCTGTTTGGAATATAAAAACTAAATTCAGTATATTTAGAAAGTACGCTTGTGGCAGTAATTTTGCCATGATGAATATCAATTATTGTTTTTGCAATATATAGACCTAAACCTGTGCTTTCTTTAACTGCAGAACGCGAACGGTCGGTCTTGTAAAAACGCTCAAATACGTGCGGCAAATCTTCTGTATCAATCCCTTCTCCACTATTCCGCACAGAGAAATATACTCTATTCTTGGTTGAAGAGATTTTAAAGTCAATTCTGCCCTCATCATCTGTGAATTTTACCGCGTTATCAACAAGATTGTAAATCACTTGATGAATCAAATCCATATCAGCAACAACCATTTGTTTTGGCAATTCATCAAGACCAACTATTGCTATTTTCTTTGCTTCAATTCGTTGTTGTTGCGCAACAACAATTTCTATTAGTTTATTACTAATATCAAATTCAGTAAGATTAGCCTTCATTTCGCCAGACTCTAACCTAGAAAGGCTTAACATTGATTGAACCAAACGTGATAAACGTTTAACCTCACTACTAACAATACCTAAATATTCACTGTGCTTTTCACTAGGAATAGTGCCATCAATAATGCCGTCAATAAAACCGCCAATGGTCGTCATAGGGGTTTTAAGTTCGTGCGAAACATTAGCCACAAAACTACGGCGTGTACTTTCTAGTTTTATAAGTGAATCGGTCATTTCGTTAAATGCTACCGCAAGTTCTCCAACCTCATCATCTGTTGTGACGGGTATTCTTCTTGAGAAATCACCTCTGGCCATACAACCTGCCGCCTCTGACATCAGTGCAAGCGGCTTTGTTAATCGATACGTAGTATAATAAACCGCAAAGAACATTATAATGACCGTTACAATCAAGGATAATAAGAACATCCTTAAAATATCAAAGAAAAACGAAATCAAGGAAGATGACGGCGAAAATGCAACAAGTACAAGTTCATCCGAAAAATTATCATACGGCAATAATGTTGCATAGGTATAAAAACTTGCTTTAATATTACCGCCGAAATTACCAATTTCATAAAATGATTTTTCTTCAAGCGTGGGTTCTAAAATGTGTTTTGGTAATATAAATTTTGTGTGCTCGCAAGCTTGGTATGTTTTATGAATGTCGCAACTACAATAAATAGTTTCTCCGCTTTTAGTGGATAGCATAAACTGGGTGTTATTAACATCGCTAACTATCGACGTTACGTCATTCATTATTGCAATAAGTTCGCGTTGATTAAAGAGTTTAATTCGAGAAATTTCTCTAAAAGAATTACAACTATCGGTAAGCATAGACTTTTTTTCGCTAGAATGGAAATTAACCATAAATACAGCAAAAACAGTTATCAAAAACACCAAGCTAAGCATTACAACGCCAACCGTTAATGAAAAATATTTTTTAAATATTTTAAGTTTAAGCTTCAATGCATCCACCTACAATTACTTAACTTCAAATTTATATCCGACGCCCCAAACAGTTTTTAAAGACCATTTAGAAGATACGCCTTCTAATTTTTCTCTTAAGCGTTTTACGTGAACGTCAACTGTTCTGGAATCCCCATAGTAATCAAAGCCCCAAACCTCATCTAAAAGTTGGTCGCGTGTATATACTCTGTTAGGGTTACTTGCAAGATGATATATAAGTTCAAGTTCCTTCGGTGGAGTATCGATGCTAACATCATTTACAACAAGTTCGTAATTAGTAAGGTTAATTACTAAATTTTCAAATTTAACCTCTTTTATGTCACGCGATGCATCTGTGGAACTTCTGCGAAGCACCGCCTTTACTCGTGCAACTACCTCTTTAGTATCAAAAGGCTTTGATACATAGTCGTCTGCACCTAGTTCTAATCCTAAAACTTTATCAAATGTTTCTCCCTTCGCAGTTAGCATAATTATTGGTAGTTCAGAGGTTTTTCTTATCTCTCTGCACACCTGCCAACCATCCATTTTAGGCAACATAATATCTAATAGCATAAGGTCTGGTTTTTCGGATTCAGCAAATCTTACAGCCTCCTCGCCATCTGATGCAATAACCGTACTAAATCCGTCTTTTTCCAAATACAGACGGAGTAATTCACAAATATTAGAATCGTCATCAACTATAAGAATTTTCTTATCCATCATATTAACCCATCCTTTCATTAAACATTTTACTACAAACTAAGTACCATAATATTAATAGATTGTGAATATTAAATGGATAAATATATAATTTTTGGCAGACGAAAAACTCCATCTGCCAAGTAAAATAATAATTAAGTTTTTGTAATCGGGCAGACAGTAAAACCAAGTTTATTTGATACATAATCGCAAATATCGGTAAAAGAAGCCTCTACTTGTGATACAGTTCCGGTAATAATTAAAGTGCCGCTGAATCTATCAACAAAGCTCAAATTCGCGCCCGATGATTTAATCGCAATATCAGCAGTAATAATCGCGGTTTCTGCAGGACTAACAGTTAATATGCCAATTGCAGACCTAGCATAATCAACCTGAGGGTCTAAACCTAATTTTTGATATAAAATCTCATCCGGGTTCGCAATTATGTGTGCTAGTGTTATTTGTTTACCCGGAACTAGTTCTTGTATTATTCTAAATTTATCTTTAAGCTCAAGGCTATTTATATCCATAAAATCACCAAATACATTATAACGCCAAAGCCCGATAAAGTCAATAAGAAATGCAGCAGTAAAATAACTGCTGCATTTAAAAATTATCTCTTGCTTAGAACTTCGTTTTCGTACTTTTCAACTTCTTTAAACCAAGCCATACCAACAGGAGCTCCACACTCTTTACAGTACATATCCCAAACTGCGCCGAAAGGTAAGGTTTTTACCTCTTCTTGAGCAACGATTAACTCTGTTAGTTTGCCCTCATCTTGTAAAGATTTGAGATAAGCATTAGGTGTACACAAAGCGCTAAGTAATGCTTTCTGCCAGCTTCTAAAGCCAACAGCCCAAGCGGCAATGCGGTTAATGCTTGCATCAAAGAAGTCAAGAGCCATATAAACTCTATCAATAGCGTCATTACGAACGATTTCTTTAGCCATCTCTTTGGTTTCATCATCAAATAAAACTGCATGGTCAGAATCCCAACGAACACCGCGTGTAATATGTAATGCAATTTCAGGGAAGAAACAAAGAAGCGCGGGAATCTTATCAGAAACAACTTCAGTAGGATGATAATGTCCGTTATCCATTAATGGCAAGCAACCATCATGTGTTGCAGCAAATGAAAGTGTAAATTCTGCAGAGCCTGCAGTAAATGATTCAACACCGATACCAAAAACTTTAGACTCAACACAAGGTTTAACAAGGTTTTTATCAAATGGCTCGCTCAAAATAGCCTCAATAGACTCTTTATAACGCATTCTAGGACCCATTCTGTCTGAAGGAATATCCTTATATCCGTCGCCGGTCCAAATGTTCATAACACAAGGAATACCGGTTTCTTTTGCAAAATACTCAGAAATGCGAATACATGCTTTACCGTGCTCAATCCAGAAATCTCTAGTTTCTTTATCAGGGCTTGACAAGGTTAAACCGTCTTTAACTTTTGGATGTGAGAAGAATGTAGGGTTAAAATCAATGCCCATATTGCGCTCTTTAGCGAAATCTAACCATTTCTTGAAGTGTTTTGGCTCTAATGTGTCGCGGTCTGCCTTATCGCCGTCTTCAAAAATTGCATAGCAAGCATGCAAATTAAGTTTTTTAGCACCAGGGCAAATAGACATAGCTTTGTCAAGGTCAGCCATTAGTTGTTCAGGTGTCATAGCTTTACCCATATAGTTACCGGTTGTCTGGATACCGCCAGTTAAAGGACCATCTTGGTCGAAGCCTTTAACGTCATCGCCCTGCCAACAGTGTAATGCAACAGGGATGTCCTTAAGTTTTGCGATTGCGGCATCGGTATCAACACCGATTGCAGCATACTGCTCTTTAGCAAGTTCATAATTTTTAATAATATCTGCCATAATCTTTTTCTCCTCTTATTTTATATAGTTAAGGAATCTTTGGTAAGCTTCTTCCCAAACATCCTTATCTTCAGGTAAATATTTTTCCTCAGGGAATGAGTTTGCAATAATCTCTCTTACTTCCCATCTGTCTTTAGCTTCGCCTAACGCTAAAAGTTGAGCCGCCATATTGCCTAACGCAGTAGCCTCAACAGGACCTGCTAGAACAGGTTTACCAATAGCATTGCAGGTGTAACGCATAAGTTGTTTATCTTTAATGCCACCGCCAACAATACGTAGAGTATCAAGTTTATAACCAATAACCTTTTCGCAGTTTTCAAGAGCGGTTCTGTATTTAAGCGCTAAACTCTCAAGTGCGCAACGCAAGAATTCACCGCGAGTTTCAGGCGAAGTTTGACCTGTTTCAATACAGAATTCACGTATTTTATCGGTCATTCTGCCAGGTGTCATAAATCTCTCATCGTCAGGGTCAATAAGCGATTTTAAAGGTGTAGCAGCGTTAACTTCTGCATCCAAGGTCTTATAATCAACCTTGCCGAATTTTCTTTCGAATTCGCGTTTAATTTCGCCATATATCCAAAGACCGCTAATATTCTTAAGGAAACGAACTGTATCGTTATAACCGCCTTCGTTAGTATACTGAGCGTAAAAAGCCGCATCATTAGCAATAGGTTCTTCAAGCTCAACACCAAGGAGTGACCAAGTTCCGCAAGAAAGACAACCGCACTTCTCACCTTTTTTCATAGGAACTGCCAAAAAAGCGCTACCTGTGTCATGTCCACAAACAGAGATACATTTCGTGTCAATGCCTGTCTCTTCAGCAATTTCAGGTAGAACGTCGCCCAAAACAGTACCAGCGGGAGTAATTTTACCAAGAATTTCAGTAGGAATACCGAATTTATTTAAAAGGTCATAATCCCAATCCTTATCCTTTAGGCTATACATTTGCGAAGTGGATGCAATAGAAAACTCGCAACTTTTTTTGCCTGTCAAAAGAAAATTAAGATAATCGGGAATAAACAATAAGTCTTTAGCATCTTTCAATAGCCTTGGATATTTCTCTTTTAATGAAGTTAATTGGAATAAGGTATTGAATTTAATGAACTGAATGCCCGTTCTGCTATATAATTCTTCTGCAGGAACAACCTCAAAAGCCTTTTCCATAGCGCCATCTGTAAGACAATCGCGATAATTGAAAGGGTTGTTGAGAAGCATTCCGTTTTCATCCAATAATGCAAAGTCAACGCCCCAAGTGTCAACACCGATACTATCAACATCTTTAATTCCGGCGCGTGAAATGTTAATCAAACCTTGCTTTAGTTCGTGGAACAATCTTAAAATATCCCAGTAGATATGTCCATTAACTTTAACGGGTTGATTATCAAAACGATGATACTCTTCGATTGTAATTTTGCTACCATCGAATTTGCCTAAAATAGCACGACCGCTTGTAGCACCGTAGTCAAATGTAACTAACTTTCTGTTAGCCATTATGTATCACTCCTAAAATATATTGATTTCGCATTGCGAAAAATTAACCTTTATAAATAATTTTTTCTTTAATTGAAAGATTTCTATATCCAAGTTCATATCCAACAAAACAAGTAATGATTTTTATTACAAGGGGAATTAGCATTATCAACATACCTGTCCAAGAAAAATCATTTGGGCTATTGTTTAGTACAGCTACTAAACCTGTTGTGCCATTATCGTTCTCAACAAAAGCGTTAAGCAACGGCAAATATGAAGCATTTACTAGTCCAAACAAGGACATGGCAAAATTAAATGAAACTACCAATTTAGAAAATAACATCACAAGGTATGATATAAAGAAAGCGCCACTAGAAATCAACGCTAACTTAATGCCTGTAAATGCGTTATGTTTCCTGCCTGCAATTTTATCACTATTGTTGCTATGTGAACCAAAGCCCCACGCATTACTGTATATCATAAAAGCGCTAATTATAAACATTAAAATCTGCGAAAATACTTCAGGAAAAGCATCTTTACCATAAAGTTTATTATAGTAGGTTGACTCTGTGCTTTCTGGAACTTCCTTATTATCGCCATCTTTGAAGTAATATGTTTTTGTTTGTTTTTCTGAAATTGCTTCACCATCGCTATTGAATTCCATAACGGTTTGCGTGTATCCAATTACAGTAGGGTTACCAACGCTTCTATATATAAACAAAATCGACATATAAACTATGATACACATTATTGCAGCAAGGCAAGCGTTAGACATGATTTTTCTAACAGCTTCGCCAAACGTTTTTGGGTAGTTATCTGTTTCATAGCGTCTATTATAGTTCATTTTAAACCTCTATTCAGTATAAAAAGCTTCTTCAACCATAGCGCAAATGCAATGATATATTGGTAGATGAAGTTCTTGGATTTTAAAAGTTTCATGTTCGGGTGCAATAATACAAATATCGCTAGCATTTTTTAATTTACCGCCATCGCGACCAGTAAGTCCAATAACTGTCAATCCTAAACCTTTTGCAAGATTACAAGCGTTTAGAACATTGCCAGAGTTTCCGGATGTTGTAATACCAATTAAAACATCACCTTTTTTGCCATAGCCTAAAACCTGCTGTGCATATACGTTTACAGGGTCAACGTCATTCGCAAAAGCAGAGATAATACCAGAGTTTTCAGTTAAGTTTATAGCAGGTAAAGAGCCTTGCAAGTTATCAAGAAGTTCATCGGTAATATCTGCACAATTACTTTTAAGTTCAGCTCTTTTTTTAGCACTTAAAGGTCTTAATTTCAAAAAACCTTTCATAAATTCGCCAACAATATGCGAACTATCACTAGAACTGCCTCCGTTGCCACAAATCAAAACCTTACCGCCTGCCTTGTAGCAATCAATTATCGCATTAACTGCGTTTAAAACATCCTCGCTACAAATTTTAAGTTCTGGGAAACGAGTAGTAAGTTCTAAAATTCTATCCATAAAATCACCTTTTTACATTCCATATACTGCGGTTGTTATTGCAGCAAAATCGCCTAAATTCTCATCAAGTTCTGCAGGCACAACCTCGCAAACTTTAGCAGAAAGACTCAATGCTTCTCGGTCAATCACCTTTTTCGCGGGTTCCCATAAAAGATTGTGAGAACGCTTAAATACACTGCCCAAAACAATTCTTTCAGGATTAAGAATATCAATTAAAATAGACAAACCTCTGCCAAGATATTCACCACACTTGCGATAGACTTCTATTGCAACCTCATCGCCATTGTCGGCGGCGTCTGCTATGGTCTTTGCATTTATACCTTCGGGTGCTATCGCAGGGTCAAAATATTGTGGACAGTTACCTGCCTGATAGGCTTCTAAACCTAACGTATAACCTAACTGTGCAAGTCCACCGCCACTACAAAAGCCCTCAAACGAACCTGCCTTGTGAAAGCCTACAGGACCATTTTCAGACAAACGGATATGTCCAGCTTCGCCCGCATTATCATTAGTACCGGCATACAGTCTGCCGTCCAATATAAGCCCTGCCCCAAGACCTGTACCAAAGGTCATAAAAATCATATTTTGTGTGCCTTTTCCTGCGCCGTATTTCCACTCGGCCAAAGCGCAAGCATTAGCATCGTTTTGAAGATTTACGGGGATATTATATCTATCCTTCAGAATATCAACAATATGTATATCGTCCCACTTTGGAAGGTTGGGTGGGCGCATTATAATGCCGCGTTTTGAATCAAGTGGACCACCACAAGAAATTCCTATAGCATCAATCTCATCAGAGTTAGCAATTTCATCAATAATTTCGCAAAACTCATCAATTATCTCGTGTGGGTCTTTATCATTATCGGTTTTAATTTTCTTTTTGTTTATAATATCAATATTATCTTCGGTAACGTTCGCATAGATGACTGCGCATTTTGTTCCGCCAATATCGATGCCAATTATATTTTTTATATCTGACATATAATACTCCTATGCTTAAGCGTTATTGCAATATTAAAGAACGTATGATTACTACATCCACAACATTAACACCATTATATTTATCGATATTAGCAGCCTTAAATTCTAACGAATTATTGTCTGACTTACTTGTGATTTCATTGGTAAGTTGAAGGTCGGTAACATCAACATCGCCGTCTTTATCAACGTCACCATCAACTACAACGAAATACGTTTCATCATTATTTTTGAACCTAACAGCATCGCCTGTTTTAATTTTATCTGTTTCTATGATAATGTTTTCATAATTAGTGCCTGCATTTTTAAAGTTGGATTTAAAATCATTAAGAGTTGTTCCTGCGCTAACACCTAATACATAATTATCCGAAATGATATATGTATCACTTTCAAGCCAGGTTATTTCATCAACAATATTATCATTGTCACTATTATTGTTATCTCCCCAATTGTCTGTAGCAAAACACACAGAAGAACCAAGCATATTCAAAGCCAAAAACACGGCAAATATCTTTTTAATCAAAGCAGCAGCCTCCATTATGCCATTATTATATTTATTTTATCAAAAACGCCAAATCAAGTCAATGATTATTTAGCATATTCTTGTAAAAAATCTATTAAATTTTGTAAAGCGCAACAAACTATTTTGGCGAAAGTTTAAATTCATCTTTAAAACAACGCGAAAAATAATATTGCAGAAAAATACAGCACCAAGGCTTATTATAACCATATCGAAATGTTAGAATCGGAAGAATTAGACGCTGTACATATATGCTTACCCCACTATCTACACACATCTGTTGCCTGCGATGCATTTAAAAGAGGTGTTAATGTACTTAGCGAAAAACCTATGAGCATTAACTATGAGGATGCGCTAAATGCTGTTGAAACCGCAGAAAAAACAAACCTAAAATATGGAATAATTTTTCAATGCAGATACAATACCCCCTCCGCTTTGGTGAAAGAAAGAATTGTTTTCGGAAAACTAGGTAAAGTTAAGTGCGGCAGAACTACACTAACTTGGTATAGACCTAACGATTATTACAATAGTTCGGATTAGAAAGGCACTTGGGATAAAGAAGGTGGCGGCGTTATTATTGACAAAGCCATTCATTCACTAGACCTTGCTAACTGGATGATTGATTCAACCCCTATCGAAATTCAATCTACGCTTAGCAGCAGAAATCATCCATCTATGGTAGTTGAGGATACAGGTGAAGGGCTTATTAAATACGAAAACGGCACAATACTAAGTTTTTATGATATGAACAACTACTTAATTGACGAGCCTATAGAAATTAGATTATATTGCGAAAATGGTAATGCAATCTTCTCATACAAAAGCGCAGTTATTAACTACAACGACGGCTCGCAAAAAATATGTTGAGAACTCCCCACAAAAACTCGTATCATATTCAGGCGGAAAAGATTATTGGGGTACGCAACACGCTGTTCAAATAAGGCAATTTTATATTTCTATTTTAGGGCTCGAAGAATTGGATATATCTGCAAGAAAAGCATTGAAAATCAAAAAAATTATTTGCGATATATATAACAACGATTCAAATAAGATTAAAAAGTAAAAAATCAGGTGGATTTCCACCTGATTTTTTGTTATTTGTTACTTTCTTCGAGGTCTGCTTGGTTTTTGTTTTCCATAATCGCTCTAAAGTCTTCACCGTCAATTTTCTCATTCATAAACAACTCTTTAGCAACCTCGTGTAGTTTATCCATAGAATTATTTAAAATATCTAACGCTCTATTGTATTGTGTCATAACAATATTTTCGATTTCGCTATCAATAAGTGCGGCAGTTTGCTCTGAATAGTTAGGTGTAGCAGAAAAATCTCTGCCAAGAAAAACTTCATTATCGCCTGTACCATAGGTTACAAGGCCGAGTTTTTCACTCATACCAAACTTAGTAACCATTTTTCTAGCAAGTTCGGTAGCTCTTTCAATATCATTAGAAGCACCTGTGCAAATATCATCTTGAGTAAGTTGTTCTGCGGCTCTACCACCAAGTAACGAACAAATATCCTCAATCATTTGATTGCGCGACATATGTGTTTTGTCATCGGTTGGTATATACATTGTATATCCTGCCGCCATACCTCTAGGAATAATCGATATTTGATGAACAGGGTCTTGAGTATTCAAGAAATACGATACAATAGCGTGACCCGCCTCGTGATACGAGGTGATTTTTTTATCCTTATCGCTAATAACGTGAGAGCGTTTTTCACTACCCATCACAACCTTTATTGTTGCCTCATCGACATTAGGTTGGGTTATTGCTTTTTTGCCTTCTCTGGCGGCTAGCAAAGCAGCCTCATTAAGAAGATTCTCAAGGTCTGCACCCGTAAAGCCTGCGGTAGAACGAGCAATAGTTTTCAAACTAACATCAGGACCTAGTGGCTTGCCTCTTGCGTGTACCTTTAATATTTCTTCTCTGCCCTTTACGTCAGGATAATTAACGGTAACCCTTCTGTCAAAACGGCCAGGACGCAACAATGCTTTATCAAGAATATCGGGGCGGTTAGTTGCCGCAATAACAATAACCCCTTGATTAGAACTAAATCCGTCCATCTCAACTAACAACTGGTTGAGGGTCTGTTCTCTTTCGTCATGTCCACCGCCAAGGCCTGCACCTCTTTGGCGACCTACTGCATCAATTTCATCAATGAATATAATTGCGGGCGAATGCTTTTTAGCCTGTTCGAACAAATCACGAACACGCGATGCACCGACACCAACATACATTTCAACAAAATCAGAACCCGAAATTGAGAAGAAAGGAACACCTGCTTCACCTGCTACTGCACGTGCGAGCAAGGTTTTACCCGTGCCGGGAGGGCCTACAAGTAGTACGCCTTTTGGTATTCTTGCGCCCAGTTCTTTAAACTTTTGTGGAGCCTTCAAAAACTCAACGATTTCCGAAAGTTCTTCTTTTTCTTCGTCTGCGCCTGCAACGTCAGAAAATGTTGTTTTCTTGCCGTCTTGAGCAGGATTTTTGATTTTAGCTTTGCCAAATCCCATTATCTTATCGCTACCGCCCATTGAATTCATACGACGGTAAGTGAAGAACAAGAAAAATGCCATTCCACCAAGCAATAACAAGGTGGGCGCAATACTAAATATTGTGCCAAGTTGACTGCCACTATTAACGTAATCGCCTTTGATTATTTTATTTTCACTATCTTTATTTTCAATATTGTTTTTAATTACACTTTCGTGGATATCAGATTCAAATAGTGAAACATTTGGAACAGAATAACGATAAACTGCATTATCATTATCACGTAATTTATATCTTAATTCTCCACTGTATAAATTCAAAGTATATTCAGATACTTCGTTGTTATAGAACATTTGGACTATCTGATAATACTTTTTCTCTTCACTTTTCTTAGTGAAGGTTTTTGCCATTAAAACAGAGCCAATCAGTATAATCGGAATGATTATATACAGCAGTGTTTTTTTAATATTTTCTTTCAAAAACGGACAACTCCTTTAAGTAATACCCAATACTTAACTATATATTTCAGGCTTTAAAACACCTACAACAGGTACATTTCTATACTTTTCATTATAATCCAAACCATATCCAATGATAAATTCATCCGGAACGGTAGCGCCAACATAATCTGCTTTTATATCAGCAACTCTACGCTCAGGCTTATCAAGGAAAGTACATATCTTAACACTATTTGGTTTTCTGCTTTTTAAGATATCTACTATGTACGAAAGCGTTAAACCGGTATCTAAAATATCTTCAATTATAAGTACGTCATAACCTTCTAGATTAATGTCTAAATCCTTAACAATTTTAACAACACCCGAAGTTTTTGTGCCTTTGCCGTAGGACGACACAACCATAAAATCAATTCTGCAAGGAATTTTAATTTCACGCATTATATCCGACATAAACACAACTGCGCCTTTTAATATCGAAACCAACAGAAGTTTTTTACCTTCATAATCCTTTGATATTTGCTCTCCTAACTTTTTATTGATTTCTTTAATTCTTTCTTCATTTAGAAGTACTTTCTCCATATCGTTAATCATAGTTTAACCTCCGCATTGCATAAAACTACAATATTTTTTGAATTACTATTAACAACTACCCTCTCATCTATACCAAACAAATTTGAAAAGAAGATACCATTATCATCACAAAGAAGCAAAAGCGAGTTGCTTTGCTCGTTTGTAACCTTTGCCTCTGATAAAAGTTTGCGTAACGTTTTAGTAACCTTTCTTGCAACAGGTCTATACTTATCCCCCGCCTGTCTGGTTCTGATAACTACGTTGCCTTTAATTTTATCACAGTCAATTGAATATTTGAATAACAAATTGTTAACATTACATAAATTTTTATATTCCGAATAATCCAAAGATTTCACATCAGGAAAGAAATTAGACAGACTTTCGTAGTCAAATTTGATGTGTTCGCAAACGTCTTCTTTCGTTGTAACTCTAGTAATACAGTAACCATTTTTAGACGATTCAAACTGCATACTTTTTGGCAAAGAACATCTTTTTGCTTCGCCGTTTACTACCGAAAGCATTTGTGAAATATGCAAAAATTCGGGTTTAATACCAATTTCCCTTGTAAAAAACAACCCAAGAACACGGCTTAAAATTGCAATATCTAATTTTTTGACCTCTTTAGAAATAACACCATTTGAGTAAAATTTATCGAACTCTTGGTTGCTAATTCTAGCCAGATAAGAGTCATCTTGTCTTAAAAGAGCAGATGCTCTGCTACAAGCGTCAAATAGTGACGGGTTTATATCAAGCAACAATGGTATTATGTTGTGACGGATTTTATTACGCGTATAATCGTCAGTGTCATTAGTGCTATCATTAACAAATGATTGATTTATTGAATCAAGATAGTTAATTATATCCTCTCTTGTACAGTTAATAAGAGGTCTTATTATGTTATTTCTTACAGGCGGAATTCCTGCAACTCCAGAAATAGCACTTCCTCGGCAAAGATTGTATATAATGGTCTCTGCATTATCTGAAGCCGTATGCGCTGTTGCAATAACGCCTTTAGCGTGTTTAGAAAAAAGTTGATAACGTAAGTTTCTAGCGCATAATTCTATGCTTTCGCCCGTTATTTTAGCAATTTCCTTAACATCCACGCTCTCTACAACTAGCGAAACACCTAACAATTCACATAAATCTCTGCAAAATTTTTCATCGCGTATAGACTCATCCCCACGTAAATTATGATTAACGTGAATTGCAGAAAGTTTAATTGAATATTTTGCAGAAATCTCATTAAGTGCCATTAAAAGGGCAACAGAATCAGCACCACCCGAAAGGGCTACTAACACATCTATACCTTTATCCAGCATAGAATATGTATCAATAGTTTTAATTAGTTTCCCTAGCATTAGTGGAACACATCCTGAGACGAAAATCTAGTAAACTGACCATCCCAATGTAAATCAACAGTAGCAGTTTCACCATGACGGTTTTTAGCAATAATACACTGTGCTTTGTTTTGGTCGGCGGTTTGTCCATCACTTGAAGCATAATAACCTTCTCTGTGTAAGAACAAAACTATATCTGCATCCTGCTCAATAGAACCCGATTCACGAAGGTCGGAAAGCGCAGGAATGTGCGAGCCGCCTTTTCCTTCGGTGCCACGGTTAAGCTGAGCACAGCAAACAACCGGAATTTGAAGTTCTTTAGCCATAATCTTTAAGTTTCTAGTGATTTCCGAAACCTCTTGCACACGATTTTCTTTTGTACCTGTCGAACGCAAAAGTCCCAAATAGTCAATCATAACAACATCACATTTGCCGTTCATTCGGCGGACTTTTGCTTTAATTTCAGGAACTGTAATGCCTGAGGTTTCATCAAAATAAATTGGCGCCTTGCTGAGCCTTTCGCTAGCAATACCGAGGTTTACAAAATCTTCCTCAGTTAATTCGCCGGTACGTAATTTTTCACTCTTAATACAAGCCTCATTTGATAGCATACGTTGTGCTAACTGATCACGAGTCATTTCCAAAGAGAAGAAACAAACGGTTTTGCCACTGTTTACTGCAACATTTCTTGCAATATTAAGACAAAAAGAGGTTTTACCCATACCAGGACGAGCACCAATAATAATTAAGTCTGATTTATTAAGACCTGTTGTGTACTTATCAACAGCAGAGATGCCACAAGGAATACCAACATAATCCTTCCTTGTTTCCTCATTAGCAAGTTTAGAAAGACGAACAAAGGTTTCATTCTCAATAATATCACCAATATGTCTTAGGCCTGCAACATCTTTGTCTTGTCTAATATTAAAAATTCGTTGTTCTGCACTATCAAGCAACAAACCCGGTTCGGTCTTGCCATCAGAAGCATCACTAATGATATCCCGCGATGCAACAATTAGCGCGCGAACTGTGTATTTTTCGCGAACAATACTCGAATATGTGTTGATATTAGCAGCAGATGGTACAGATTGTGCCAAACGGGTTAGATATTCTTTTCCGCCCGCATCATCATACACACCATTTTTCTTTAACCACTCAAGCAAAGTAACGAGGTCAATTGTTGAATTTAGTTCAAACATATCGGTAAGTGCTTTGAAAATTGCCTGATGTTGTGGAATATAAAAATGAAAAGGTTTTAAGGTGTCTGCAACCTGCAACAAACTAGACGGTTCAATAAGTATTGCGCCTAAAACCGACTGCTCCGCTTCTAGTGAAAACGGTAATTGTTCGCCGGTAAAATCCATAAATTTTGTATCAGCCATAATTATTCCTCAACCTTAATGTTAATTGATGCAGAAATGCCGTTATATAGTTTAACTTCTGCGCTATATGAACCGAATGCTTTAATATCCTTCATTGTAATTTTTCTTTTATCTATATCGATATTAAATGCTTTTTTGAGTTCTGCAGAAATTTCTTTAGATGTAATAGCGCCAAAAAGTTTTCCGCTAGCGCCCGCTTTTGCTTTAATAACTATGTTCTTGCCGTTAATATTATTAGCTATGTCGGTAGCCTGTTGTTTTTCAACCGCTATATGATGCGCTTTTGATTCTTCTCTGCTGCGAAGTTCACCCAAAGCAGATGCATCGGCTTCAATAGCAAGATTTTTAGGGAACAAAAAGTTTCTGGCATATCCGTCTGAAACAGTTACCAATTCACCTTTTTTTCCTTTACCTTTTACATCGGCAGTAAGTACAACCTTCATATATATCCTCTCCTTAATTATTATTGTAATTATCTATTGCTTTGATAAGCATTTGTTTTGCAGTTTCAATATCTTGGACATCTAGTTGGCAAGCCGCCATATTATGATGACCGCCACCGCCCAAATTCTCCATAATCAACTGAACGTTAACTTGTCCATAAGAACGTGATGAAATATTAACAGACTTTTCTGTTTTATATAACACAAAGGATGCCTTTACACCCTCAAGATATAACATTTCATCTGCTGATTGCGACGACGCGATTCTGGTAACATCATCCATTTGGTCATCAAAAGCAATCGCACATTCATTATAAATTTCCGCTCTTGATACAATCAATGATTTTCTCGAATATGTGCGCATATTGTCCGATGACATTCTTTTTACTAGAATTGTATCTGCGCCGGCGGCTTTAAGTTTTGATGCCGCTTCGAACGTTCTAACACCTGTATGCAAAAAGAAATTTTTAGTGTCAAGAGTTATTCCGCTAAGTAATGCATTTGCCGAAAATTCACTAATTTTAGCTCTCGGCATATATTCGATAAGTTCGGTAACCATTTCACAAGCAGAGGATGCCGCAGTTTCATGATAGAAAATAACCGCATTATCTATAGCATCTACCGCTTTTCTGTGGTGGTCTATAACTATTACATTCTTGATTAAATCATATAATTCGGGACACTCTAAAAACGCCGCTCTGTGTGTATCTAGAATAATTAACAGCGTTTTTTCGTCAACCACGTCATATAAACTTGTACCACTTACAAAAGAAACTCTTGAATCATTACAAGAAACATAGTTGTATAGCGGAAGTGCCAAGGTTTTGTCTTTGTCAAACACAATGTAAGTTTGTTTGCCTAAATCAGCGCAAATTGAAGCCAAGCCGTAAGCAGAACCCAAACAATCAAGGTCGGAATATTGATGTCCCATCAATACAACCTTTGAACTTGCATTTATCATCTCTAAAATAGCAGAAGATACTGTTCTTACGCGCACCTTGGTCCTTTGCTCTTTAGCAGAAGAAAGTCCGCCAAAAAACTTATACTCATTATTACTATTTTTAATAACTACTTGGTCGCCACCTCGGCTTTGCGCCATATCTAATGCCTGTTTAGAAAGTAACTCTGTCTCGGAATAAGTTGAGCCTGCTCTGCCAATTCCAACAGAAAGCGTGACGCCGCCAAAGTTACCAAGTTTCAATTTTCTGATAGCCTCTAAAACTGAAAATTTACTTTCACTGAGTTTTTTAAGCCCACGCTCATCAAGTACAACGTGAATCGTGCCTGCGCCAATATTTATGCTAATTGAATTTATTTCGGAAAGCCATTTTTCTATTTCTCCGTGAATTGCGCCCAAGAATGCTGAACGTTCGCTATCTTTACTATCTCGCAACGACTCATTAAAGTTGTCAGTAGCTATAACCATTACAACAGGTCTTGTAGCATAATATTCACGTGCTGCACGCTTTAACGAGGAGTTATCAACCAAATAATAGATATAATAATTATCCTTTTTAGATGGGACGTATGTTCTAAACAGGTCATATTCCCTGCCGTTAAACCTCGCCTCGCATACCGCGTTAGATTCCAGTTTGAGCAAATCAGCATTAAGTATCTCAGACACATCTGCTCCAAAATACTCAATATTTTTGGTTAACTTTGAAAACGAATTGTTATACCAAATTATCTCATTATCTTCGGATGCTATGATTGCAGGCAAACCGAATTCTGATAACGTTTTTGAATTTATAGATGCGCTTTCCTCTAACGCTAGCAAAAGTTGTTTAAACGATGTATTAAAGGTAAAAAACCTAACAATAGTAACAATTACACCAACGAGAGTGATTAGTGCCGAAACTAAACACATTTTAAGACTAACAAAGAAAGCGAAAACAGTGTTAAGAACAAGCAATAAAAGCAACACAACATACAAAGTAATGAACGCATTGTACTTACTTGTTTGTTTCAAAATAATCACTCCTTTATCGATAAATTAAATCTCCAAAATGATTGGTAATATCATTGGATTTCTTTTGGTTTTTTCATATAGGAATTTTGATACAGCATCGCGAAGTCGTGCTTTAAGTGCGCTTCTATCAAAAATGCCTTTATCGTAACAACGTTCAATAACGTCGCAAGCAACCTCGCGCAAATCATAAAACATATCCTCGGCTTCTCTTACAAAAACAAAACCGCGCGATATAACTTCAGGGCCAGAAACTACCTCTCCCGTTACTGAATCAACGGTCAAAGTAACAACAACCAATCCGTCTTCAGCAAGATGTTTACGGTCACGTAAAACAACGCTACCAACATCGCCAACACCGATTCCGTCAACCAAAACTCTGCCCGCAGGAACCGAGTCAACAACCTTCATTTCGCCGTTTTTGAACTCTATAGCCTTACCGATTTCGGTTACTAAAATATTTTTCTTACTAATGCCCATTTGTACGGCTAAATTAGCATGCTTAAATAAGTGTTTTTGTTCTCCGTGGACAGGAACAAAAAACTTAGGTTTGGTAATGCTTAACATAAGTTTCAATTCTTCTGCACAAGCGTGTCCCGAAACGTGCACATCATACATTTTTTCATACACAACGTTTGCGCCGAGTTTTATCAACTCATTGATTATTTTACCAACAAGTTTTTCATTTCCGGGAATGGGAGTTGCAGAAATGATAATCATATCCCCTGGAAGTATTCCGAGTTGCTTATGGTCACCATACGCCATTCTATGCAACGCAGACATTGGTTCACCTTGGCTACCCGTTGTTATAATAACAATTTCACCGGGGGTATATCGGTTTACCATATCAAGTTCGATTAAAACGCCTTTAGGTATATTCAGGTAACCTAATTCACTTGCAACTGCAACAACGTTAATCATACTTCGGCCTGAAACCGCAACCTTTCTGCCACAGTTCACAGCCTCATCAATAATTTGTTGCAGTCTGTGAATGTTAGACGAGAAGGTCGCAACTATAATCCTATGTCCCTCTGCTTTTCTAAACAAATTAGAGAAAGAGCCACCAACCAGACTTTCAGATTGAGTATAACCCGCACGCTCCGCATTAGTTGAATCTGAAAGAAGCGCCAAAACGCCTTTTTTGCCAAACTCTGCAAAACGAGCAATATCAATAACATTTCCGTCTATTGGAGTAGTATCAATTTTAAAGTCGCCAGTTTGAATTACTGTACCTGCGCCACAAGTAATTGCGAATCCGCAAGCATCAGGGATTGAGTGGTTTACGTGTATAGCCTCAACTGTAAACTCGCCCAAAGAAATCTTTTCGCCAGGAACAATAGGATTGAGTTTGGCATTACTTAAAAGATTGTGTTCTTTAAGTTTGCCTTCTATTAAACCTATTGTTAAACGAGTGCTGAAAATAGGAACGTTTATCTCTTTTAAAAGATATGGAATAGCACCAATATGGTCCTCGTGACCGTGTGTAACCACCAAGCCCCTTACCCTATCTTTGTTTTTAAGGATATATGTGAAATCGGGTATTACAATATCAACGCCCGGTAGGTCATCATCCGGGAACGCCATGCCACAGTCTACCAAAATTATATCATTACCGTATTCATACAAAGTAATGTTTTTACCAATTTCATTTAAACCGCCTAATGGTATTACACGCAAAGGCAATAAGTTTTTATTGTTCTTTTTACCAGATTGCTTTTTTTGTGTTGATGGTTTACGTTTTTTAGTTGTGTTATTCTTGTTAGATTTTTTTGTATTATTTAGTTTTTCTTTATTCTTCGCGTTAGACTTATTAATTTTCTTATCTTGATGTTTATTAGGTTTGCTCTTATTGGGTTGTTGAGCCATGTTTTACCTCCAAATTTAATATGTAAATGTGCATAAATATCCAAATTAGTATAATCTAATATATTTTACCTTTTTCTTTAAAGAAAGTCAAGACTTGATATGTATTTATACCTATTATTGACCGAAGTTTCTCTACTAAATCAATAAGTAACAATAAATAAATTTATGAGTAAAATAATACTAAGCAAATTATATAGAACGGAACTGATAATGATGACACTTAATGAGTTACCTATTGGAGAAACTGCCACAGTAACAGATATTGCATTAAAAGGCGCAATAAAACGCAGATTAAATGACCTAGGACTAATCAATGGTACGAAGGTGCAAAGTGTTTTAAAAAGCCCTAAAGGAAATCCTATTGCGTATAACATAAGAGGTGCTTTAATTGCATTAAGAAATTCTGATACCGCAAAAATCACAATAAACCGCAAGGGGTAATATGTGTGAATAAGACTGACAATAAAAACATTACAATAGCCCTTGCGGGTAATCCAAATGTTGGGAAAAGTACCGTTTTTAACGAATTAACGGGTATGCATCAGCACACTGGAAACTGGGCGGGAAAAACAGTTAGTGGTGCGGTAGGTTTTTGCAAATTCAATGATAAAACTATTAAAATAGTTGACCTACCGGGTACATATTCATTAAAGGCAACGTCACCCGAAGAAGAGGTTGCAAGGGACTATATTTGCTTTGAAAATCCTGATATAGTAGCGGTAGTTTGTGATGCAACCTGTCTTGAAAGAAACCTAAACCTTGCAATACAATGCTTAGAAATATATAAAAACGTAATAATTTGCGTAAACCTTACTGACGAAGCCAAAAAGAAAAACATCAAAATTGATTATTCAAAATTGTCAAAACTTTTATCAGCCCCCGTTATACCGATGGCTGCGAGGAGTTCTAAAGGTGTAGAAAATCTTATAAAATATGCCTGCAAGAAAAATTATGGTGGTAACCTTAAGGTTAAATATCCACAAAAAATTGAAGACGCAATAAATAGTCTGTTACCAAAGCTCGATAACATAAACTGTAAAAATCTTAATCCAAGATGGATAGCTCTTAAAATACTTGAGGGAGAAACAAATACTCTTGAAAAAATTGCAAAGCATCTAGATATAGATTTAAATGAACTACTATTCTCAAAGAACGACTCACTGAAGCCTTGTGAAATAGACCAAGCTAACGTGTGTTGCTCAATTTTAACGGCAGAATATATAGCAAGCGAAGTAGTTACCGATTGTGACAGCAAAGCCAAAGAAAGAGCCCGAAAACTTGATAAAATACTTACTGGCAGAATCACGGGCGTACCAATAATGCTACTATTACTTTTTTTTATATTTTGGTTAACACTTTCGGGGGCGAATTATCCATCAGAAATACTTGGTAATCTATTGTTTTCTATCGAAGATTGGCTTGATAATAATCTTGTAAATTTAGGCGTAAATGAATATATAATTGGCATTACCGTTCACGGCGGATACAGAGTACTTGCGTGGGTGGTGTCGGTTATGTTGCCACCTATGGCTATCTTCTTCCCTCTTTTTACTATTCTTGAAGATTTTGGTTATTTACCTAGAGTTGCTTTTAATTTAGATGACCATTTTAGAAAAGCGAACACTTGCGGAAAGCAAGCGCTCACTATGTGTATGGGTTTTGGGTGTAACGCCGCAGGAGTAGTCGGTTGCAGAATCATTGAATCGCCTAGAGAAAGAATGATTGCAATTATAACCAATAGCCTAGTACCTTGTAACGGAAGATTCCCAACACTTATTGCAATTATATCTATGTTTTTTGTTGGAACCGCGACCGGAATATTAAGTCAGATGACTTCTACACTCATTCTATTATCAGTAATAATATTAGGTGTTGCGATGACCTTTATGGTTTCAAAATTATTATCAAAAACCATTTTAAAAGGTATGCCATCTTCATTCGCTTTGGAATTACCACCATTCAGAACACCTCAATTCACTAAAATTATTGTACGTTCATTATTTGACAGAACAATTTTTGTGCTTTCTCGTGCTATTGTTGTTTCTATACCTGCAGGAATGATAATTTGGCTAATGGCAAACATTACAATAGATAACACTAGTTTATTAAATATTTGCAGTGCTTTTCTAAATGGTTTTGCAGCGCCTTTTGGATTAGACGGTGTAATTCTACTTGCATTTATACTAGGTTTTCCTGCGAACGAAATTGTTATACCGATAATCATTATGACCTATTTAAGCAGTAGAACGATAAACGATTACACCAGTTTGATACAACTAAAAGAACTGCTTACATTAAATGGATGGAGTTACACTACCGCAATTTCTACAATGTTGTTTTGTATGTTTCACTGGCCTTGTTCTACTACCTGCCTTACCATTGCTAAAGAAACGAAAAGTTTTAAATGGAGTATAATTTCAGTAATTATACCCACCTTGATTGGTCTTACTGCTTGTTTTGTTTTTACGCAAACGGTCAACTTAATAAAATGTATACTGTAATATAGTAATAAAATTATTCTCGTCCTCATACATTTTTACAAACAGAGTTATTGTTTTTTTAGGAGGACGGTTTTATGATAAATAGTGCAAAGATATACAAAGATATTGCCGAGCGCACTGGCGGAGATATTTATATCGGTGTTGTAGGCCCTGTTCGTTCAGGTAAATCCACCTTTATACAACAATTTATGGAAAAACTTGTTTTGCCAAACATTGAGAGCGATTATGAACGTTCTAGAGCAAACGATGAATTACCACAATCCGCAAGCGGAAGGACAATAATGACTACAGAGCCGAAATTCATCCCTGAAAACGGTGTTGAAATAACCGTTGAGGATAAAATGAATTTAAAAGTAAGAATGATTGGCTGTGTCGGATATATTGTTCCAAGTTCAATAGGATATATCGAGGACGAACAGCCACGGATGGTAATGACTCCATGGTTTAACGAGCCTGTTCCTTTTAATATGGCTGCAGAGATTGGTACACAAAAGGTTATAACTGAGCATTCAACGGTTGGCTTAGTTGTAACAACCGACGGCAGTATTAGCGAAATCCCACGTGAAGAATATGAAGAGGCCGAAGAAAGAGTAATCCATGAATTAAAAAGCATAAATAAGCCATTTGTTATCTTATTAAACTCTATAAATCCGCATAGTGATAGCACAAAAAGTTTGGCTTTATCATTATCACAAAAATATCAAATCCCTGTTTTACCGGTAAGTTGCGTTGATATTGACTTAGATGAAATTAAAAATATTATTTCTATTATATTATTAGAGTTCCCTATTAAAGTAATATCAGTAAATATTCCAACGTGGCTAAACGCGCTTTCAGCAACACATTGGCTTAAAAACGATATTAGCACAAGCCTTATGAACTGCTTTAGTAATGTTAAACGAATCAGTGAAATAGACAAAGCCACTGAATGTTTAAACGATAGCGAACATATAACAAATGCTAATGTTAAAAGCATATCACTTGGCAACGGAAACGCTGAAATTAACGTCAATCTTGAAGATAGTCTGTTCTACAAAATAATTACCGAAACAAGCGGCTTACAAATAAACAGTGACCAAGAGCTTATGGCTTGCATTTCAGGACTTGCAGAAACCAAGCGGAAATTCGAGAAATTCCAAAACGCAATCGACGAGGTCGAAGCCACGGGCTATGGTATTGTCTTGCCATCGTTAGAAGAATTATCATTAGAAGAACCCGAAATTATGCGTCAAGGCGGTAGATACGGCGTACGACTAAAAGCAAGCGCACCATCAATTCATATGATGAAAGCCAACATTACCACCGAAGTAAACCCAATCGTTGGTTCCGAAAAACAATCAGAAGACCTCGTTATGTATATGCTAAAAGAGTTCGAGGAAGACCCAATTAAAATTTGGGAATCAAACATATTTGGCAAATCTTTAAACGAATTAGTCAATGAAGGCTTACACACAAAGTTAGCAAGAATGCCAGATGATGCCAGAATGAAATTACAAGAAACTCTTGAAAGGTTAATTAACGAGGGTTGCAGTGGTCTAATTTGCATAATACTATAACTTTTAAGGCTGATGAATTCATCAGCCTTATTTCTTTTTCTATCTTTTTTCACAAAATTCTAACATTTTCTTAAAAAATGTGTTATAGTATAAGTTATGGTAGCATTTATCTTTTAAGGAGAACAAATAATGTTTCTTGAATTTTCTAAAAAACGAACCATAACGGGAGCTATATTTTCCGGTATATTACTAATATTACTCGGAATATTATATCGAGAATTCATCAATCCCGATATTGAATACGGAACACTATTGTTTGTGCTTTGCGCAGTATGTTCAATCGTTTGTGGTGCTATTATTGCTATAAATATTACCACAATAGAAAAGACAGCCAACTTACTGAATATAGCGGCATATTTATTACTACCTCTAGTTTCAATAACAATGGTTGAATGCTTAAATTATGTTTTTGTTTATAATATGTACTATGTCGATTTTATAAACAACTACATTCTTTATCTGTTGTTTTATGGCTTGGTTTATGCTATAAGCGGTAGTTTAAAAGTGTCTGTTATGGTAATTAACCCACTTATGTTTGCTTTTGGTTTGGCAAATTACTATTTATACACCTTTCGGGGTTCTCCGTTTGTGCCAATGGACTTTCTAGGCATTACAACCGCAAAAGGTGTTGCTGAAAGTTATGACTTCTCTCCTAACTATCAGATAATTATTTCCTTTATATTATTAGCATTTATAATGGTAGTAGGATATAAATTAAAAACGCCCCGAATGCATATCTCTACAAAAATTATTTCAAGGCTTGCTGCAACTTTTGCCGCTGCAACCATTACCGTAATATATTTCTTTACAAACATTTTTGCTAACTGTGGATTAGAACCTGATTTTTGGAATCAAACAAGAGGATATCACAACTCAGGCGCATTACTAAGTTTCTGCCTTAACACAAAATATTTGTTTTTAATGGAACCTTCGGGATACATTGCAGACGATGTTGAAAATCTAATGAATAATGTTACCGAAGAAACTGACTCTACACAAAATCCCGACACACAAAATCCTGATATTATTTGTATTATGAACGAGTCATTTGCCGACCTTTCGGTATGCGGAGATTTTACCACTAATATTGATTATATGCCGTTTTATAATAGTCTAACTGAAAACACAGTTAAAGGTAATCTGTACGTTCCCGTTCATGGCGCAGGAACGAGCAATACAGAATATGAGTTTTTAACAGGCAATTCAACTGCATTCTTCCCTGCAGGTAGCAACGCATATATGCTATATGTTAAAAATCAAACATCATCGCTCGTATCAACACTTACCTCTTCGGGTTACTCGAAAACTGCATTCCATCCCTACTATGCAAGTGGTTGGAACAGAAACAAGGTTTATGGTCATTTAGGTTTCAGAGATTTTTATAGCATAACATCTGTAATCAAACCATCTATACTTTTAGATTATTTTGATAGTGGCAATGATAATGAATATTTTAACGATTTATGCAACGAACACTATCCAAACCAAAATGTTCTATTAAGGCAATACGTTAGTGATGAATATAATTATGATAAAGTGATTTCCCTGTATGAAGAACGCGATACAACACAGTCTTTCTTCCTATTCAACGTAACTATGCAAAATCATGGTGGTTACTCAAAATCATATTCAAACCTCGAAAACACAGTAAAACTTACATCAACTAACGGAACATATCCAAAAACCGAACAGTTTTTATCGTTGATGAAGAAATCGGACGAAGCCTTCGGGGAACTAATTACTTATTTTGAGAACATAGATACTCCAACAATTATATGTATGTTCGGCGACCATCAGCCCGCAATTGAGGAATCTTTTTATGAAGAAATAATGGGTGTTAATAGCATTGATTTACTACCTTTAGAAAAATCACAAAAGCGATATATTACACCTTTTATAATCTGGGCAAACTATGATATTGAAGAAGAATATATAGAAAAACTTAGTGCTAACTACCTTTCATCATATTTATTAAAAACTGCAAATGTAAAAATGACAGAATATAATAAATACCTCTTAGAGTTGTCAAAAAAAGTTCCCGTGGTTAGTGCAGTAGGTTGCATTGATAATGAAGGCAATAACTTCTACTATGGTAAAGAAAATAAATATTCTTCATTGTTATCTGATTATGAGAAAATTCAGTATAACAACGCTATTGATAAAGATAACGAAAAACTAAATTTGTTTTATAACTAAAAAAAGCCTATCGCGTTTTGCGATAGGCTTTTTTATCTTTAATATAATTTTCTACCCATAATTACGCCCATAACAGACGCCATCATAAGTCCTCTGGTCCAACCGCTTGAATCCCCAAGACAGTGTAAACCTTTAATACTTGTATTTAGGTTCTCGTCCATTTTAACTCTATTACTGTAGAATTTTAGTTCAGGCGAATAAAGTAAAGTTTCGGTTGATGCAAATCCTGGAACAACGTGGTCTAGCGCTTGAATAAAGTTAATAATATTAGTCATAGCTCTATAAGGAATTGCGGCGGTTATATCGCCTGCAACAGCATCGGGCAAGGTTGGTTTAAGGTTTGATTGAGCCAACTCTTTTGGCCACGTGCGCTTTCCATCTAAAATATCGCCAAAGCGCTGAACCAAAATATGACCTGCACCAAGCATATTACATAGTTCACCAACCTTTTGAGCATAAGCAATAGGTTGATTGAAAGGAACGCTAAAGTTATGTGATACCAAAATAGCTAGGTTTGTGTTATCTGATTTTAATTCTTTATATGAATGACCATTAACAACAGCTAAATCGTTATCATAGTTCTCCTGACTTACAAATCCGCCTGGATTTTGGCAGAATGTGCGAACCTTATTCTTAAATGGTTGCGGATAACCGATTAACTTTGACTCATAAAGAACCTCGTTAACCTTTTCCATAACCTCATTTCTAACCTCTACCCTAACACCTATATCAACAGTACCGGGTTCATGAGCAATATCGTGCTCTGCACATAAATGTTCAAGCCACTCTGCGCCTCGACGTCCTGTTGCAACAACGGTGTGTTCAGCAGTAATTTTTCTATTTTCTTTTCCGTTAGAAATATATCCGCCCTTGCAAATATTATCTTCTAAAATAAGGTCTGTACACTCATAACCAAATATTAGTTCAACCCCATTTTTAATCAAATACTGTTCGATAGCATAATATATATCCTGTGCTTTTTCGGTTCCTAAATGACGAATCGGACAGTCAACAAGTTTTAGACCTGCTTGAATTGCGCGCTTTCTAATATCTTTTATCTCTTCAGAGTTACCAATACCTTCAACGTGTTCATCTGCGCCGAACTCAAGATAAATACCATCGGTGTATTTAATCATTTCGTTAACAAGGGAATCACCGACGATTTTAGGTAAATCTCCACCAACATCAGAACTAAGCGAAAGTTTTCCATCAGAAAAAGCGCCTGCACCTGAAAAACCTGTTGTTATATGACAGTAGGGCTTACAATTTACACATTGTTTAGTTTTGTATTTAGGGCAACTGCGCTTTTCAATAGCAGCACCTTTTTCAACAATAACAATCTTTTTATCGGTACCTTTTCTTATCATTTCCAACGCAGTAAATATACCTGCAGGACCTGCGCCAATAATTAAAACATCGGTTTTCATAAGTTTCATTCCTTAAAATTTAATTAACTATCTCTCTTCTCTGAAGTAAGATAATCCTAAATGCTGAGGTGGTTGATGCTCTCTCTTTTTACGCATACTTGTTATAACAAGAACGATTATCGTAACAACGTATGGAAGCATTTTGAATAGTTCTTGTGTTTCTGTACCAAGGCCTTGGATATAGTTGTTAGCATTACACAACGCGCCAAACAAGAACGAACCAACTATCGCCATAGAAGGCTTCCATAATGCGAATATAACCAAAGCAATAGCCATCCAGCCGCGGTCACCAAAAGCATTATTAGACCAAACACCGCAAGCATAAGCCATAACATATTGAAGTCCACCAAGACCTGCAATAGCGCTACCTATACAGGTTGCGACATATTTATATCTTGTAACGTTTATTCCTGCGGCATCTGCAGTAGCAGGATTTTCACCAACAGACCTCAAATTAAGTCCTACTCGAGTGCGATTTAAAATATACGATACAATTAGAGCGATAATAATCGCAACATAGGTCAGAAAATCGTGAGAGAGGAACAACTGACCAAACCATCCCAAATCATCCGCAATAGGTAATTTTGCAGAGAAAAAGGAACTGGTTTTAGTAAGTGCGATTGAAGGTAGTTCGCTACCAGTTATGTTTATTAACGATGCACCTAAAAAGTTACCTAAACCTATGCCCAATGTTGTAATAGCAAGACCTGTAACGTTCTGGTTAGCATGTAATGTAACGGTTAAGAAACTATATATCAATCCCATTATAGCAGAACCGATAATAGCACATAGCAATGGAATTAAAATTGCTAAAAATGGTGACATATTATCTATGTTGTTACCACAAGAGTTTTCATAAAGGAAAGAACCAACAACACCACTAATAGCACCAACATACATCGTACCAGGAATACCAAGATTAAGATGACCAGATTTTTCGGTAACAATCTCACCTACTGAGCCATATAAAAGCGGGACACCAAGAAGGATTGCGCGGCAAATAAACTGAAGTATAATCATTATTTTACCTCCTTCTTATTATGACGAAGTTTAATTGAATAATTAATAAAGAACTCGCAACTTACAAGCATTAGTATAACAATACCTACCATTATTTCCGAGTATGACGAGTTAAGAAGTGCAGTATCAGCAACTTTTGCAACGCCAAGACGCAAGAAAATTACAATAGCGGTCATAATTACCATAATAAACGGATTAAACTGACCGAGCCAAGAAATCAAAATTGCAGTAAAGCCTTGACCACCAACGCTATTAACGTTAATACTATGGTCCTTACCTGCAACAAGCAACATACCTGTAACACCACATAGAGCACCTGAAATAATCATAGTGCGAATGATAACTTTTTTTACGTTAATTCCGATATATCTAGCAGTATTTTGGCTTTCACCAACAACAGAAATTTCATATCCCTGTTTGCTATATTTAAGATAAATATACATAACTACTGTTATCAATGTTACAATCATTATGTTAACAAAATAATCGTTATTACCAACAGTTGGGAAATTACCTGCAGAAACAGGATTAATAACATTAGAGCCACCGCCAACGATATAAACATAATATGCAATCATTTGTGTTGCTATATAGTTCATCATAAGGGTAAACAACGTTTCATTGGTGTTAAATAAAGCCTTGAAAATTGCGGGAATTACGCCCCAAATAGCTCCTGCTATAATACTAGAAACGGCTATAACTAGAATCAAAACAGGATATGGAAGTTTTTCACCGAAGTTAATCATACAAAATATTGACGCAAGACCGCCCATAAGTGCTTGTCCTTCAGCACCACAGTTCCAAAACTTCATTTTAAATGCAGGAGTAAGTGCCAGAGCAAGAGATAACAGAATAGCAATTTCTTGCAAATACTTCCAAAGCATAGTTGTGTTACCTGCAAACAATCTGCCAAAAACACCCACGAACATTATTCTATATGTTTCGCCAAGTGATTTTTCACTAACCATCATTGAAAGTACGCCAACTATTAGAAAGGAAATCAAAATTGTTGCTACACGAATTAACCACGCTTTTAAAGCCGACATATCATCACGTTTTACAACGTGGAAAATTGGCTCACGATGTGATTTAGCAGCTGGTTTATTAGCCATCAATATTATCTCCTTCCTGCTTGGATTTTGTCATAAGAAGACCAATTTCTTCTTTTGTTGTATTTCTACCATCTACAATACCGGTAATTTTACCTGAGCCGATAACCATAATTCTATCGCAAAGTTCAATTAAAACGTCTAAATCTTCACCAACGAAAATTACGGCTACACCTTTAGATTTTTGCTCATTAAGTAGGTTGTAAATCATATAAGATGAGTTAATATCCAAACCTCTTACAGGATATGCAACCATTAAAACAGTTGGAGATGCAGCAATTTCACGTCCAACCAAAACCTTTTGAACATTACCGCCAGAAAGTTTTCTAACAGGTGTATTAGCACTTGGTGTAACAACCTCAAGGTTTTCGATAATATTTAGCGCCAAATCTTTTGGCTCTTTTCGTTTTAAGAATACGGAATTGCCTTTTTGATAACTTCTAAGCATCATATTATCAACAATATCCATATTACCTACGAGGCCCATACCAAGTCTATCTTCAGGTACAAAAGAAAGTCTAACACCCATATTCCTAATTTGCATAGGAGTTTTATCACGGAGATTTTCAATTTCTCCACTTTTTGGATTAAGATATAATATCTCACCTGAATTTAAACTTTGAAGACCTGCTATAGATTCTAAAAGTTCGCGTTGACCAGAACCCGCAATACCTGCAACACCTAATATTTCACCACTTTTTGCAGTAAATGAAACATTATCTAGCACAGTAGAACCCAATCTATCTAAGCAAGTGACATTGTTAACTATCAATCTATCGGTAGCATTAACAGGTTCATCACGATTAATATTAAGGTCAACCTTTTTACCAACCATCATTTCTGTAAGTTCGGCTTCATTAGTATTAGCAGTTTCAACAGTGCCAACGTACTCGCCTTTGCGTAATACCGCAACCTTATCAGAAAGAGAAAGCACCTCATTAAGTTTATGGGTAATAATTATTATCGCTTTACCATCATCGCGCATACGACGTAAAACATTAAATAATTTCTCTGTTTCTTGAGGTGTTAAAACGGCCGTTGGTTCGTCAAGAATCAAAATATCAGCGCCACGATAAAGCACCTTAATAATTTCAACCGTCTGTTTTTCAGAAACAGCCATTGAGTAAATTTTCTTATCGAGGTCTAATTCAAAACCATATTGCTCACAGATGGTACGAATTTCTTCTTTGGATTTTTTCAGATTATATTTATCATCATTCATACCAAGTACGATATTTTCGGTAGCACTAAACACATCAACAAGTTTGAAATGTTGATGAATCATACCGATTTTATAATCAAAAGCATCTTTAGGTGAAGTAACAATAGCCTCTTTACCGTCAATAAAAATTTGACCTTCATCAGGGAAATAGATGCCGGAAATCATATTCATCAAAGTAGTTTTACCGCTACCGTTCTCACCAAGAATAGAGAGAATTTCGCCACGATTTGCAACAAGATTTATATTCTTATTTGCAACTACTTTACCGAATACCTTAGTTATGTTTTTTAGTTCAATAGCAGGTTGTTTTTCCACAATAAACCTCCGTTCAAATAATTTTGAAGAAACTGTTTTTAATAGAAAAAATAATCTCTTCAAAATTAGTTTAAGGCGAGGGAGTTCTCCCCCGCCTCAAACGTAAAATTTAATTAATATTAATAAGCTTCATCAAGAAGAGTGATGCCATCGATTCTTAAATCAAAGTAAGGAGCTGAACGGTGTTTAGACTCATAGAATACGCCGTTATCGATAGCCTCAGTATCAGGTGTAAATTTATCATCAGTATCTACATCTGCAAGTTTAGAATCCACCTTTTTGCCGTCAACTGTGAAGTTAGCAGCATCAAATACATTGATAGAACCATCTAAAAGTTTTGCTTTTACGTCTGCAAGTTTCTCAACTGTGCCTTTAGCAGCAGCTTTTTCGTTTACATCGGTAAGAACAACAGAACCGGTTTCGATAGTACCTGTCCAGTCGGTAGCAATTGCTTTGCCATTAGCAACGCAATCAATCATATATTTAAAGTAAGGAG
>JAZNBX010000008.1:0-32064 GCA_045587265.1 Acutalibacteraceae bacterium | reverse complement strand
TCTTTTTCGGTTCTCAATAAAAAGGGACAAGAAAGATCATCAACTATGACACGCACCGAGAAAAAATATAAAAAAGTCCGAAAAAGCCTTGTCACAAGCGGATTTTCCTAAAAATTCGGTGATATCTTTTTCGGTGCGACGTGCCAAAAACGAAAGCATCACTTTTGTGGTGCTTTCATTTTTTATTACAGAAATTGATTTTTAACCAACGACCTGAGGGTTCCCGAGGTGACGTCGCGACCGCCGCCGGTGGCGGATGAAGGGAGCCAACGCAAGCGCCGCGGTCAAAAGTTGCCCTTGATTTTTGGCGCCAACACCAATACACCTGCGATATAGATTTTCTAAAGTAAAAGGCTTTGCCATTTATGGTGGGCGCCGCGCGTTTTATAGCCGCTTGTTTTATTAAAGAGGCTGACGGAAAATACCACGCAAAAGGCGGCTCTGCTTATGAGGGTTGGGAAGTATCTTACGACGTTATAACCGACCTTGCCATGCTTCGCTCTTTACTTAAAGCAACCCTTAAAGCGCTAGAGATAACCGGCGAAACCGATAAGGATGCTGCAAGTTGGCAAGATATGCTTGAAAACGTTGTAGACTTTCCGATAATCTCTGCCGACCCAAGAATTTGAAAAATCCTTAATAACAATAATATTTTCTCTATTGGCAAGTACGATGGTGTATCCCGCAAAGGCAAAACCACTATCTTCTAGCAGCGACAAAAAGTATGTTTTCACGACAATTTTATTGACAGATACTTTTCACTGTGCTAAAATAAATTTGGTGAAAACCAAAAAATTACGTGAGGAGTTTTTAAAATGAAATTTTGTACATCTTGCGGCGCAGAACTAGTAGATGAGGCTGTTGTCTGCCCAGTATGCGGAGTAGCTGCCCCACAAGCACAACCTACCGCTCCTGCTAAATGTTCAGGAATAACTACAGCGGCTAAAGTGTTTATGATTCTTGGTACCATAATTACCGGTATTACAGGTTATTTAATTCCATTAGCTTGGTGTATTCCTATGACAGTTGTTTACTTCAAAAAACTTAAGAACAACCAACCTATTGGTACTGGTTTCAAAGTATGTAGTTTATTATTCGTTAGCTTGCTAGCAGGCATTTTTATGTTCTGCGACAAAGAACACTAAACGCTAATAATTACATAAAAACACGCTCGTTTTTGCGAGCGTGTTTTTTTGTTTTTTGTACGGGATAATTTTTACAGGGCCTTCTAGTCCGTAATCTTCAAAGTGCCCTTTGTTTTCAAAATCGAACTCTGCGGGCAATAACACTTGTCGTAAGACAAATATCACTCGCCGTCCTTAAGAACACTTGGGCAATTCGGCGGTTGTTTTGTTTTAGTTCCCTGAACCTATGGTTATTGTTGTGGTATAGGTTCTGCCAGAGCGATAATACTCTACCTCTACCTTATCGCCTTTATAGTGACTTTTTAGCGCGGTTTCATACTGTGTATACTCTGAAATTTCTGTATTACCAAACTTGGTTATTATATCGCCACGCTTAATACCTGCGTCCTCGGCAGGACTGCCTGCATCCACCTCTGCTACAACTGCACCCGTAGGATAGCCGTAGAACTGAAGCACACGTGAAGTATAGTTATAACTTACCGCGATGCCGGTATATGCCTCGCCCTCACCCTCGTGAGCGATGAGTTTGTCGCAGATTTCCACCACAGTATTTATTGGGATTGCAAAGCCCATACCCTCGTAACCTGTGCTAACAAGTTTTGAGGAGTTAATGCCGATTAGTTCGCCTTTTGTGTTCACAAGTGCGCCACCCGAGTTACCGGGATTGATGGCGGCATCGGTTTGAATAAGGCTCATATTACCGTCGGTAGTGGATATTTGCCTATTAAGGCCACTGATAATGCCAAAGGTGGTCGAGCCCATAAACTCTAACCCCGCAGGGCTACCGATTGCTACTACGTACTGACCTACTTTAAGGTCTTTGCTATCAGCAATTTTTACGGCATTAAGACCTGTTTTATTTATCTTTAGCACTGCCAAGTCGCAAGAAATATTGTAATTTATAACCTCGGCATCGTAGCCTTTTTCGGTGTCATTATTAAGAAATACGCTAATTTTTGAGTTGTTGGAATCCAACGCGTCGGCAATAACGTGATAGTTAGTTATTATATATCCGTTTTCCTTATATATAACACCAGAACCACTACCCGACGTTGTAGACTCTCCACTAAAAAAATTCTGCACCGCAAAGGTGGTTTGCACACCAACAACGCTATCCATAGCCGCCGCTGATGCAGTTTGGGCCAACTGCTCAATAGAACCGCTAATTTCTACTACCTTATCGGTTCCCTTTTGTTGCTCGCTTACTGCAGAGCCCCAGTTTGTTTGGTCATTCGCGCTTTCTATTTTGCTAAATGCATAAAAGCAACCCGAGGTAATCACTGCGGTTATCAAAGCAACCGCAATTAGTGAACCAAAAGAAAATCCACCCTGCTTTTTAGGGGACTTTGGTGGTGGTGGGTTTTTAGCAGCCGCTACTACAGGGTCGTAATGCGGTACTGTCTGGGTAGACTCTTGAGTGCTATAATTTCCGCTCGGAAAAAACGAACTTTCCCCTTTCTCACCTGATTTCTCCTCGTTATCAGGAATTAAAACAAAGTCTGTGGTTTCTTCAACCTCTTTTTCTGGTGTATCACCTAAAGGGGTTGCAGAATCGAAACCATTTAGACCGTTATTCTCAAAATTATCCATAAGAAACTCCTTTATTTTTCTTCTACGTTATATTATATCACAACTGTTAATTATCAATCAATACTTTGTTAATTTTTTATAAATTTACGTTTTGTTGCATAAGTTGCTGCAACGTTGCATTTTACCCCCGCCATTATATAGGAGGAAATGCCAAAAATGCTGCCCAAAGGTATTTTGTCCAAAATTCAATAAGGAGGATTTTTATGCGAACCATTGCATTAAACGTAAATCTTGACGGAGCGGTTTCGCCAGACAATGTTTTTATAGGTCATGAGGGCGAGCACAACGTAGCGAGTTTAGATATATCTCTAGTGCCTAACCTTGTATCTTCGATTAGTTTTTTCAAACTAGCGCTTGGCGATTATCTTTCGGAAGAATTATACCCAAAAAACGATAAAATAACCTACTCTTTGCCCCAAAGTGTTATGTTTGCGCCCGTCTTGCTAATTCAGTTAGAAGGCTACAAAGAAAACGGCACAGGCGAACTAGAACTTGTTTTTAAGTCTGATATAGTTACAGGCGAAATAAAGCCGTCTATAGCCGCTTTTCACGAGATACCAAAAGAAATGGAAGCAGGATTAGATGGTGCTGTGTCAGAACTTTCCTATTACGTAGAGAAAAGTAACGAACTTGCAGATTGTATTGCTACTACCTTAACCGAACTTGATAGTCAAGCCGTATCACACAAAGAGACTATGTCCGCTCTGCTTGAGGCGAGCAGAGAGATTTTGCACGAAACCAAAGAAACTTTGAGCAACAAGGCGGACATAAAAAGTTCACTTGCAGGCTATGGAATTAAAGACGCTTACACAAAAAGCGAAATTGACCTAAAACTTTTAGAAAAGACCAATGCGAACAGTGTATACACCAGAAGCGAAATAAATAATGCTCTTTCTTCGGGTATGTGTCAAGATTACAAGCGTGCATCTAACGATATGTTTGAGGAATATTTTTACAACGACGATTTAACGCTTAGAACTACACACTATTTATATATCGAGTATCCATCTGTTATGCGTGCAAACGCAAAATACAAATTAAGGCTAAATAAGTATTTTGACTTCACGGAGATTCGAAATTTTTGTGTTTGCATTGGTGATATACATCACCCCGTGATTGAAAATATTCCCTTAACCTTTGATATTGAAAACTATGCCTTTACAGAATCGGCAGAGTTTACACTACCCGATACTGTCGGCGACTCAGATAAAATGTTCTTCAGATTTGATTGTGTTGGCAACGCCCCCAATAGACCTGCACCTTACACCTTGTTCGCTTTAAGACTTCTGCCCTGCTACAACAAAGAGCAGGTAGATGGGTTGCTTGAAAGCAAAGCGGATAGTTCGGACGTTCCCACAAAGGTATCGGAACTAGAAAACGATAGCGGATATCTTGTAGCTGACGATATCAAAGTCAAAGCGGATAGTTCGGATGTTCCCACAAAGGTATCAGAACTAGAAAACGATATCGGATATCTTGTAGCTGACGATATCAAAGGCAAAGCGGATAAAAATAAAATACTTGACTATATTACTTATCAAATTGTCGATGGTTCGGTTACTATTACAGATTGTGATACGAGCATAAGTGGTACACACATTATACCTGAAATCATTGAGGGTTATCCTGTTACTGTTATCGGTAATGATGCATTTTTTAAGTGTTCAGGTCTTGTAAGTATAACTATACCAAACACTGTTATTGACATAGGTGATCGTGCATTTAGTGGTTGCACAACATTAGAAAGTTTAGTAATACCTGATGGAATTACTATTATTAAATCAAATTCTATTCCTTGTAAATGTCTAAAAAAGCTATATTTACCAGATAGCATTTTAACTATTGAATATGGTATCTTTCCTGAAACTGAAGAACCATATTCTATTGATGTGTACTATAACGGAACCCGAGAGCAATGGAGAAATGTTCAAATTACAGGTTTTGCCAATGAAGGGTATGATTCATATGTTACTTTGCATTATAAATATGGTGATGTGCCAACACCTGTTGTAAACACAGATGCGGTTAATAAAGAATATGTGGACAGTTTGAAAGCGAAAAAGGTCTTGATTCAAAACGGTGCTACCATAGCCCTTGCCGATAATACAACCTACTATGCCCAGGGCGATATAAGTACTCTTACGGTATTTTACCCAGAAGGCAATTTTATAAGCTCTTTAGAGTTTACTTTAGCGAGTGAGGGTGATATAACCATAACCCTGCCCGAGAGTAAGTATATCGGTGGTGCGCCTGCCTTTGCAGAGGGCGAAACTTGGGAACTGAACATTAAAAACGGTGTTGTAGTTGGAGGCTTGATAGAATGACACTACTAGAGCGCAGACGAGCCTTGATGGGTCAAACGGGTGAAAAGTATGTATTCGTAGAGTATCTTGAAAGTACAGGTACACAGTGGATTGATACAGGCATTTACCCTGACGGAAACACAACCTTGGTAGCAGATTATCAATATACTTCATATTCTAGTATAAGTTCTTTAGTTGGTGTTCGTGGTAACGGGTCAAGTACGTATAAAAATATGTATGTTATTTGGGTTAGAGATAACAACCTTGAAGTTTCACACGGCGCTTTACTTAATAATAAAATCACAACTGCGGACACAAAACGCCATTTACTAGAGCGAAACAAAGGCAACCTTTATTTAGATGGAAAATTTGCTACTGGTTTTTCTGCTACAGAAACATTTATAAGTCCTTATACTTTGGAAGTTTTTGCTTGCAATAACAATGGTACAAAAGGTGCTTGGTGTTCAAATATGAAACTATACTCTTTGAAAATATACACAGGCGGTACAAATGTTAATAATAGCATAATGGTTAGAGATTTTGTGCCTTGCTACCGAAAATCCGACCGCGTTTCAGGTCTTTACGATACAGTAAGTGGCAAGTTTTTTGAAAATCAAGGCACGGGCGAATTTTTAATAGGCGGTGAAATATAATGTTTTTTAAACTAATTGATAAGTACACAGTAGAGAAAGCACCAAGGCCCTTAAAGACAGAGGGCAAAGATGTTTTTACTACAAGCTCGGAAGTCCACGCGAGGCTTGGCTTTTACAAGATAATAGAAACCGAATATCCTAACGACGAGAAAGCATATAAGCCTATTTATACAATGGGCGATGGTGTTATCTTGCAGACTTGGGAAGAAGTTTCAAACGAGGTGGATGAAGCATGACCGATATAATGGTTGCTTTAATTGCCCTTTTTGGCACTATGTTTGGCACTTTTGGTGGTATTTTAACTTCATCAAAGTTAACTAACTACCGCATTCAACAACTTGAAAGCAAGGTTGAAAAACACAATAATTTCGCGGTAAAAATACCCATTATGCAAGCCGAACTAGACGACCACAAAGTTCGCATTGAGCACCTTGAAAAATACCACGAGCAAAAAATATGAAAGGATTAATAATTATGAAGATTTGGTTAAAACGCGCCGTTCGCACGTTTTTGCAAGCGGCGGTAGGCTTCTGCTCTGCTAATATCGTAATGTACTTTACAGGGGTTTCTGAGGGCGAGTTTTCTTCTACCCTTTTAGGCCTTTTCACGTCTTGCATCGCTGCAGGTCTTGCGGCGGTTATGAATATGAAAGAGGGCAAGCCTAATGACTAATAGCGCCCTTATTAAAAAAATTGGCTCTGCCGCCATAAAACTCTACCCCAAATATAAAATTCTGCCTAGCCTTACAATAGCGCAGGCGATTTTGGAAAGTGGTTGGGGCAAATCGGAACTTTCTAAAAAACACCACAACTATTTCGGTATGAAATGGGTAGATGGTTGCACAACGAAGTACATAACCTTTAAAACCCAAGAGCAAAGGGCGGATGGCTCTTACTACACAATAAGCGCAAGGTTTAGAAAATATTCCTCTTTGCAAAAAGGGATTGAAGGTTATTACGACTTTTTGCAGTACCCTCGCTATGCAAACTTAAAAGGCGTTACCGACTACAAAACCGCCTGCAAACTAATCCGTGAGGACGGTTGGGCAACTTCTTTGAGTTATGAGCAACTGCTTATAACCCTTATTGAACAGTTCAAATTGACCGATTACGACAAAAAGGTTATATCCAAAACCGAAAAACCACATAAAAAAAATAAAGCCACCTTAAAAGTAGGTAGCAAGGTTAAAGTAAACGGATATATCTATTGGGGTGGTAACGGTGGCAACAAAATCAAAAAGAAGAAAGCCACTATGTATGTTGTAGACATTGTAAGCGCTAAGGACTACAAATACTGCTATGGCGTAAGCCTTACTAAAGGCGGAGTAAGGCAAGGTTGGGCTCACAAAAAATCGCTTAAACTAATTTAAAGAATTTTTCTCCCTATTTTGTTGCTAGGAACACACAACACAAAATAAAAAAACGGCATTTTGACCAAAATCAAAATGCCGTTTTTTTATAATACGTGTGCTAAAAAGTCTTTGGTGCGTTGTTCTTTGGGGTTCGAGAAAATTTCCTCAGGAGCGCCCTCCTCAACAATAACACCATCGCTCATAAATATAACGCGGTCTGCAACGTCTCTTGCAAAGCCCATTTCGTGAGTAACAACAACCATTGTCATACCACCCTCGGCTAGTTCACGCATAACCTGCAAAACCTCGCCAACCATTTCAGGGTCGAGAGCGCTTGTAGGCTCGTCAAAAAGCATTATATCGGGGTTCATTGCAAGCGAACGAGCAATTGCTACACGCTGCTTTTGACCGCCCGAAAGTTCATGAGGATAAGACTCTGCTTTATCAGAAAGACCAACACGCTCTAAAAGTGCTAGCGCTTTTTCCTTGGCTTCGGCAGTTGTCATTTTCTTAAGCTCTACGGGTGCAAACATTATATTTTTAAGCACGTTCATATGTGCGAAAAGATTGAACTGTTGGAAAACCATACCAATATTTTCGCGCACCTTATTTATATCACATTTTTTATCGGTAATCTTAAAACCATCAACAATAATCTCGCCACCGGTAGATTCCTCTAACTTGTTTAAGCAGCGCAAGAAGGTAGACTTACCCGAACCTGAAGGTCCGATTAAGCAAACAACCTCGCCCTCGTTTACGGTTAAGTCAATACCGTTTAAAACTTCCAAATCGTCAAACCTTTTTTGTAGGCCTGTTACCTTAACTTTTTCTATCATAACTAATCTTTTTCTCCACTATTCTTGAAAGTATCATTAAGCCTGAAATAACTATAAGATATGCTATACCAACAAGTATGTAGGTTTCAAAGAACCTGTATGTGCTTGCCGAATACTGTTTTGCTTGGTTACAAAGTTCTGCTAAACTGATAACCGATAGAATGGAAGTATCTTTAACTGTTATAATAAATTGGTTAACGATGGAAGGTATTGTGATTTTAAATGCTTGTGGCAATATAACCTTTAGCATAGTTTTGCCCGAGGATATGCCAAGACTTCTAGAAGCCTCAACCTGTCCTACGTCAACAGCCTGTATACCGCTTCTGAAAATTTCTGACAAGTATGCGCCTGCATTAAGGCTTAAAGTAATCATACCTGCCATAAATTCGGATATAACAAACTGAGGATTAAACTGCTGCACAACGATGGGAATACCGTAATAAACGATAAACGCCTGAACAATCATTGGTGTGCCGCGGATAATCCACACATAAACCGAAGATATTGCCTTTAGCGGCCACGCCTTTGAAAGACCCATTAAGCAAGAAAGTAAGCCGACAAGCATACCTACAAGCAAGGACAAAATAGAAATTTCTACTGTAAGTCCAAGGCCCTTTAGAAGCATTGGCCACGCTTCTGTTAGAACTTTTAGAAAATCCATAATAAGTTAACTCCGTAGTAAACTGGAATAATTAAAATTAGCACGGCAAAAATACCGTGCTAATTCGGTAATTTTAGTTTTGAGAATTATAGACCGTATTTCTCAAGAATTTTGTCGTATTCGCCATTTGCTTTAATGTTTTTGAGACCTTTGTTGAACATTTCGATAAGTTCAGCATTCTTGCCTTTCTTAACAGCAAAACCATAGTAGCTAGGATTGATTTTGTCGCCAACTGTCTTTAGTTTAACGCCATTTCTGATAGCATCGCCGATAACGGTGTAGTCTTCAAAGCAAGCAACACAGTTGCCGTTGATGATTGCTTGATACTGCTCGTTAGAACCTTCGAAAGCCTTGGTGGTGTAACCAACTTTTTTAGCGTTATCGTTTGCATACTCTGCACCCATTGTGCCGTTCTTTGTAGCAACAACTTTGCCTTTAAGGTCGTCGATAGAAGCGATTTTGCTGTCTGCAGCAACAACCATAACCTGACCGTCTTCAAAATAACCGTCTGAGAAATCGAAAATTTCTTTTCTCTCGTCAGTAATGGTCATACCTGCGATAACAGCATCTGCCTGACCTGCTTGAACCTTTGCAAGCGCAGGGTCAAAACCAACATTCATCATATTGTACTCAAAACCTTGGTCTTTAGCAACTGCAGCGATGATATCCATATCGATACCTACGTACTCGCCCTTATCTTTATCATAAGACTCGAATGGTGCGAAAGCGTTGTCAGAAACGATTGTGTAAACTTTCTTGTCAGCAGCCTCTTCTTTAGCGCCGCAACCTGCAAAACAAGCAACGGTCATTAAAACTGCCATAACTAGTGCAATAATCTTTTTCATTTTGTTTTCCTCCAAAAAAATATTTGAGACCATTATACCGCTATTACACCCCTTTGTCAAACAAATGGGCACTATTGTTTATATAATAAGGTATATTGCTCCTTTTGGTTTCTTTTATAATGTCTCGGCGAAACTTTTAAAAGTACCCTATCTACAATCTCGGGCGTTTTTTACCTTTTTATAACCCTTGCCGCCATTGACTTAGTTTATGGTGTGTGATAAACTTATATTACTATAAAACTTTAGTTAAGGTGAAAGAAAATGAAAATAAGATTTATAGGAACAAGCCACGGCGCTGCGGAAAAAGACGCCAAATGTACATCGGTAATTTTAGAAACAAACGGCTTCTTTTACATCGTTGATACCGGCACTTGTGTTGTCGAGTATATGAAAGCAAACGGGCTTGACACCGGCAAAATCAAGGGAATTTTCATTACCCACATGCATGAAGACCACGTTGGTAAAATTGCCTCTTTAATAAAACAGATGACCACCTATAACACAAATATTAGTGCCACTTATATTTTCCCCGAAGACGATGCACCAAGCGGTGTTGAAGCCTGGGCAAACATTTTACACTCTCGCCCTATAGACCACGCAAGACTACCCTTTTTGGTTGCAAAAGAAGGTGTGGTTTATAGCGACGAAAACGTTAAGGTTACTGCAATTAAAACCGACCACATAAAAGATGCAGACACATACGGTTATTTATTCGAGTGTGAGGGCAAACGCATAATATTTACAGGCGACCTTACCCCCGACCTTCACGACTACCCCGAGATAATTTTAACAGAGGATTTTGACCTGGTTATTACCGAATTATGCCACTATTTCAGGGAAACTCACTTTGTAGAAGGCACAATTGAAAAATTACAAGCAAGCCGTGCCGGTCGCATTATTTTTTCACACAAATATCCCGGTGGTCCTGAGGCAATGCTTTCATTAGCAGACACCTTTCCCTGCCCTATAGATATAGCAAACGATAATGATGTTTTTGAATTTTAACCCAAAGCATATTTTCTTATTTTGGAGGAATAAAAATGCAAGAAATTAAATGCCCAAAATGCGGCGAAGTTTTTCAGGTCGACGAATCGGGTTATGCCGCCATTGTAAAACAGGTACGCGACCACGAATTCCAAAAAGAAATAAACGAGCGCGAGCGTGCTTTTGCCACAGAAAAGCAAAATGCAATAGAAATTGCGGTTTCCAAAACCGCATCTGAACGCGAGCGCGAATTGGCAGAGAAAAACACCGAAATTATCAAGTTAAAAGGCGATATTCAGTTACAAAAAGCAAACGCCGATTTAGAGATAAAAAACGCCATACAGGACAAGGATGCCGTTATTGCCGAACTTAAAAACCAAATGGAACTTTTGCGCGGTCAATCGGCTTTAAAAGAGCAGGCGCTAAAATCTCAACACGAGGCAGAACTTAAAATTAAAGACGAAGAAATTGCACATTATAAAGATTTCAAATCTAAACAGTCCACCAAAATGGTTGGCGAAAGCCTGGAACAACACTGCGAAATTGAATTTAATAAACTTCGCGCCACCGCATTCCCTAACGCTTATTTTGAAAAAGATAACGATGCTAGAACAGGTAGCAAGGGCGACTTTATTTACAGAGAATCCTCGCCCGACGGGGTGGAGTTTATCTCCATAATGTTTGAAATGAAAAACGAAATGGAAACCACCTCTACCAAGCACAAGAACGAAGATTTCTTCAAAGAATTAGACAAAGACCGCAGAGAAAAGGGTTGCGAATATGCAGTGCTTGTTTCTCTTTTAGAGGCCGACAACGAACTTTACAACAACGGCATTGTTGACGTTTCGTATCGATACCCTAAAATGTACGTTGTGCGCCCACAATTCTTTATTCCGCTTATAACATTACTTCGTAACGCGGCTTTAAACTCGCTGAAATACCGCGAAGAATTGGCTATAATTCGCAACCAAAACATAGATATTACTCACTTTGAGGAGAATATGAACGAGTTTAAGGATAAATTCGCAAGAAACTATCAGTTAGCCAGCGACAAATTCCACAAGGCTATAGAAGAAATTGATAAGACAATTCTTCATCTGCAAAAGACCAGAGAGGCACTGTTATCCTCTGAAAACAACCTTCGCCTTGCAAACAACAAAGCCGAGGAATTATCTATAAAAAGGCTTACTAAAAATAACCCCACTATGCAACAAAAATTTGCAGAACTGAAAGAGCAAAACGAAAACTAGCATACATTTATTAAATATAATAAAAAAATGCTTGACTTTTAGGGGGTCTTGCAGTATAATACTAAAGCCGCATATTATGGGCTGATGAAAAAGTGGGTTATTTCCCCGCCCAATAGTAGCGAGACTAATATTAAGGCAGGTGCCAGAGAAATGTACGCAATTATCGAAACCGGCGGCAAGCAATACCGTGTAGAAAACGGCAGCGAAATCTTCGTTGAAAAGCTTAACGCTGAGGAAAATGCTAACGTTACCTTCGATAAGGTTGTTGCTATTTGCGACGATAACGGTTTTAAAGCCGGTACTCCTTACGTTGAGGGTGCAAAAGTTAGCGGCGTTGTACTTAAAAACGGTAAAGCAAAGAAAGTTACCGTATTTACTTACAAACCTAAAAAAGGTAGCGCTAGAAAACTCGGTCACAGACAACCGTACACCAAGGTTCAGATTACTGAAATCGGCTAATTGGTGAAAACTAATGATTAAAATTACTTTTTCCGAGAGTGCAGGTCAAATAACTAGCTTTAAGGTTAGCGGCCACGCTACTTCGGGTACAGAGGATATGAAAGGCAGAATTATTTGCTCGGCAGTTTCCTCGGCAGTTTACCTCACCGCAAACACCTTAACTGATGTTTTGGGTGCAGAGATAGACTATAACGATAGCGGCAAAACTTTTAGTTTGCAGGTGCTATCAAAATTAGATGAAAGTCAGGTAACGCTAAAGGGTTTAAAACTTCACGTGACCGAACTTTCAAAGGATTATCCTAAAAATATAACAGTTTCTTCGGAGGTGTAACAATATGCTTAGAATAGACATACAGCGTTTTGCCCATAAAAAAGGTATGGGTTCAACTAAAAACGGCCGTGATAGCGAGTCAAAACGTTTAGGTCTTAAGCGTGCCGATGGTCAATTTGTACTTGCTGGCAACATCTTAGTTCGTCAGCGTGGCACCCACATCCATCCCGGCAATAATGTAGGGATTGGCTCAGACGATACTCTTTTCGCTTTAATCGACGGAAAGGTTAAGTTCGAGCGTGTTGGTAAAGATCGCAAAAAGGTTAGTGTTTACGCAGTAGAGCAGTAATCGCTACTTTTGGTCTTTCCACAGTATTGGATTTATGCGCGGTTGCTAATTTTCTAGCAACCGCGTTTTTAATTAGAATATTATGGTTTTACCGATTATATATAATAAGTTCTTTTAAAGGAGTTAACTTATGTTTGTTGATATAGCAAAGGTGCACATAAAAGCAGGTGCAGGCGGCGATGGTAAAGTTTCTTTTCACCGTGAAAAATACGTAGCCGCAGGCGGTCCTGATGGCGGCGACGGTGGTAAAGGCGGTAACGTAGTTTTCGTTGCCGACGATAATCTTTCTACCCTTGCCGATTTCCGCTACAAAAGAAAATACGTTGCAGAAAACGGTCAATCGGGTGGTCCTAACCGCTGCACAGGTAAATCTGCACCCGATATGGTTATTCGTGTACCTCGCGGAACTTTGGTGCTTGATGCCGAAAGTGGCAGAGTTATTGCCGATATTTCGGACGATGAACCTACCATTATCGCAAAAGGCGGTAACGGTGGTTGGGGCAACTGGCATTTTGCTACCTCTACCCGTCAGGTGCCTCGTTTTGCAAAGCCCGGTATGGCAGGCGAAGAATTAGACGTTAAACTAGAACTTAAACTTTTAGCAGACGTTGGCTTGGTTGGTTTTCCAAACGTTGGTAAATCTACCTTGGTTTCGGTGGTTTCCGAAGCAAAGCCTAAAATTGCTAATTACCACTTCACCACACTTACCCCCGTGCTTGGTGTTGTTCGTATGGGTGAGGGCGACTCATTCGTTATGGCGGACATCCCCGGTCTTATTGAGGGTGCGGGCGAGGGCGCAGGTCTTGGACACGAGTTTTTGCGCCACGTTGAGCGTTGCAGACTTTTAGTACACGTGCTTGATGCTTCGGGTAGTGAAGGTCGCGATCCGAAAGATGATTTTGAGAAAATCAACAGCGAACTTAAGGTTTTCAACGAAGAACTTGCAGAGCGTGAGCAGATTATTGCACTGAACAAGTGCGATATGTGCGATGACGATGAACTAGCAGAACTCCACAAATACTTTGAGGATTTAGGCTATGCGGTTTTCGATATAATGGCGGCCATAAGCGAGGGCGTGCGTCCGCTTATTAACCATATCGCCGAGCGTGTGCAAAAACTACCGCCAATCAAACGCTATGAACCCGAGGCAAAACCAGAGCCCGAAATTACTGAAGATAACCGCGCATTCACCATCCACAAAGACGGCGAGAAGTTTGTTATCGAAGCCGAGTGGCTTCTTAAAATTCTTGAAACGGTTGACCCTGACGATTACGAGTCGCTACAATATTTCCAACGCGTGTTGCAGTCTAGCGGAATTATTGACAAGTTAGAAGAAATGGGTGTTGCAGAGGGCGATACCGTTTGTGTTTACGAAATTGAATTTGATTATGTGAGGTAGTTTATGGATAAGGTACTCTCCTCCCCCCAGACCCTTGCCTTTGTTGGCGATGCTTATTTTGGTTTGCTTGTTCGCTTAAGGCTTGCGAAGGTTGAAAGGCCTATTGGCGAACTTCACTCTATGTCGGTTAAACTTGTTAACGCCACCGCACAGGCAGCAGGCGCAGCCGCTATAATGGATATGTTAACCGATGAGGAAATAAGCGCTTTTAAACGTGGCAGAAACGCCCACCAAAAACACACGCCAAAAAATTCAAGCGTTGCCGAATACCATACGGCAACCGGTCTTGAAGCATTATTCGGTTACCTAAAACTTAAAGGCGAACTAGAGCGCGCCGAACAACTTTTCCAAGTTATTTGGGGCACGGTTTATAGAGATGAGTAAGCGTGGACTTTATATACACATCCCCTTTTGCGCCTCTAAATGTAGTTATTGCGATTTTTATTCCTTTACACCCAACAACGAGGTTATTGACAGATATATTTCTGCCGTAATAAATGAATTGCAAAACTACAAGGGCTACGCCGTAGATACCCTTTATATCGGCGGCGGCACCCCATCTTTAATTGGTGCTAAACGGCTAACCCAACTTTTAACTAAAATAAAAGAAACATTTGGCAATTTAGAAGAGGCCACTATTGAAGCCAACCCTGCCGATAACCTGTTTGAGTTTTTCAAAGCGGCAAGCAAGGGTGGAATTAACCGCGTTTCTTTGGGCGTTCAAAGTGGGAACGAAAAGGAACTGCAAGTACTTTCACGCAGGCACGATAATGCCGACGTTATAAAGGCTGTGTCGGACTGTAAGGCGGCTGGCATTAATAATATTTCTTTGGACCTTATGCTAGGCATACCTAACCAAACTGCCGAAAGCCTTAAAGCCTCGATAAACTTTCTTGCTAGTCTTGACCCCACCCACATATCCGCTTATATTTTGAAACTAGAGGAAGGCACTCCGCTATATTCTAAAAAGGATAGGCTTGCTATCCCCGACCCTGACACTACTGCCGACCTATATCTACTGACGGTGGAATATTTGGCAGAAAAAGGGTATGAGCAATACGAAATCTCTAACTTTTGCAAAAGCGGTTTCCAAAGTTTGCACAATCTCAAGTATTGGCACGGTGAGGAATATATCGGCATTGGTCCTTCAGCCCACGGCTATTTGGACGGTAAACGTTACTACTATTCCCGCAACATAGAGGAATTTATTAGTTGCCCTGAACCGATTTTTGATGCTATTCCTAATAAGGCAGAAGAATATTTGATGCTAGGTCTACGGCTTTCATCAGGTGTTACCTACCAAAAATTAGAGCAGTTTGGATATAATATACCTGCCATAAAACGTAAAGTTTCACTTTATGTAAAGCACGGATTAGTTAAAGAAACTGCAGAAGGTTTTGCACTTACACCGAACGGTTTTTTAGTATCAAACAGTATAATAGTAGAATTATTAGAAAAATAACTCCCAATTCTGACAAAACGCAGAGTTGGGAGATTTTTTTGAATATTTTTGAATTTTTGTGTCAATAATACCACTAAAGTCCGTTTTTTTGGACTCGGATCCCGCTATAATATAGTTGTAAGGTAAAGATTTTACCAATTTGATTTAGACATTGGAGGTAATTATTATGACGACTACACACGCTATACAATCAATTATAGAAATCGCATTAACAGTGTTTTTTATTTGGGGAGTTTGGAATGAAACCACTCTAGCACGACTAGAGAAAAAACTTTTTGCAAAACTTTTTAAAAAACGTAATCACATTACGCTTGTAAAATAGTTTTGTTGCTCCTTTCTGTTTTTTCCTTTTTTACATTACAAATACCTTTCTTGATTTTTTCAAAAACTGTCATTTCCTTTTAAATTCCAAATCCCAATAAAAAGAAAAGCACCTAGCATAGGCGTTGTACCCATAAGGATACAACGCCAGGTTTATTCGCCTTTGGTGAGTTGTATTGCTACGCAGTGATATTTGTCTTACGACAAGTGGTATTGCCTTCGGCAGTTTTATGGGCGAATAAAATACCACTGAAATCGTAGATTTCAATAACACTTTTGATTTATCAAAAATACCACTCTGTGCGAAGCACAGAATATCACTAAAGGATTGAACCACCTCAAAAAATATGATATAATGCAATTGAGGAGGAAGGATATGAAGAAAAAGCAAAAACAAAAAAACGATAATCATATTGTCATAAACCTTGCAATATTTTCAGTTATAGCCGCCTTATATTTTTGTGCTGTATGGTTTTTAAATCGACTTGTGTATGATGATTGTTTATATTTCTGTCCAAAGGATTCTATAATCGTTGCTTTTATCAACAGTTGTTTAATTATATTGGGATCATTTTTAATCAATAAAAATACAATTAAAAGGTTAAAGTCTAACAAAGCTAAAATGACTGTAATTTACGTGTGTATTGCTTGCTGTTTGTTGATACCATTTTTATTCTTTAAAAATGGAACGGTGGCGGATGAAAATGGTATTAAGAAAATAGACGCTTTGGGCAATGTATCAAAAGTATATAACTATGAGAATATCACCAAAGTCGAACTGGGGGTTCAATACGGTATACAATACGACATTACCTTTGAGTCTGGTGAAGTTGTAGAGATATTAAGCCATAAGGTATTCCGTCTAAACAGTTTTGGTAACAGTAAAAATATCGTTGAGTTCGATAAAATTATTTCTAAACACTCAAAAAAAGAAATCTATGATTCTACATATATGACATCGTCTAATATGCGCAGTTACTTAACCGACAAAGAATCGTATGGATATTTTGAAGATATCTTTGGAAGATATTATTAATTAAAGGGTTTTAGGTTCTCCTAACAATTGGAAAATGTGATATACATTTTCCCTGCTTGTTATGGTATAAGACAAAATTAAAGGAAGCACGAAAATTTCGTGCTTCCTTTTTTACTGTCCTTTAGAGTACGGCTCATATGCTAGGTGCTTGTTTTTATACCATTCTCAAATTTCTATTTTGTTTTTTATAAACGCTTGGAGACATTCCGTACTTTTCAAAAAAACGTTTTGAGAAGTGGTCTGCATTATAAAAGCCAACGTTTTTAGCAACATCGCCAACGGACATTTTTCCTTCCGCTAAGAATTTAGCCGCTTTTTCTAATCTTAAATTTAATATATATTTGTGTAATGTCTTACCAGTTTTAAGTTTAAACAAACGATTAATATAATAATCGTGATAACTCAAAGCATCTGCAATTTCGCGGTTGTCCTTTATCGTACTATAATTTTGATTAATGTACTCCACAACCTTTTCGTAGATGGTTGTAACAAGTACATCCTCATTTTTAGTCTCAACCATTTTTAGCAATATATACTGTAAAAGTGCTGATGCAGCAGGCTCATTACCTTTGCCCGCCTTAAACTCTTCGCAAACCTTTAAAAGTTGCTCGCGGAATCTTTCTGCATCCTCAATAACAAACGGTCTTCTAAACACCTCATGTTCGCAATCTAAGTGGCTAAAAATTGCCTCATCAGGTTTGAACAATTCACTTTTGTCAGTTCTTTGAATATTTCGCTTATCTGAATTTTTTCTATTGAGGTCAAAGTTAATAGTAATAAAATGCAATGGTTCTGACCGTGAAGATGTGGGATAATATTCTGTACCCGTCGGATAATAACACAATGTGTTGGGCTTTAGATGAAAGGTTTTTCCGTCTAAAATAATCTTGCCCTTACCCGAAAGAATAAACAACAACCTGCTATCGTATGCTTTGGTTGCAAAATTGTTTGGCATACAATCCGTGGAGTCTGCTACGCGTAAAAAGATTTCCATAGTTCACCACCAAAAAGTTTGTTTTAGAAAGAAATTAGTTTGTTTTATACATTGATTTCATCAAAAAAGCAGAGTAGAATCAACATACAGAACGAATTCATTGTTTTACTGAACCAACCGTTTACATAACCTTTCTGCCACCATCAACCTGGTAACATTGACCTGTTACATAACTTGCTCTATCACTTGCGAGGTAACAAATAACCTCAGCGCACTCTTTTGGCGTACCAGAGCGACCAAGGAATGACATTTCAGGGTTGCTATCCGTATCCTCGTGTATATTACCGGGGGCCACGGTGTTCACGGTAACACCAAAAGGCGCCGCCTCTTTTGAAAGTGCTTTCGTAAATGCGTGAATAGCGCCCTTGGTCATAGAATAACTTATCATATAAGCAATACCGTAAACCGCCGCAACAGAACCTAGGTTTACAATTCTGCCGTACTTGTTCTCTTTCATCTGTGGAAGCACCGCGTGGGTAAAGTACATTGTGCCTAAGATATTTATATCTATAAGTTTTTTCCAAGTATCACTGCTTTGAGAGGTAAATTCGCCCTCGCCAAAATATATACCTGCATTGTTTATAAGTATATCAATTTTACCAAATAGAGCTGTTGTTTTTTCTACAACCTCACGAACTCTAGCCTCATCACTTACGTCGCAAACCTCGTATTCGGCTACGTTTCCGCTTTTTTCTAGTTCTGCTTTAAGTTCTGCTAGTAAATCTTCTTTAATATCAACAAGCATTACTTTTGCGCCGCCTGCGGCTAACTGACGGGCTACTGCCCTACCGATGCCAACTGCGGCACCTGTTACTATTGCCACTTTATTCTCATATTCCATCTTTGCTACTCCTTAACTTATTACTTCTTACTTATTACCTATTACTTCAATTCATAGCCCGCCGCTTTGATGGCAAGTTTTGCTTCGCTCATTTTAGGTTGGCTATTTTTGTTAATTGACGTATCTAAAACACTTAAATACATACCGCCCGAAATTGTTGGGCCTAAAAGTCTATGTATTTTGCAATGTGTGCCATTGCACAAAAACAAGAACTCTATTTTAAGTTTTCTTTTAAGTTCAAGCAAAATTTCAAAATTGTTTATAAGTTCTTCTTCACTATCGGCATTTGTCACAATTTTAGCGATATCTGCACCACGCTCTTGCTGTGCTAGTGCAATTTTCAAAACCTCGTCCTTGTCGGCGTAGCGCATAAGGTGTGAGGACATAAGCACCTCGCCACCCATCTCGTGTATTTTTTTAATTACCGCTTTTTGTTTTTCAACCGCTTCAGGGTTCTCTGTTAGTTCTATATCATTTGCATCGAAAAGGTCGCCACGGATATCAATTAGTTTCGCACCGTTTTCCAATGCCACAAAAAGTTCATCAGTAAGCATATCATCGGTATACATGCCATTATTTTCGTTAAATCTGAAATAATTGGTGGTATAGCATGGCTTATCACCCATCGCACCATATATCTTTTGAAGGTACTCTTTGGTACGATACTTTGGCTCTAGCGTTTCCATTTGAAAGCCGAAAGCATCCGTACCTACCGCTAATGCGTCCTTGATTTCTACTAAAAGTTCGTCCACCGTAACAGTTTTTAGCATAGTTACTATAGTAGGTCTTTCTTGATTTATAAACGAGTTCATTTTAGCCACTCCTTTATTTTAATGATAGACCACCAAAAACAGCAATACAATACGGCAATAGATACAATTTTTCGGTTTCTGATACTTTTTTGCACAAATACTCTTATTATTGTTGCATTTCTTGATAAACCATTTTATAATACACTTGTGGTAATAACTATGCTGAGGAGATGAAGGAATGCACAATTTGAATCAGTTAACAGCCGTAAAAATTTTAAACGCAGCAACCGTTAATCACGGCATAAAACGCACTCTAGAGGTAAAAAATCGTTTGAGTTACGGCATTTCCTTTGCACTATCGGGACAGTTGATATACCACCATAACGGCAAAAAATTTGTTTCATCTAAAAACCGTGTGGTATTTTTACCGAAGGGCGCAAGTTACACCATTGAATGTACCAAAAAAGGTGTTTTTACCCTTATTGATTTTGAGTGTGATAAGCCGTCGGCATTTAGCGAATTTATCTCTCTTAACATTTCTCCCGACGCCGCATATTTACACGACCACAAGGAAATGGAAAAACTTTTTTTATTTAAAAACACAGACTTTCACGCACATAGTCTTTCCATTTTTTACTCTATACTTTCACGCGTTATTAACGGAAGTAGTAAACTAGGGCTCTACCCCGTTTTAAGGACGGCGGTTGATTTTATGCAGAATAATATAGGCATGCCCGACATTTCTAATAAACTGTTATCCGAAAAGGCGGGTATTAGTGAGGTCTATTTTAGAAAACTTTTCAAAGAATGCTACGGTATTTCTCCAGGTCAATACCTACTTAAAATTAAAATTGACAAAGCTAAACAAATGCTCAAAACCGGCACGCTTACGGTAACCGAAATATCGTCAAAATGCGGATACAGTAATGTATATCATTTTTGCGAGATTTTTAAAAAGAAAACGGGTATGACGCCTACCGAATATCGCAAAAAAAGGCGCCATTTATATTTGTAAAAATAGGGATTTATCTCTATAAAAAAGGTTATAAACCTTCCATAAAGTGAGGAATTTTTATGAGCAAAAGAACACTTATCGTATTTATTGCGATGACAGGCAACCCCTCTAAAGAAAAGCTTATTGACATGATGGCAGGCTACAAAAAGGTTGGTATTAACGACGTTATGATTTATCCTCGTACCGGTCTTGAGGTAGAGTATATGTCAGACGCTTGGCGCGAGATACTACAAGTTTGTCTAGACTATGCTAAGGAAAACGATATGCGCGTTTGGCTTTACGACGAACTTAACTGGCCATCTGGCACCTGTAATCACAAGGTTTTCTACAAAAACGATGCACATTACAACAAGCGTTTTCGCATAGAAAATGGCAAAGTTAGGGTGCTTCAAGGCGGCTACTGTTGGGATCATTCTACATATCCTTTTGCAGACTGCAAAAACGACCTTCAACCTCTTTTAAGAGATAAAAGTAACTATTTTCTTCGCGAGTTGGATGCAGAAACCGGCGAAGTTTTAAATACAATTTACGGCAACGATATTCCAAACGAACTTCGTGACGGCGGCTCTGATCTTCTTAATATCGACGCCGTAAAAAGTTTCATAGAAACCACACACCAAAAATATTACGAGTGGTTCGGTGAGTATTTTGGCAACATAATTCCAGGTGTGTTTACCGACGAGCCTCAAGTTGGTTTTGGTCCTTCAAAAGAGGGATATATGCAATATCCTTACTATACTGGTATTTGCGAGGATTACCGTAAGGCTTTTGGTACCGAACTTATAGAGGATATGTTATTGCACGAGGCAAGACAACCCGACAATAACTTTCTTAAAAACTATAATTTGACACTTACAAATCGTTTTCACAAAAGTTTTATGGGCACTATTCACGATTGGTGCGACGAACACGGCCTTGAGTTTACAGGACATTTCTTCCAAGATGACTCGGCAACCGACTCAGTACGTTCAACCGGCGATATTTTTGCGGGTATGGATAAATTCCACATCCCTGGTGTTGACGAAATTTACACCGCCCTTTCTTATGAGGACGATTTCCTCGCTTTACCTGCTAGTTGTGGTTCTACAATAGATTTCCTCTATTCGCAACTGCAAAATATGCGCCGCAACGGCAAGAAGAGCGCTATGGTTGAGCTTTATGCTTTGGGACCTTACAATATGTCATTTGCACAGCGCGCACGCGCAGTTTGGTTTGCCGCCGCTCACGGCCTTACCCACTACTTTGTTGCTATGGGACACTTTGATGCTAAAGGCAACTATAAGCGTAACCAATACTTTATGAATTCCTCTTATGCTCTATTCGACCACGAAGGTATGGCAGACGTTGCAAAAGCAGCAGAATTAGCCATTCCTTATGCTGATAAAATTCCTACATATACAGTATCTATTCGATATCCTTTCAACGTAACTTTGGATAACCTAGGCAAAACAGACACCATAGATTACGATTTTCTGATGAAAGATTGCATTGAAATATTGGGCAAGAACCAAATTCAGTGGAAACTTTTACGTGAGGACGAAGCCTCAGATACAAACATTACCATTTCCTTTGGCCCTAACGGAATTTTAGAGGAAAACACAGGCGAATACTACAAAACCGCCGCCGATTTATTTGCAGTAGTAGGTAATAAACTTACAAGAGAAATTACCGTTACTGAAAAATCCGGTGTGCTTGCACGCGACGTGTTTGTTCGCACCTACACCGACGGCAGTTTCATTGTTATTAACCGCTCTGATAAAAATGGTAGCGAGCGCGATTTAGTGCTTCACAAAGACGGCAAGAAAACTTTCTTCCACCTATATGATTTTGGCGTATATTGTGGCGAGGAGCAACCTGCACTTTGCCGTTGCGACGAACTTATTGCAGAGAACGTAAAAGTTGACCTTAACGGCACCAAACGCTTTAAGCGCCTAGAATTCTTTAAGGCACACAGTTTTGAGTTTGAGTGCGACGAGGATATCGAGGCAGTATTACACATCTGCACATATCCTAAAAAGCGCGACGTGTACCTAGACGGCGAGAAAATTGAATACAATCTACCCGAAACCGACTTTACCGACTGCTTTAACCCAATTTACTTAAAGAGTGAGCCAATTCTATTTGAAGAAACCCCTAACTACAAAGCAAAAACTCACATTATCACCATCCCTGAAACCGACCGTGCATTCTTGCCAATGGTTATAATGGAAGGCGATATTAAATGGGTTGAGGAGGTTGGCCCAACCGATAACAAAGTTCACAACAAACTCTTAAAATGCTCGGATTACATTAATCCCGAGGTAGAAACACCTTTCTACAAAAATGCAAGTCTTCACTTCGACGTTACTCTACCAGAGGGTAAAGGCGCGGTTGTTACCCTTGGCGATTACCACGGTTTAGTAGAATTTATAGTAGAGGGCGAGACAGTTGCAAAACTTGGCACTGCACCCTACCACTTCGAGATTTCTAAAGAATTTGCCGGCAAAACCGTACACTGCGAGGTTAAGTATTATGGTACTTACAAAGCATTATTTGGTGACATTGCAAAAGTTGAAGCAGATGGCTATGATTTCAGAGATTTCTGGGTTAAGAACATAACACCCGTTTCTGCTAAAGATGAAACCATCAGCTACAACGGATTACAAATTTTTGTGAAGGAATAAATTTTAAAAGATGGAACAAATTTGGCAACTATTTCTGTCTAATAGAATATTAATAGGAACAATTTTAGGTTATGTGGGTGTTGCAATAGCAACACTCATATACCTACAAAAAACACATAAACGCTTGGTATTTATGAAGTTTTTATCTGATGTTTTTTGGTTGATGCACTACTTCTTAATAGGCGCGTATACAGGTGGCTTTATTTGCATTATATCTATTTGTCGCAGTTTAGTTTTTATGAATGACGACAAAAAATGGGCACAAAGCAAACTTTGGTTAGTACTTTTCTTAACCCTTGGTGTTTGCTCAACCGCTTACACTTGGGTTGGCCCTAAAAGTCTGCTAGCGCTAGCGGCGTCTATTACCGCCATAATAAGTTACTGGCAACCAAGTCCTAGAGTATCCAGAATACTCGCATTCCCTATTTCAATCTTTATGGGCAGTTATGGTGCGTCTAACGGTTCCATTCCAGTTGTGATTAACGAATCGCTTTCGATAATTTCGTCTATCGTTGGCATCTTTAAGCACGACTTTAAAAGAAAATCCAAAACTACACAAGAATAATATAAAAACAAACCCGGCGTATCCCAAAACGGCATACGCGTGTTTCCTTATATAGTATGTTATTTTTCTTTCGGCATTTCTATTTCGCCATGTTCTTTTTCAAATTTGCGAATATACTCTTTTATTAAGTATAGAATTTGCCCATTACCAGAACGACCTTCATACTTTGCAATATAGTGCAATTTAAAGTGCAGGTCCTTATCTACTTCTATGCCAAGATGCTTATTTTCTTTATTTCTCATAATATCACCAAAAAATCTTATTTTAAGTATATTTTAAGATTATTTTGTGTTATAATGTTTACAGTATACTTATTTTAAGTATACTAAATTTTACAACGGAGTGATTTTATGAAATATTACACCTGTACGTATTGCCAATTTTTGCTATGAGAAAAACCAAAGGTGGTGGCACGGACCCATTCAGACTTTATTGCAAACTTAAAAACAAAAGTCGCAAAGCAAAAGATAAAGTCTGCAAATTCTTCTTGTCTATTCCCGATTGCGAGTATTTAGAAACACCCGATTACTGCATATTTGAAAAAGCAAGATTCACACACCTTTACCTTAGATAACAAAAACCCGTGCGTACTTGCCTCTGTACACACGGGGTTAATTTATATCCTAACCTTAAAATCAATTCTACATTTTGGGCAGGTACAGGTGTGCTTGCCTTTTCTTTTTGGTAATTTTATGGTTGCTTTGCAGTTGGGGCAACTGCGAAAAACATGGGTCTTGCGACACTGCCACTGCATTCTTTTTTTGTTAAAGTAACCCTTTACCCTCTCGTATATATTCAAATACTTATAATTTTCCTGTTGCCTTTTATAAATATTGCGAGATAGCATACGAAGTAAAAATGTAACAAAGGCTATCGTTTCCAACACATATATAATATAGTACGCTATGCAGTACCCTTCAATTCGAAGTACAAACATATTAACAAAAGCCAGTGCAATATAGAACACTGCCAAAAATTTATTTAAACTATCCATACCATAGCGCCCGTACATAAAACGCGCGAAGGCTTCTCTTAACCTATAAAACATATTATCACCTACTGCTATTATATTCCTTATTATATCACAAATTTTTGACACAAAGCAAACAAATTATTAACAAATTTCAAATTTATTCCAAATACACTAAAAGTAGAACTTTATCGGCAACAGATAGCGACATCTTTCTCGTCGACTCCATAATATAATGTACTCATAAAACTTTTGGAGTGTTAAAAATGAAAGAGTATGCAAAACTAAAAAAATTATCCGCGCTTGAAGGTATGCCGTCGGCACTTCGCACTATTGGTGCGGGGCTTATAAGCACACTGTTTGGCTTTATCTGTTCACAGGTAAAATTGATGTCTTCACTTACGCCTCTAGGTGTTATTCTTGCCGCCGCGTTACCAACGGCGCATACCTTAACTAGCGGTGTAGGAGCATTTTTTGGTTATCTTTTCTTACCGCAAGCCGACACACCTTTTCGATACATAGCCGCACTTTTTGCAAGCGTTAGCATACGGCTTTTAACCGCAGGCATTAAAAAACTTGCAGGCACACCGCCATTTTGCGCCTTCTCGGTTTTAGTTTCTCTGACAGTTTGCAACCTGGTTACTCTTGTAAGTGGTTCACAAAACGTTCTGCTACTACTTAGCGAAAGTGTGCTTGCGGGTGGCCTTACATATTTTGTAACAAGAGCAATTTCGGTAGATATTACTTCCGGCGTTGGACTGTCGGGCGAGGAACTTGCCTCTATGGTAATAACGGTTGACCTTGTGTTTATGGCACTAGTTCCTGTTACGCTTGGTGGATTTTCTATAGGTCGCACCCTTACAGTTGTACTGATACTTGCGGCATCGCGTTTTGGTGGTGTTGCGGGCGGTGCAATTTCAGGTACTGCAGTTGGTTTTGCAGTAGCACTTTGTGAGAATGATGCAAAAATGGTCTGTCTTTATGCTTTAAGCGGTCTCGTTTCGGGACTTTTCTCTAGCAGTAGAATTATGGGCATTCTAGGCTTTTTAGTTCCATCTTTTATTTCAATCGGCACATTTGGAATCGACAGCACTACAATTGTTATGATAATTGAAATTATGCTTGGCATCGCAATTTTTTTACTGCTGCCAAAAAGGCTTTGCGTTGTAGCGGCGGCATTATTCTCACCACCTGTTAGGCTCGAAAGCCTTGAAGGTATGCGAAAAAGTTTGGTTATGCGTCTAAAACGCGCAAGTTCTGCTTTATGCGATGTTTCAAGCACCATTGATGAGGTTGCAAAAAGGCTGAAGCGCATCAACACACCCGACCCGTCAAGTATGTTTACAGGGTGCGAGGAAGCGGTTTGTGTAGGTTGCTCGTTTAGAATTAACTGTTGGGAAACCGAGCGCCACGCCACCTTTAAGGCGCTAGGTCTACTCTCCGATGGCATTCGCGAAGGTAACAGTAGTTTGCGCGCGGCGGCACCGGACTTTGCAAAAAAGTGCCTTAGACCCGACGCTTTGGAGGACACCCTTAAAAAACTTTATTCCGAATATCTTGGCAGACTTTCTGCAGAAGAACGAATTGATAGTGTTCGTGGTGTTGTATCCGACCAATTTGACGGTATTTCTGATATGCTTTTAGACCTATCTCACGAGTTTGACACCGCAAAAAGATACGACCTCGACACCGCTGAAGTCGTTGTTTCCGCGTTGCGCGAAATAGGGCTTTTAACCACCGATTGCAGTTGCGCCACCGACAAGTACGGCAGAATGAGTATTGAGGCAAAACTGCATAGTATTGGCGAAAATATTATAAATCGCAAGCGCATACTTGACCAACTGCAAATTGCATGCGAAAGAAGATTTGAACCACCGACAGTGCAACAAATTGACAACGTCTTTTATATAACTATAACCGAACGCGCCAACATAACCCCCGAGATTGGCGTTATGCAACTACCTGCTAACGAAATTGGTGTTTGTGGCGACGCGTACTCATACTTTGGTGACGGAAGCGGCAAATATTATATGCTTATTTCCGACGGAATGGGTACAGGCGGCAGAGCGGCGGTAGATGGCGCGATGACTGCAGGTCTTACCGAGCGACTTTTAAAGGCAGGTTTTGGATTTGACTGTTCACTGAGAATTGTTAACTCAGCGCTTCTTTATAAATCATCAGAAGAATCTCTTTCTACGGTAGATATTGCCTGCATAGACCTTTACACAGGCGAAACAGAACTTTACAAAGCAGGTGCGGCGCCCACCCTTGTGCGACGTAGTGGCAAGGTAGGCAGAGCCGAAAGCCACTCCCTACCCGTTGGCATTTTGCGCGACGTTGGATTTGACCGCTCAACCATTACCCTAAAACACGGCGATGCGGTTGTTCTTTTAAGTGATGGCGCCTGTTCTACGGGTACGGACTGGATTAGCAAAGAAATTGAGGAAAATGTTGACCTGACTGCCCAACAATTAGCCGAAAGAATTGCTGAGAGCGCAAGCCGACGTGCAGATGAAAAACACCCCGACGATATTACGGTTATGGTAACCTTACTAAACGAAAAACTTTAATAATTTTTATCTCTACGGACGCGAAAATTTCCACTGATTTTCGCGCCCTTTTTTGTTACACTTTTCGCCAAATTATTACAATAAATTCATATTTTTTAACTTGACTTTTACTCTTTGTAATGTTAAGCCTACACAATAAAAATTATTATTATACAAATTGTAAAACTATATGCAGTTGCAGACAAGCCGTAATTTTATGTAAAGCAAGTTATCCACATTTTTATCCTTGTTATCCACTAAATTATAGGTTTGTAAACAGTTTTCCCTTTTGGTTATAGGGTTTTATGAAAAATTTCGGGGGAAAAGTCTGTGGAAAACGGGGATTACATTTTGTATAGATTTTATAAATTTCACTCTTTTTTGCGTAAATTATTGCCCTGTCAAGTGTAAAATATCGAAAAATATTGCTCAAATTTCGAGTAAACTTATACCTTTTGTTCATTATTTTTACATCTTTAAATTCATAGCCTATTCATCAGTTTCAAAATCAGAATTAAAACAAAAATGTAAACATTTTCCACTATTACTTGCGCGCCGCCACTACTTGTGGTATCATTAAAATATACAAAGATAAATGGCATTATAAACAGGAAGGATACGGAACAAATGTCGGCTTATAATTCGGGAAAACCTATGCCGCAAGGCGTTAGCAAAAACGCTGCAGAAAAGCGCGGTTTTATTAACTTTTTCATACTGTTTTTTAGAAATTACGGCAAACTTATGTATTGCGGTTGCTTAACATTACTTTTTAATTTACTTATAATACCCGCAGGTCTTGGCGAAGTAGGTCAGGCACGAATAGCGAGGGTTGCCGCTAGAAACCGCCACTCTTTTGGTTCGGATTATTTTGAGTCTATTAAAAAGAATTGGAAATTGGCGCTAAGCTCGGGTATAATCAACAATATTATCATTATTTTCTCGGGTATGTCGCTTTATACTATGATTACCAACAGCGAGGCAGCAAGTCCTCTAATGCTAATTATAACCGCATTTTCGCTGACTTTAATAACCTTTGTAAAATATTACACCTCCCCCATTATGCTGACCTTTAACGTAACTTTGGGGCAACTGTATAAGAACGCGATAATACTATCATTTGCGGGTTTTTGGCGCAATTTATTGATACTTATACTGCACGTAAGCGCACACTTAGTAATACTTTTACCACTACTTATAGATATATATGTAGGCACGGGAATTGCAATTACACTTTACCTACTGCTAATACCTGCTTTTACAAGTTTTGCAACGCAGTACAACGTATATCCCGTAATGTTCAAGTATATGATTGAGCCGTTTATGAAGAACCACCCAGGCGAAGGCGAATCAACTCTTCGCGAACTTGGACTTATAGAAGAAACTGCAGAGCAACTTATGCAAGATGCAACAAAATAATAAAAAAGCACCGCTTTAAGCGGTGCTTTTTTTAGTATTAATTATTCTTCCATATCGTCTTCAACAGACTCTAACTGAACGTAGCCCATATTTTTGGTATCAGTTACGGAAGCCTCAAGGCCTTCGCAGAAGTCGTTTGAAAGTTCTTTTAGAATATTCAATTCGGGTGCAACATATCTTCTCATTATCTGCACCTTCCTTACTTGTTGCAAATAGCCTCTGTATAGTAAATTTCTTCGCCATTACCATTGTCTACAACCACATAAGCACGAACCCAACGTTTTGGATTAGGATTAAGTGGATTATAGTTAAGCGTGCACATAAAGTCTACCTTGGCTGCATCATCAACATCAACTTCTATCATCTGATAATAAGATGCATTTTCAGACTTAGTATCTTCCACACCGAAATTGTTGTTAATAATATAACCGGTATTATTTGAGAACACAGCGCCATACTTAACCGCATTCTCTATGTTTACATGAGCAAATACAGTAAAACCACTGTCTGCGTTATTATCTTTACCAATAAATCTAATTGCAGGGACATCGGTGAGTTCATCTGCCTTAGCGTAAATCTCCATTGATTCGCCACAAGCATAAAGCACGCCTGTTTCTGCCGCAAGAATAACATCACCATTTGCGTCTGCCCAATATTTCGCACCTTCTGTAGAAACCAAATTGAAAGCAGTATCATATCTTGGGTTGTCGTCTTTTAGCACAGTACCGCTTACATCATATACTTTAACAGGAATTTTCAAAGTTTCGATTGGATTATAAAGCGCGGTACAGGTCATATCTGCGGTAACTTTATCATCAAAATCCTTATCCCAATCAACGTAGTTCGTATCTGCATCTCGGCTTACGGTATAACCATATATATCTTTAACCTCAATAGCATTTACAAGAGCCATATCAATATACTGACCCTCTTCTACCTTAATTTCAGCCACAACCGTCTTTGTAGCATCAACAAAGGTAATTGTATATTTCTTTGCAAGTTGAGTAGCCGCGTATTTAGCAGTGAAAACAACCGCATCTGCGCCTTCTATGATAACGTTACCTTTTGCGGTATCGAGAACTTTTTCATCGCCATTGTACCAACCTTCGAAGGTGTACTCGTAATCGCCAATAGTTTTGCTTTCTTCTGCAACCAGCGCAACGCTTGCCATACCATAGTTGTCGTTTTCATCTTCAACACCGGCATTTGTAGCAGTAGCGGTGGTGTCAATTTCTACGTCTGCGCCATCCGCATCTACTGCCTTTGCAGTAACGTCGGTTGTAACAGGCGCATCATAAGAGCCATATACACCAAAGTGTGTCATACGGAAATACGGATTGTGTGAAAGTAGTCTATTATCGGTTGCAGGAGAAGCCGCAAAATCGTTATGAGCACAAATTATTTTAAAGCCAACGTATCTTGCTTTAACAGGGGTGCCCATTGTATGATTGTGTAAGTTTGCTCTGGCATTCTCATCTTCGGCCATATTAACTTCTATAACTTTAGATGCTTTTGATTCGTCATAAACACCTTCTGCGGTTTCAGAGAATATAACTTTATAGTGAGATGGCATACCATTGTGTAACGAAGTAGCTTTATTTGCACCAACAAAGAAACGGTTAATAGAGCTCAATCCATCTAATTTATATGTAAGTTGAACCCATTGTTCATCCTCGTCATCGATTAAGCCTGTAACTTTAGTACCATCGTTGGTAATAAACATATTGTAGGTATACTTGCCTGCATAATAAACACAAACGTCTGTATTTGTATTATCTGCCTTTGTTAAAAACTTCAAACCATTTGTATTACCAGTAAAATATGAAAGAACTGCCGGTTCTTCGGTAGCCTCTAACGTATAGGTGCTACTGTTATATTCAGTTGTTCTTTCGGTTTTATTGTAATACTTTGTAAGTTCTGCTTCAGGAAGTTTGTCTTGAATCAGGTTCTTTTCACCGTTAAAATCTGCAGGAACAACACTGGTTGAAGTTGGGTTTGTAGCGGTAAGAGCATACTCGCTATAACCAAATACTTGGAAACATTTTATGCGTATATTAGAATCTAAATTCGTTTGAGCTACGGTGTTTATGTTAGCATAAATCTCAATTCTAACATATTGTGCTTTTACAGGTGTTGTGAATTTTAAGAGTTGCAAACCGCTGTTAACTGCAGTTTCGCCATTAACTTTTCTATCAGCAGCATACGCATAATGTTGGGTCCAGTTTACACCATCGGTACTTGTTAAAATGGTATAGTAACCTGTACGGTAAGCCGCACCGGCGGAACCAACAATAACATCGCTTATGTTGTGTTCTTTGCCTAGATTTGACTGATAATATGTCTTTCTTAAAAAGTTTTCGTTAGTGTTTTCTATGCCCTCACGCATAGTAATATCAGTTGCACTAGTACGTGTGTAGTAGCCTTCGTCATTACGGCCCTGATAAATGGTAACATCTTCAATTTTGTCAGTTGGGAAAGTCATATCAGCAGTATTTACATACGGAGTGCCTGTAAATGCCTTAATAGCCTTCTCTTGATACGAGGTAGAGGTTATTGAATCGGCTTCGTTGATTTCGCCCGTTTCCTCATTACGAGTCACGTTTACAATTCGCAATTTATCTCCGGTCTTTGTAGCGTCATTCAACACAACAGAACCCTCAGCTACGTTTGCCTTTACAGCTTTATAGTCATTTTCGTTTGGAACACCAGAGGTGTGGTGTGTAACGGTTAAATCACTAAAAGTTTCGGTACCTAATAAATCGCCCGCCGCAGATACATTAAATGTCACACCTGCAAAGAGCCCGGTAACCATACAAAGTGTAAGAATAATGCTTAATAATTTTTTTGCCATTACAAATTCCTCCTAGTAAATATTTTTGTAAAATCTTTAGTTTAATTTTACCTCTTTTTAGAAAGTGGGTCAAGTGATTTTCAAAAGTGGTTTGTTTTAGAAAGATTTCTTTTTCAGTTGATGTTATAAAGGTAACTACAACGCTTGTCTGTTCAATATTGCATAAAGTTGCCTATTGTGAAGAATAAAAATCTGCGTCTGTTTATTCAAAATCACAAAACAGTAATAAAGCAAAAGAGCACCGCTTTAAGCGGTGCTCTTTTTAGTATTAATTATTCTTCCATATCGTCTTCAACAGACTCTAACTGAACGTAGCCCATGTTTTTGGTATCAGTTACGGAAGCCTCTAAACCTTCGCAGAAATCGCTTGCGAGTTCGCGAAGTAGATTCATTTCGGGTGCTACATATTTTTTCATTATCTTACACCCTCCTTACTTATTGCAGATTACATCTGAATAGATGTACTGACCATTTACAACAACGTATGCACGTGCATAACGTGTTGGATTTGGAAGACTATCGCTATAGTGTAG
>JAZNBX010000007.1:0-4739 GCA_045587265.1 Acutalibacteraceae bacterium | reverse complement strand
AGATAGGGTTTTTCTAGCATGGCAAAAATCAATGGATTTAGTTAATAACTATGAAGCCTATGCAAACGAAACTGACGATCCCGATATGATTGCGATTTTCAAGCGTCATTCAAAAGATTTAGGAGAACACGCATCAGTGTTACATGAAATTTTAGTGAATACAGAAGATAGCCAATGTTGTACTTTAAATTTAAAATAGAACAAATAAAAACCGTAGCAAAATGCTACGGTTTTTCCTTGGTCCGAGTGACTGGAGTCGAACCAGCGGCTACCTCTTGCGGTGCCCGAAAAAATTCTTCGTCTTGGAGCGACGGAATTTTTCGACCGCTGCGCCATTTCACACTCGCTTTATCATCCGCAGGATGCGCTCGTGTTCAAAGCCTGAACCCCATGGGCTTCAATCGGCCACAAGGTTCGTCCTCAAAAAAGCAAAAAAACCGCAGTTGAACTGCGGTTTTGGTCCGAGTGACTGGAGTCGAACCAGCGGCCTCTTGAACCCCATTCAAGCGCTCTACCAAACTGAGCCACACCCGGATATTAAAGGCTAAAAAAGCCTTTAAATATTAAATTATTCTGCAAAACCTGACTCTACAAGTTCTACTAAGCCATCAACTGCAGCCTGCTCATCAGGACCGTCTGCGATAATACGAATCTCGCTTCCACCAAGAATGCCAAGAGAAAGTACGCCTAATAAACTTTTTGCATTAACTCGTCTTTCCTCTCTCTCAACCCAAATGGGAGACTTAAACTCGTTAGCTTTTTGAATAAAGAAAGTTGCAGGACGTGCGTGTAAGCCAACTTGATTCTGAACAACAACATCTTTAACGTACATAACTTTAATCTCCTGTCAAATAGAATATTTTTTTGCAAAAGCGAAACTTTATGCTATGTAAGTATTATACCACAGAATATTCATTCGTCAAGAAAATTGACAAGAATTTTTATTAGTTCTAATTATATTCCAATACGAGTTAAAATTTAGAAATTATATTTGTGCAAAATGCTAATTAAATTATTTGTTTAATTATTTTCTTTTAATTTTGACAAAAATTTCAAATCCATTTCGCTTAATTCCGCGGTTTTAAGCATGTCGGGTCGTTTATTATAGGTTACTTCAATAGATTTTTCTCGGCGCCATTTTGTTATGTTTGCATGATGCCCCGACATAAGAACATCCGGAACAACTCTGCCGTTCCATTCCTGAGGTCTTGTATACTGAGGATATTCCAAAAGCCCTGCAAAATGACTTTCTTCTTCAAAACATACGTCATCAGAAAGCACGTCGGGCAACAACCTTGAAACTGCATCTGATATAACAAGTGCCGCCATTTCCCCACCTGTTATAACAAAATCGCCAATTGATATTTCTTCATCGACAATTTCATCAATAATCCTTTGGTCCACACCTTCATAGTGGCCGCACAAAATTACTATATGCTCAAGTTTTGATAACTCACAAGCCTTACTTTGATTAAAAGTTTTTCCCTGTGGCGACATATAAATCACGTGAGGTTTTTCACTGCAATCGGCAGTAATTGCTTTATAACAATCATATATGGGTTGAGTTTGCAAAATCATACCCATGCCACCACCATATGGCGCATCATCCACCCTATTGTGTTTATCTAAAGTATAATCTCTAATATTATGGCACTTTATTTGCACCTTGCCGCTTTCAATCGCTCTGCCAATAATGCTTTCGTTTAAAAACGCATTACACATATCAGGGAAAAGGGTCATAATATCAATCTTCATCGTCAAAAATGCCTTTCAACTGATTTATAATTATTTTATCGTTAGCAACGTCTACTGAAACAATCACGTCGTCTATCGCAGGAACTAAATAGTCTTTCCCATTGTTAGTTACTTGCCATACGTCATTTGCAGGTAATGGGATTACATCAGTAACTTTACCCAAGGATTCTCCACTTTCGTTACAATATACAGTGCAACCAATTATTTCTTCGATAAAATGCCTATCCCCTAAATCTGCATCATCACGTTTTATATAAATAACAGTGCCGCGTAGTTTTTCTGCTTTTTCAACACTGTCAGTATTTTCAAATTTAACAAGAGTAATATTATTTGCAGCGCGAGAATTGATTACCTTAATACATTCTGTACCGTTTTTATCGAGATAAAACTTTTTGAATTTAGTTAAGAAAGCAGGAGTATCGCACCAAGGATTAATTCTAACTTCGCCTTTAATACCATGTGTACCTACTATTTGTCCACACTCTATAAATTTTTTAATCATAATATACCTCTAACGTTAGATTTTAAAATATGGCGGTCGAAAATATCGGCCGCCATATTCCCAGAAATTAGTCGATTTCAACTGCAACTTTTTTGCCTTCACGGCTAGCAGCTGCACGCATAACAGTGCGAATTGATTTAGCAATTCTGCCCTGCTTACCAATTACGCGGCCCATATCGTTTTCAGCAACGTGAAGATGGAAAACGATGATGCCCTCCTCATTAGGCTCATCAACAGTAACAGTAACCTCAGAAGGTTGCTCTACTAAGCCCTGTGCAAGTGTAACTAATAACTCAGTCATAATAATCTCCAGTCTGCCGCATAAAAGAATTGAAAATTTTATAGTTAAGCTGCGGCTTGCAGTAACTATACTAGAATATTAGCGTAAATATTAGAGAACGCCATCTTTCTTAAGAAGAGCCTTAACGGTATCGGTAGGCTGAGCGCCGTTAGCAATCCATTTCTTAGCCTTTTCGCCGTCGATTTTAACAACAGAAGGCTGTTTTGTAGGATCATAATAACCGATTTCTTCGATGAAGCGGCCATCACGAGGATAACGTGAATCTGCTACAACAACACGATAGAAAGGAGCTTTTTTAGCACCAATTCTGCGAAGTCTGATTTTAACTGCCATGTGTTACACCTCCTATAAGTAATATTTTTTATCTAAAAACAGAGATAACTGTTTTAAATCACATTGGGAATCCGGGTGGCATTCCGCCCATTCCACCAAAACCACCCATGCCATTCATCATACGGCGCATTTTTTTGTTCCCTTTTCCATTATTATTAAGTTGACGGAACATTTTGCGCATTTGTTCGTACTGACGAAGTAATTTATTAACTTCTTCAACAGACGTACCCGAACCTGCTGCAATTCTGCGCTTTCTGGATGCGTTTAAAATATCAGGCTTTGACTTTTCTTTTTTTGTCATCGAATGAATTATTGCTTCAATTCTAGAGAATTGGTTTTCATCTACGTCAACGTTCTTTAGTTGATTTGACATACCGGGAATCATTGACATAATTTGTTTTAAAGAACCCATTTTTTTGATTTGTTGAAATTGCTCAAGTAGGTCATTTAAATCAAATTTATTTTCCTCTAAACGTTTAGCGGCTTCAAGCGCCTTTTTCTCATCAAGTTGGTCTTCAACTCTTTCAATAAGCGAAAGAACATCTCCCATACCGAGAATTCTTGAAGTCATACGCTCGGGATGGAATTCTTCAAGATCGTCCATCTTTTCGCCAGTACCAACGTATTTAATAGGTTTGCCCGTAACTGCGCGAACCGAAAGTGCTGCACCGCCTCTAGTATCGCCATCAAGTTTTGTCAAAATAACGCCGTTAATTTCAAGCAAATCATTGAAACTTTTTGCAATATTAACCGCATCTTGACCAATCATAGAGTCGATGACGAGCATTATTTCATTAACTTCAACTGCATCTTTAATCCGAGTTAACTCTTGCATTAGGTCTTCATCAATATGCAAGCGACCCGCAGTATCAAGAATAATAAAGTCGTTACCATAATCTCTAGCGTGTTTCAAAGCCTCTTTTGCAGTGAGTTCAGGCTTTTGTGTTCCTTTTTCAAAAACAGGTACTCCAACAGATTCGCCTACGACCTTCAACTGTTCTATTGCAGCGGGTCTATAAATGTCACAAGCAACGAGCATGGGTCTATGACCTTGCTTTTTTAAGAGTTTTGCAAGTTTAGCACTGTGGGTCGTTTTACCAGAACCTTGCAAACCGCACATCATTATAACGGTTGGGATTTTTGAAGCAGTGTTAATTCTAGCCTGCTGCCCGCCCATAAGTTCGGTCATACTGTCACGAACAATTTTAACAACCATTTGTGGTGCGGTAAGGCTTTCCATAACCTTTTCGCCTATGCATTTTTCAGTAACACTGTTGGTGAAGTCTTTTGCAACTTTATAGTTAACATCGGCTTCAATTAACGCCAAGCGAACTTCGCGCATAGCATCTTTAACGTCTTTTTCATTAAGTTTGCCCTTTGAACGCAAGCGCTTAAAAACACCATTTAATTTCTCACTCAAATTATCAAACGCCAATGTTAACACCCCTTCACTGTAATTTGTTTAATAAATCCACTAGTTGATTACGTAAATCATTATCATCAATATCAGAAATAATTTTTTCTAATTTTGAGCAAACAGAATCAATATCAGAATAAAGTTTACTCAAGCAAAGTCCTTGCTCTAACTGATTGAGTTGCGATTCACCTCTCCGGATAATATCCATAACGCCTTGGCGAGATATGCCCATAATCTCGGAAATTTCTGATAACGATAAGTCTTCATTATAGTATAAAGACAAAGCATCTTTTTGCTTATCTGTAAGCATGGCGCCGTAATAATCTAACAAAGCAGAATAGTTTAAATCCTTTGCCAAAATACCACCTCACCTAATTTTCTTGCTAATTATATCATACAAAAACACTGCTGTCAAGTGTTTTTCCTTGACA
>JAZNBX010000006.1:0-11216 GCA_045587265.1 Acutalibacteraceae bacterium | reverse complement strand
AAACAAAAAATTTTTAATTATTGAAATTAATATACAATTAGTGTATAATATATATAGAAAGGAGAGATAACATGAGGAAATCTGATGTAATAAAGAAAGCAGAAGAGTTTTGTAAGGAACATGAAATTACTGAGTATCCTGTGAAAATTGTTGATTTATGCAAAAAGAAAGGTCTTAGAGTATTTGAACAGTATTTACCTGAAAAAGTATCAGGTTTTATCGTGTATCTTCCAGAAAATGATACATCTGATGATATAGGGAGAAATTTTAAAGATACTTACGGAACCACACGCTTTATCGTTGTGAACCTAACTGACGGACCAGGCCGACGCCGTTTTACAGTTGCTCATGAATTGGCACATTTTATTCTCCATAAAGATGATAGTGAAGAAATTTATGCACATAGAGATGCTGGAATTTATAATGCAAAAGAATCTGAGGCCAATCTGTTTGCCTCAAATATTTTAATGCCGGAAGCACTTGTAAAAAAAGAATTAAAAATTTTTGATGATGAGTATTGGGGAACGGCACTTTTTTCTGACAAAGTAGACCATATCTCCAAAAAATTTGCCGTGACACGTTCGGCGGCCAAAGTTAGACTTGAGCAACTGGGAATATCTTGATAAGGAGAATATAGCGATGAAATATCAGGATATTATAAAACTAATAGAAGAGGATAAATCCTCAATTGTTATAGATACGTTAGAAAATACCGATGGTGAAGCACAATATTTAGACAAAAAAGCTACGCTAACTAGTACAACTGATGATGCGTTAGTGCAATCATTTAACGGGAGTGTAAATGATGAGCAATATGAAATTAGAAATGAATATTATTCTGACTTATTAAAAAAATATATTGATACATATACGAGCAAATCTAAATGGAATAAAGGTTATAAGCTTGCATTCTTTATTATTACTTTAATAATTTTTTTGGCAATAATCGGATTCTCTGTTTATTCTATATTGATAATTGCATTAAACGGTAAAGGCACATATTCAGATATAGCGGCTGCTTTTAGTGCAACTACAGGTATAGTATCATCAATTATTGTTTTGCCGAAAATTATTGCACAACACTTATTCCCCATAAATGAAGATGAAAATATGATTAATTTAGTGAAAAACATGCAACTAAACGATTCAAAAATACGAGATTATTCATGGAATAATAGAGATAAAGAAAAATAGAATAATACACAAATCTATATGGAAAATTAAATTATTTGTATAGCTTACGTTTATAGAAATCGTGTATAGTTCGTGTATAAAAGATAAAAAGCCGCCAAATTAGGCGGCTTTTTACGTATGTGGTGGAGATGGCGGGAATTGAACCCGCGTCCAAAAGTATTTCCGAAAGGCTTCTCCGAGTGCAGACAGTCTATTAAGATTCCCCTCACTGCACGCCGAATGTCAGGCTTGCAGTTACGGTAGTTTCTGATTCATGGCGTTGGTCGAAACAGTCCAACACGCACGTTCACCGCTAATCGACGCCCTTAAAAGACCACGGTACTTCTTATAAGGACGGCTGCTTAATTAAGCAGCAAGAGCAACTTTATTGTTGTCGTTTAATTTTTAAAATTGCGGCTTTTAAAGCGGTACCGCACCGCTACTCGCTTCCCTTGCTTCAACGCTCCTGTCGAAACCTTTGCATCCCCGTATATAAAGCCCCGAAAGGCTTTAGGGTAATATTATTTTACCACAAAAGTGGTTAAAAATCAAACAAATCGCGCAACCAATTTCGTGCTAAATCTTGCCAAATGGCTACGTGTTTAAGGTCAGGCTCATTTGCATAATCCACAACGCCTAGTTTGGCGGTAGAAAGACCGTAACACTGCTATCAACCTGTTTTTCGAGAGAAAGTAAATCAGCTTATTTTAATTTGAGGATATATATCTTTTAAATAAACGGTCATCGGTTTTGCTCCTTTATAGCACGTCTGATATCCATATCTGCGGATTTTTTAGCAATATCTGCACGCTTATCGTAAAGTTTTTTACCTTTGCAAAGTCCAACCTGAACCTTTACCCTCGACCCTTTGTAGTAAAGCGATAGTGGAATTAAGGTTAAGCCTTGTTGTTTTAAAAGACCAAAAAGTCTTAAAATTTCACGCTTGTGCAAAAGTAGTTTGCGAACTCTTAATGGGTCGCGATTAAAAATATTGCCTTTTTCGTATGGACTAATGTGCATACCTTTTACAAAAATTTCGCCGTCATCAATAGAGCACCAAGCATCTTTTAGGTTAACTCCGCCCGAACGGATAGCCTTAACCTCGGTGCCACAGAGTTCGATACCGGCCTCAAGAGATTCAATTATAAAGTAGTCGTGAAAAGCTTTGCGATTAGATGCAATTTGTTTGTTATCTGCCACCGGTATCACCTCCAAATAAAAAATCCAAATAATATATTAACATAAACGGGTCGTGTTTTCAATAGTAAACGGGTTATTTTTAGCCACCATAAATCTACAAAATCTGCATTATTTTGTACCTTGCTCTAAAAAGTAATTTACTATACCGCAAACCATTCCGTCAATATATTGGCGCTTAAACTGCGGGTCTTTAATAAGTTTAAAATCTTTAGGGTTTGTAAGATAGCCGTTTTCCGTAAGCACAACGGGGCAGAAAGCACAACGGCTTAAATTAAAGTAATGCCATTTAAGGCCACTGTCAATCGGCTTCATAATACCCGTTGCGGTAAGTGAATTGTTTATCTTGCTTGCGGCGTTATATGTAAACGGATAAAAATACGCGGAGAAATAGCCCGATGCTTTAGGGTTGGATGAGCCGTTAAAATGCACCGAAACAACAAGGTCGGCGTTCGCATTTCTTATACAGTTATAGCGGCTTTGTAGACTTCTAGGAACGTCTTTGATACGTGTCATAGTAGCGGTAGCACCAATGCTTTTTAAAGCAAGCGCTAGTTCTATTCCGTAACTTAATGTGTATTCTTTTTCGTAATTTTTTGTGCCAAATGCATTATACGTTCCCGATTCGTCACCGCCGTGTCCTGCATCAACCAACACCTTTATGCCCTCTAGGGAATAGCCATACTTATTGTTTTTTGTTGGGGTTACACGGCTTGGTTTTAAGAAAGAAAATACAACAGTGCCATTGTTTTGGTGTCTTGCATCCCAACCGTAAAAAGCGCCTGCTTTATTTAGATGAAGCCTTAAAGTGCATCCGTAAGCATCTTTGATTATTTCATATCGCGAGAATATTTCGTTATTACTTAAATTAAGTTCGCCCAAAATTTCTTTGCTATATGCAAAAACTATATCTATATATGTTAGTGTTTGTCCGCCAATATTATAGTTTTGAGATTTAGGATTGTTATAACTTTGGTTTCCGTAATTCACGTAAAAAGGTGCGCGCCACTCGGTTTTCATTTCGAAATAGAAGCGGTTGCCTTTGGTATATTGCGAATTAAAGGATAATTTGTTGTCTTCGGGTAGTTTACCCTTGTAAATTCTAACGTTCTCATCATCTGCATAGATGCGCTTATTGCTTTTTAAAAGGTAGTATTTTTTGCCCGATTCCGAATCGAAAATTGTAGTTGGATTGCAGTAATCAAGCGTGCCTGTGGGCAGGTAACTGTTTGTAGGACGAGAAGCATCATCAATGGTATTAGCGTCAAAAGTTTCTGCCATTGGCGAAATTACACGCGCAACGTACACATTATCTGTTTTAGCAAAGCCTTTTTTGTCGGTCGAAAAGTCAAGCAGTGGGGTGGTGTTTTCGTATTTAGCGGCTTCTGTGCTTATAATTTTTATTTTGCTAGCCTTAAAAGTATATTGTTCATTTTTGTATTTAGCGGAAAAGGATAATCTGTCTCCACTGCTTTTTTTGTTGGATTTTGGTAAGGTCATTATACCCGAAAATCTAGTGTATGTTTTGCTGTCGTAAGTGCCTTTATTATCTGGCTCTAGGGTAACCTTTTTACCTGCAATAGATGCGGTAACAGTGCTACCTACAAAAGCATAAGCAGTAACCGAAAATCTTGCCTCGCTTTCTAAGGTCAGGTTCTTTGTGTTGGGCGTGCAACTCTTTATCATCGGTAAAGAATAGGTAATGATATAATCCTTTTTGATGTTGCCATTACTAATTGTTATTTTGTTTTCGCCAAGAGATAAATTTACCTCGTAACTAAAAAATCCATCATCGGTAACTTCGATTTTTTCTCCGCCTATAAGTAAAGGATGTTCATTATCACAACTGCCACTAAATAATTGCTTATCACTAGTAACCTTGACCTTTTGATTACTAGGAGAGGTAATTTTAAGAGCGCTATTGGTAACGTTGTTTAAGGCCTCGAAAACGGATGGAGTATCGCTAGAGGTGTTGCTGGTTCCGCACCCTGTTATAATGATAAAAACAAGCGCAAAAACCAAACCTAAAGCCATAAACTTTAGGCGATTTTTATTAAAAATTACGCTTGCTTTTTTCATTTAATCCAATTCCTTTATAAGCGCATTAAATTCAGCGAGATTATGTTCTTTTTTGGAAAACAAGTAACTATATGAATATAAAAATATCCCGTCTGTATTTTCTTCTTTAATAGCTTTGATTTGTCTTGATAATATATCGTTGTTCTCTATCCATTCGTTGCTACTAGCATCAGTTTCGCCCACTTTATATGCGGCAAGACCTATATAAAGATTTATGCCTTCGGCGCGTGAGAGTCCGCACCATTTATCTAAAAGCGTATCAAACCTAAACTCTTTTTCGGGATATTCATATCCAAAATAAAGTTGAGGGGCTATATAGTCTATGCAACCCGCAGTAGAACACCAATGTTTAATATCGGCATATAATTGCGTGTAGTTTTTGTCGGTGTTATCACTGGAAATATCTGCGGCAGGGGATACACCAAAAACGATATTTTCGTAACTGTGTACCGTCTTGTAAACCTCTGCTAGTAAAAGATTTACGTTTGTTCTGCGCCAATCCCCTAGACTTAATGGGGTAGTAACAGTTTTACGGTATTCGTCGTATGATACCTTGTCAAACTCTTGGTCGGTAGTAGGGTAAAAGTAATCATCAAACTGTATTCCGTCTAGTTCATAGTTCTCTAAAATTTCATCTATGCCGTCTGCGATAAGTTTTCTTACCTCACTGCTTGCAGGGTTAAGGTACATACCTTCTTCGGTAAACAGCACGTTTCTATCATTATACTCGTCTTGGTCGGTTAAAAATTTATAAGCAGGGGAGTTTTCGGGCAGTGCTTCGTAGTCTTTTGATTTTGCAGAAATTCTGTAAGGATTAATCCAAGCGTGGAACTCTAGCCCTAAAGAGTGTGCGCTATCAACCATAATTTGTAGCGGGTCAAAGTTTGGTGCTACGCCTAAAGTTCCTGTAAAAGCCGCAGAAAATGGGAAATATTCCGAAGGATATATAGCGTCGCAGTTTGCCCTGACTTGACAGATAACGGCATTAAATCCTGCATCCTTAACCTTGTTGAACATACTTGAAATGGTGGCTTTAAATTCGTCTTCACTCATTCCAACAAACGTAAGTTCTATGTAAGAAAACCAAACGGCTTTCATAAGTGGAGTGGCGTTCACTTCTATCTGCGGTTTTGTGGGTTCGCTAGAAATTTCAGAAACGTCGCTTTGCGGTGCAATAGAGCAACCCGTAAGCAAAACTAAAAAAGCAATAATAATCGACAATAACCGCTTCATATCGACACCCCAATTTTATTTTATTATTTATGCATTAAAAGGTCAATAACAACTTGCATATTTTCTATAATATGGTAAGATAATATATGTAATTTTTTGTATGTAAGAGGTGAGCCGATTGTCAGTAATAAATCCGCTAATTGAAGGACCATATACCTTTTTCGCTAACTGCCCTAAATGCAAAAGTGCAGTAGAGGTAAAGGTTTTTAAAACAGCCGTAACAATTGCGGTAAAATATTTGCAACACAACCGTAAATATACTGCAATTTGCACACGTTGTAAAACTAAATATAACATATCAAAAGAAATGGGCGATAATCTGCTTTTAGGCAAGGGCGCTCTCCAGTTAAAGGAGTAACGCTATGCAAGGGTTGTTTTTAGCAGTATTATACGTGATGATAGCGGTGTCAGTAGTTGGCTCTGCAGCGGTTATTATAGATAAACGTAATGCAATACGTTCTCGCCGCCGAATAAGTGAGGCAACTTTAATGTTTTTAGGCTTTTTTGGTGGCGCTCTTTTAATGTACCTATTTATGAAATTAGTACGCCACAAAACCAAAAAGCCAAAGTTTATGGTTAGTTTTCCTTTGTTTTCTGCATTACATATAATAATTTTATTTTTGTGTTATCGTTAATATTACATAAAAAAGCGGAGCTTTCTTTTTTGAAAGCTCCGACAGTTTTTTGTTTTCTGCTAAAATTAGATAGCGCGGGTAACTTTACCTGAACGCAAGCAACGGGTGCAGGCATTTATACGACGGGGAGAACCGTCAACAATAGCCTTAACGCGCTGTACGTTAGGCTTCCAGGTTCTGTTAGAACGTCTGTGTGAGTGGGAAACCTTAATACCGAAGCTAATTTCTTTACTGCAGATATCACACTTTGCCATGATCTGCACCTCCTTGATATTGATTACATAGCGCATATTATAATAACAGATATGAAACCAAAATGCAAGTGTTTTTTTAAAATATTTTAAAATTTATTAAAATTGTTGTTAAATGGCAGTTTTTGTGTTAAAATGTGTGAATGTAGAGAAAGGTTGTTACGAACTATGATACATAAAATAAACAACGGTAATATTTATATATCTGTTGATGGTGCGGGCGCAGAACTCAGGTCTATTTGCGACGTGCACGGAACCGAGTTCTTGTGGCAGGGCGACCCTAACGTTTGGGCGGGGCAGTCGCCAACAATTTTCCCAATCGTTGGCAGGCAAAAAGATGATACATATATATATGATGGAAAAGAGTACGTTATTGAAAACCACGGTTTTGCTGCCGCTTGTAACTTTAGGGTGCATGAAAAGTATTCAGATAAATTGGTTTTAAGACTAGAGCAAAATAAATACACTCTAGAGCGTTATCCGTTTGATTTTTGTTTTGACGTTTGTTACGAACTTTCCGAGAACTCTTTGTACGTAAGGTTTAAGATAACAAATAACAGCGATAAGGTTATGCCTTATGCCGTTGGCGGTCATCCGGGATTTAATGTACCTATTGAAGAGGAGGAGCAGTTTGAGGATTATTATCTTAAATTTGACCAGGTTGAAACTTGTCAAGCACCGCATTTGATTCGTGACGCTATGGCAGAAGCAAAAGATTACATCCCAGTGCTTGATAATTCGCAGTACGTTAAACTAACACACGATATGTTCAGTAAAGGCGTGCTTGTTTTAGAAACCCTTAAAAGCCGTGGGGTAGAACTTTTATCTCAAAATAGCGGTAGGGGTATCAGAATGGATTTTGAAGGTTTCGATAACCTTGCTTTGTGGCAGATGGAAGGTGGCAACTTTTTGTGTTTAGAGCCTTGGACGTCGCCCGGTTCGTTTACTGATGAAAGTATGCTTTTAGAAAAGCGTAAGGGTATAATTATGCTACCACCTAAAGAAACCGCAGAACACGGATATAAAATCACACTTATTTAGCGAGGAAAATTATGAAAATTAAAGCAGTATTTTTTGATATGGACGGCACCTTGGTTAATTCTATGAATGACTTAGCGGTTGCCACAAATTACGCTATGGGTAAATTCGGTTATCCCGAAAAACCGATAGAAAACTACGCTTACTATGCGGGTAATGGTATCTATGTTATGATTGAGCGTGCATTAGAGCCAAATAAGGTAGATAAAGAGACGTTAAAGAAAATCCGAGACGTATTCTTCGATTATTATAAAGACCACTGTACAGTTCACACTACCGTGTATGACGGCGTGGCAGAACTAGTTGACACATTAAAGAGCAAGGGCATAAAGGTCGGTTGCATTACAAATAAAGTAGAGCCTATTGCTAAAAACATCATTAACCATTTCTTTGGTGGTATGAACGTAGTTTACGGCCAGGTTGACGGTGTGCCAAATAAACCCGACCCGCTGCTTACTTTAAAAGCATTGGACGAATTGAGGTTAGACCCTAAAGAGTGCATGTTTGTTGGCGATACCTCGGTTGATATTGAAACTGCAATAAATAGTGGCGCGGTATCTTTAGGTGTGCTTTGGGGATTCAGAACCGAAGACGAGTTAAGGGGCGCAGGCGCTAACTACATAGTAAATAAAGCAAGCGAGATTTTGGAGATTATCGACACCCATGAATAAGTACAAAAAAACTGTTTGGAACTGTTATATAGGTTACATTGTTCAAGCGGTTGTAAATAATCTTCTGCCATTGTTTTTCGTAATATTTCGTGAAAAGTTTAACCTTAGCAACCAAAAACTCGGCAGTCTTGTACTGATTAACTTCCTTATACAAATAACCGTCGATATTTTAGCCTCACGCTATGGTGATAGGCTAGGGTATAGGTGGGCTATGATATTATCCCACGGCTTTGCAGGGCTTGGTCTTATATTTATAACGGTGCTGCCAATACTTTTTGGTAATGTTTATATAGCCTTTATCGGTGCTACCTTCTTTTTTGCAATAGGCGGCGGTATGATAGAGGTAATGGTAAGCCCGCTTTTAGACGGCTTGGTAACCGAAGGCAAAGGCGCCGCTATGAGTTTTCTGCACTCCTTTTACTGTTGGGGTCAAATGCTTGTGGTACTACTATCAACGATATTTATATTCATTTTTGGTGAAGACTATTGGTATGTGTTACCGCTTTTGTGGTCGTTGGTGCCTTTACTTAATATGGTAGCATTCATAAAAGCCGAACTACCACCAATGCTTAAAAAAAGCGAAAGAACACCGCTAAGGCATCTCTTTTGCGAGCCTACTTTTATAATATTTATATTTTTAATGTTTTCTGCAGGCTCGTCAGAACTTGCAATGTCACAGTGGGCATCCTTCTTTGCAGAAAAAGGTTTAGGTGTTCCAAAACTTTTAGGCGATATTTTAGGCCCGTGCCTGTTTGCCGTATTTATGGGTATAGCCCGTGTTCTATACGGCATATTCGAAAGCAAACTACCAATGAAAGCGTCAATGCTTGCTTGCGCACTGCTTTGTGTTGCTTGCTATTTGGCAGTAAGCCTTTCTATGAACCCGATAATTGCCTTTTCGGGTTGCGCTATATGCGGTTTTTCTGTTGGTCTTATGTGGCCGGGCACCTATAGTATGGCAGGTAGCGCCTTTAAAGGTGGCGGTACTGCTATGTTCGGCGTGCTTGCACTTTTTGGCGACCTCGGTTGTTCTTTAGGTCCTTGGCTTACGGGTGTTGTTTCCAATATGGCAGAAAAATCTAAAGGCATAGCGGTTTTAAGTAGCGACTTGGGCGTTTCGGTTGAACAGGTTTCTATTAAAGCAGGCTTTTTGGTGGGTGTTATTTTCCCACTTATAACAGTTGTAGCAATACTAATTTCATATATAAATAAAAATTGTAAAGGAATGAACTAGTATGAAACGTAGCGGATATCTTAATTGGGACGAATATTTTATGGGGGTTGCAATGCTTTCTGCTGGTCGTAGTAAAGACCCCGGTACACAGGTTGGTGCTTGCATTGTAAACGAAAATAATCGCATTATGTCGGTTGGCTATAACGGTATGCCGGCAGGTTGTTCTGACGATTCTTATCCTTGGGATAGAGAGGGCGACTCTTTAAAAACCAAGTACTTGTACGTATGCCATGCAGAACTTAATGCAATACTTAATTTTAGAGGCGGCACCTTAGAGGGTTGCAAAATTTACACAACACTTTTCCCTTGTAACGAGTGTGCAAAAGCACTTATTCAAAGCGGTATTTCTGAAATTATTTATATGCAGGATAAATATTCCGATACCGATTCGGTTATTGCATCAAAAATGATGATGAAATCTGCAGGCGTAACCTTCAGAAAATATGAAATGGGTAATAAAAACGTAACTTTAGAACTCTAAACTAAAAGCGTCCTATCTTTTTTCGATAGGACGCATCTTTTTGTTGCTAGCATCTTGATTTTTTTAATGTAATGTGTTAGAATAACCAAGCAAATAAACGAAGGCGTAGCTCAGTTGGTTAGAGTACCTGCTTGACATGCAGGGGGTCGGTGGTTCAAGTCCACTCGTCTTCACCAAAAAGAAACGGCAATTTTCGACAAGAAAGTTGTCGTTTCTTTTTGTTCTCTTCACTTTTCTCTTTTCTTTCTTCTCTCTTCTCTAAAATTGTCGTTTCCAGATAATAGATAAGAGAGAAAAGATAAAAGAAAAGGTGCTTTGCTTCGCAAAGCGTTGATTTGAAAAGTAAATTATGATATAATTCAATTAGAGGTGAAGATAATGAATAGTCCCTTACTGGAAAAATCACTTGATTTTGCAACACAAATTGTTTTATTCTATGAGGAGTTTTCTAAAACAAGAAAAGATACAACTATTGCAAAACAATTACTACGCTCTGCTACAAGTGTTGGTGCAAATATAAACGAAGCAATATATGGAAATAGCAAAGCAGACTTTATTTCTAAATTACATATTTCACTTAAAGAAACAGGTGAAAGTATTTATTGGCTTGCTCTTTTAAGAAGAACGAACTTAATTGATTATAATTTTGATGAATTGCTCTCCCTCGCTGAAGAAATTAAACGAATGTTGATAGCATCCTTGAATACAGCAAAGGAGAATAACAAATGAATAGTACTTTTTCAAAGAATTTAAAAAGGATTAGAACGGAAAGAGGATTTACACAGCAACAGTTTGCAGAAGCAACAAAATTAAAAAGAAATACCATCGCTTGTTATGAAACTGAAAGACGAGAATGTGACTTCGATACATTGATTCTTTTTGCAAACACGCTCAAATGTACGATTGATGAACTTCTACTCGAAAAATCAGAAAACTTTTTTTTGGAAGGTACTGAAAATTCACATAAAGAAAATCTGAAAGGATATATTTATATACTAATCAATCCCTCTTTTCCGGATTATGTGAAAATAGGATGCGCAGACAATGTTGATAACAGACTTCAACAGCTTAATAATAGCGAATGTACACCATTTGCATTTCGGGTTTATGCAACTTATGAAGTGGATTCGCGTTTATCAGATTTAAAAATCCATTCTATTATAGATAAACTGAATCCCGATTTACGCTCTATCGACAATTTCAATGGTAAAAAGAGAATTAATT
>JAZNBX010000005.1:0-23709 GCA_045587265.1 Acutalibacteraceae bacterium | reverse complement strand
TTCTTTGCAAAATCCCAGTCACGTGTGTCGTGTGCGGGAACCGCCATAATAGCGCCTGTGCCGTAAGACACAAGAACGTAGTCTGAAATAAATATAGGAATTTCTTTTTGGTTTACAGGGTTAATTGCCTTAACACCCATTAGTCTTACGCCTGTTTTTTCTTTAGCAACCTCGGTGCGCTCGAAATCAGACTTCTTTGCCGCCTCGGCTTTATATGCGCGAACTTCTTCAATATTTTCTAGTTTATCTGCCCATTTTTCGATAAAAGGATGCTCAGGCGACATAACCATATATGTAGCGCCAAAGAGTGTATCACAGCGGGTAGTGTAAACCTCTAAAACGTCGCCTAGAGTTGTTGTAAACTTAACCTCGGCACCGGTTGAACGACCAATCCAGTTGCGTTGCTGTGTCTTTACACGCTCGATATAATTTACATCGTTAAGACCATCTAAAAGTTTATCGGCATACTCGGTAATTTTAAGCATCCATTGGCTTTTAACCTTGTGCACAACCTCGCTACCGCAACGCTCACAAACGCCGTTAACAACCTCTTCGTTTGCGAGAACGCATTTACAAGAGGTACACCAGTTAACTGCCATTTCCTTTTTATATGCAAGACCTTTTTTGAAAAGTTGCAAGAAAATCCACTGTGTCCACTTATAGTAAGATGGGTCTGTGGTATCAACCTGTCTACTCCAATCAAATGAGAAGCCAAGGCTCTTTAACTGACGCTTAAAGTTTGCGATATTTTGCTTGGTAACTACTTCAGGGTGAATGTGGTTTTTAATAGCAAAGTTTTCGGTTGGAAGGCCAAAAGCATCAAAACCCATTGGGTACAAAACGTTGTAACCTTCCAAACGCTTTTTACGGCTAACAATATCCAAAGCGGTATAACTTCTTGGGTGACCAACGTGAAGACCTTGGCCCGATGGATATGGGAACTCTACCAAAGCGTAAAACTTTGGCAAGGTATAATCGTCGAGCGCTTTGAAGGTTTCTTGCTCGTCCCAAATTTGCTGCCATTTCTTTTCTATACTAGTATAATCGTATTTCATTCTACCTAACCTCTTTAATCAATAATATCGCTTATATCAACCTGTTCGCCATCACTCCAGATGCGGTCAAGGCTATAAAACTCTCTAGCATCTTTTGTAAAAACGTGAACTATAACTGAGCCGTAATCTAAAAGCACCCAACTAGTTGACCTGCCCTCAATATGCAAAGGCTCTACACCCTCGGCGCTAAGTTTTTCTTCAACCTCTTCTGCCAATGCGCGGACGTGGGTTGAAGATGTAGCCGAAGCCAACAGAAAATACTCGGTAATTACTGTTAGGTCCGAAACCTTTATCGCAGATAAATCGAGCGCCTTTTTGCTATCAAGTGCCGCTACTGCTGTTTCTAAAATTTTTACTGTTTCCAAATTTATCTCACACTTTCCTGGGTTAATAATCGTTTAAGGTAGAATCCTCGGTAGGCATCCAATAATCGTTTTTGGTTTGACCCGCGATTAAATAAAGGTCGGGGGCTTTAACCGCATCGATTGTTATTGGCTCGCCATAAGGATTAAAGTATGTGTTGAACATTTCAACATATTCGTCGCGGTGGATTGAGTAGTAGGATGCGCCATAAGAGCAAGCCTGACCGGGAAGACCGAATATATGAATATCGTTTTTATCCATACCCTTTGCCGCAAGCGCAAATGCGGCGGCTTCATTTAAGGTTAAATCGGTTTGGATTTCACTAAAGCAACCGTTTGCAACCTTAAATATTTCGGTTTTTGACATTTTTAAAAGTTCATTAAACAAAGCCGAATAGAATTTTCTTTGTTGCTTAACACGGCCAATGTCACTACCGTCGTAACCTTCTTCGTTACCATAACGCTTACGCATAAAGCCTATTGCATCTTTACCGCTTAATTTTACTTTACCCGGTCCTATATTATAGTATTTGCCGAGTTTTATTGGGTCTTCTATTCTGATTTGGCTTTTAAGATTCATTTCTACGCCGCCGATAGCATCTACAACGTTTACCGCGCCCTCTATTGTAAAGAGTATATAGTGGTCAATCGGTATTTGAAGTTGGTCTGAAAGGCAACGACGAAGCGCATTTATAGGCAACTCGCCTTGGCGTGCATTTGGGAACACCGAGTTTATACGATTACCGCCATAAACGGTATTCACGTAAGTATCGCGCGGGATTTGAAGCATACTTACAGTATTCTTCTTGTGGTCCATACAAACAACCACAATAACGTCGGTTTGTTTCGAAGAAGTCCAGTCGCAACCAACTACGAGGAAATAGGAAACGTCCTCATTATCGCTGATTTTAAGGTCTTCAAAATCGCCAATTTCGCTCTCAACCTCTTGCACGTCGCCACCAAAAAGCCATCTAAAAAGCGGAATGTTGTGCAAAGCAGAGTCGGCACTGCCAACGTACCAACCCATAAGGCTAGTCATCAAAACGCTTATACCTAACACCACGGAAATAACACTATTTAAAACAATACGCTTTACGTTTCTTGGTTTACTGTGGCTACGGGGTGCAGAGGTAGAGGAAATATCCTCAAACTCGTCATTCTCTTCCAAGTCCTCTTCTATATCCGATTCGTCACTTGCATCCTCGAACATAAAGAAATCGTCTTTAATTTCGGGAGTGTTATCGTTTTCTGGCATATCGTCCTTATTTTCAAATTCAAAATCCATATTTCTTCCCCTTAAAAGTGCCTACTTAACAAACTGTGCGTAGGCATCTAGTGTATCGGGATGCACGGGGCAACCCTTGCTTTTTAAATCCTCTACTGTGAACTTTAAGGCAATTTGCATCGCCTTTTCTATACTTATTTCTACGGCTTCGCGCATTTCTTCTACGCCGTTATAATCGCGGTCGCGCGAGGTATAATCAGCGAGATAAAGCACTGTTGCCAGTTTAGACATATCTTTTTTTGCAGTAGTGTGGTAACGCACTGCATCTATGATTTCTTTGTCTTTTATCCCTAGAACTTTTTCTATATAAGCACTGCCTATTATAGAGTGATACAGTTTTTTTGCACCTAATTCTAAAGCACTAAGTATTATACCAAACTCTTTTGCAAATTTCAACTGTATATCGCTTGGAGTATCCTTTAGTACATCGTGCAAAAGACCTGCTAAATACGCCTTTTCCTTGTCTGCACCATATCGGTCTGCAAGGCGCACCGCCTCCTCTGCAACACAAAGAGAATGGTAATATCTTCTATCGCTTAATCTTTCTTTAATATGCTCTTTATACTGCTCGATAGTCATATCCTTGTTATCCTTATAAAGCCCGTTCTCATAAATATAATTTTCAATTTCTTTTGAAACGTTACCCGCCAAACTGGTTCTGGCTTTGGTAGAAGAAATATCGTTAGGTGTTATAAGAAGTTCTTCTATATTGCCACCGTCGGCTATGACCCTTTTAATAGCGCTATCAAAAAGCGCTCTGTCCTCGCCCTCGCGGTAAACACAAATAAAATCGCAAAGATTTAAAAGTTCACGATAATTATACCAAGTGTGCAAGGTTACAAGCATATCAGCGCCAAGCAAGAAATACGGTTTATCACCAAAACCCCTTTTGTAATCAAGCAAGGTAAGGTAGGTGTAACTTTTTCCCTTACGGGTAAGTTCTACGTCCCACGCTTTTACCCCTGTAAACTTGCTTGCAACTATTTTACACATATTAAGGCGGTGTTGTGGTTCTGCCATCTCACGACCCGCTTTATGAACGGGGTCACGGGTTGGTACAAGAAGCACCTTATCTATATCATCTTTTTTTAAAAGGGTTTCTATAAGTTTTTCGTGCATCAGGTGTGGCGGATTAAAGCTACCGCCAAAAATAGCGGTTCTGCCCATTTCACCGCCCCCTTAAATTATTTTTTATTGCTTTTTACAAGCACGATTTTTCTATCTTCTTTATTTTTTGCAGGTCTGTAAAGAATAAACCTATAACCTATAACCTGCACAACATCTGCACCGATTTTTTCGGCAATCAGGTCCGCCGCCTCACGAGATGAACTTGGCGAAGTTTCCAAAACGCGACACTTAATAAGTTCGCGCGCGGCAATAGCATCCTCGACCTGTTTTATGGTGTTTTCGTTTATACCGTCTTTGCCTATTTGCAAAATTGTGTCCATACTGTTTGCCATACCACGTAGTTGGGCACGTTGTTTTGATGTTAGCATAATATTCTCCTTACGCAAACGCATCGCATTTGCTTATTCTTTTTCTGCTTCGAATAGCGAACGCGCAAAACTTTCGCTATCAAAAGGTTGTAAATCGTCAATCTGCTCGCCCACGCCAACGAACTTAACGGGTATAGAAAGTTCGTCGTGAATTGAGAGCACTATTCCGCCCCTTGCAGTACCATCTAACTTGGTTAGTACGATACCCGTAATATCGGCGGCGTTTTTAAACTCGCGCGCTTGGTTTACCGCGTTTTGACCTGTTGCGGCATCCAGAACCAAAAGACTTTCCATATCTGCCTCTGGTAGTTCACGCTTAATAACCCTATAAATTTTTGAAAGTTCATCCATAAGATTTTTCTTGTTATGAAGTCTACCTGCGGTATCGCAGATAATTACATCTGCGCCTCTGGCTTTTGCGGCGGCGATGGTGTCAAATACAACGGATGCGGGGTCACTACCCTCTACGCTTTTTATCATATCCACACCTGCACGCTCTGCCCAAATACCAAGTTGGTCAATAGCGGCAGCACGGAAGGTATCGGCAGCACCAAGTATTACCTTTTTGCCTTCATTTTTTAAACTTGCGGCAAGTTTACCAATGGTTGTTGTTTTGCCAACACCATTTACGCCGATTACAATTATTATTGACTGCTTTGTGTTAAGGTTAAGCGGCTCGCCACTCCCTACAATATCTGCAACGATTTTATAAAGTTCGTTATAAATATCCTTTGGGTCGGTAATGCCCGTTTCTTTAACCTTTTTGCGAAGTTCGTCGGTAATATGGCAAGCGGTTTTAACACCGATATCGCTCATTATAAGGGTTTCCTCTAATTCCTCAAACAAGTCCTCGTCAATTTTTGTGAAACTGTTTAAAATGCCTGTTACCGCATTTACAAAGGAATCTCGTGTTTTTTTAAGACCCTTATTTATTTTAGAAAATATACCCATTAAAATTTCTCCAAGTAATTATTTAGCGTCTTTAATACCGAGTTTACGCTCTAGTTCAGACACGTTTAGTTCAAGAAGTCTTGAAACACCCTTTTCCTGCATAGTTACACCGTAAAGCATATCCGCCGCTTCCATAGTACCTCTGCGGTGGGTGATACAAATAAACTGTGTAGATGCATTCATGTGGTGCATATACTCTGCAACCCTATCAACGTTAACCTCATCGAGAGCCGACTCAACCTCGTCTAGTAGACAGAATGGTGGCGGGTTAACCATCATAATTGCAAAGTAGATAGAAATAGCAACTAGTGCCTTCTCACCACCCGAAAGCGGTTCAATTTTAGAAACCGTTTTACCGGGGATGCGTACAGAAATATCTATACCGCTTTCCAAAATATTTTCAGGGTCGGAAAGCACAAGTTCTGCGCTACCGCCACCGAACAGGTCGGTAAATGTTTTTTGGAAGTTACGATTGATTTTTGAGAAACCGTCTTGGAAAAGGTCTTTCATAGTGCCGGTTAGTTCGGCAATAAGTTTGCCGAGTTCTGCCTGTGCCTTTTCAACGTCCTCAATCTGCTCTTTATAATACTCATAGCGCTCTTTGACCTCTTTATACTCGTCAATAGCCTCTATATTTATATTACCAAGTGCTTTTATTTTGCCCTTAATTTCGGCAAGTTCATGCTTGGCTTTAGACTCGTCCTCAATAACGATGTTTAGAGCCTCTGCCTCGCCCCTTGTAAGTTCGTATTCATCAAACAGACGCTTGATAATATCATCATACTCACGAACCATACCTGCTCTGCGCTCGTCAAGGCGAACCATTTCCTGCGATAATTTTTCTTTATCGTCTAGTAGTTTTCGCTCCTCGGCACGAACCTGAACACCTTGTTGCTCTGCCGCCTCACGTTCTTTGCGAAGATTGTCGGCTTCATTAAGTTTCGACACAGCCTCTGCCTTAAAGCGTTCGATATCTGCCTTTAATTCTTCGGCTCTCTTTTCAATGGCTTTATTAGCCTCTGAGAACTGCTCTAACTCAAGACTTAACTGTGATACACGATATTCACGGTCGTTTGCGTCGCTTTGCATTTGACCTAATGCACGTGACGACTGCTCTATATCCTTTTTGAGTTCAACGTTTTTAAGTTTTAGCGCAGTAACCTTGTCGGTTAATTCATCACGTTTTTCGGCAATACCATCTCTACCGCCCGAAATCTGCTCGATTTGTGCTTTTAGTTCGGCAATTTTTAGTGTGGTAGTTTCGTTTTCTTTCTCGGCAGATGCGATGATTTCGTTATTCTCTTGCTCACGTCGCTCGCAATCCAAAAGTTCTTTATCCAAAAGTTCTATATTGTGATTGTTTGCATTAACGAGTTCATCTACACGGCGGAGTTCGCCAAGCACACGAATTAAATCTTCGTTTGCAGAAGAAATCTCTGCCTCAATATTAGCAATATCATTTTTAACCGAGGCTAGTCCCTCATCTAAAAGTTTATACTCGCTCTGTTTTGTTTCGAGTTTACTCTTTAGTTTTTCGGCTTTTTCTTCTAATGCGGCAATCTCGCCCGAACGACTTAAAAGTCCTGAATGACGAGATAGCGAACCACCCGTCATAGAACCGCCTGCATGCACTAACTGACCGTCTAAAGATACTATCTTATATTTATACCCAAACTTATTGGCTATACTTACTGCCGAGTCTAAATCTTCGGCAACGACTATTCTGCCAAGCAAGGACACAGCGATTTGTCTATATTTTTCATCGCACTCTACAAGATCGGATGCGATACCAACAAATCCGTAGCAATCCTCAAGTTTTGGTTCGTTGATATATCTGCCCTCGATAGAAGAAACAGGCAAGAATGTGGCTCTGCCTTTTTTACCCTCTTTAAGCATTTTAATTGCTTTTTTAGCATCGTTTTCGTTATCAACAACGATGTTCTGGGCGGCATTACCAAGTGCGGTTTCTATTGCAACCGAATATTCCCTATCAACCTTTATTAAGCGGATAAAAGGTCCGTGAACACCGCGCAAAGTACCGCCGCTAGATTCATTCATAACCTCTTTTACGGCGTGGTTAAAGCCTTCCATATTACGCTCTAACTCTTTTAGCATTTCTGTTCTGCGGGCATTATCCTCTATATCAAGGCCTAATTTATCAACCTCGGCTTTTAAGAGATTAACCTTTTCCTCACGAGAGTTAAGGCGCATTTTGTAACCTTCTAAAGAGTTGCGGTAGCCTGATAATGAATCCTCTAACTCCTCGCGATCACTCTTTAATGCCTCAAATTCCGCAGTTTGCTCTTTAAGGAGTGCTAAAACCTCGTCTTTATTCTCATTGATTGCGGTTCTGCGGGTTGCAATTTCGCCAATAGCAGTTTTTGCCGAAACGGTACGAACCTGCATATCACTGCTTTCGGCAGTTGCGGAATTAAGTTCTAGTGCTAACTCCTCAATTTGTTTTGAAAAACCTTCGCTTTCGGTAACAAGCGCATTGAGTTCGTTGCTTCTATCTAAAATTTCTTGCTCGTTATCGGATAATAATTTTTGTTTTTCTTCTAATCTTATACGCTCGTTTTCTATATTTTGTTTAGCAGTTTCATCAGAGCCTTTTAAACCCTCTATTTCAAAGTTAATACGCTCGATATTGCGGTTATTATGTAAAATAGTGTTTTGACCAACCGCAATTTCGCCCTCTGTTCTGGCGGCAGTTTCCTCTAACTCTGCTGCCTCATTACGCTTTTGCTCTATTTCGGTTATAAATCTTGCATTCTGCTCGGCGGCAGTTTCCTGCTGCTTTAGAAAATCCTCAAGTTTTGCGTTAATATCATCATACTGCGCTTTAGCAATAGTAATTTTCTTGTCTTGATTGCGCAAGGTATCTTTAGAATTGTCAAGCGCGCGAAGCCAAAGACCTATTTCAAGATTTTTTCTTTCTTCGCGGAGTTCCAGATATTTTTCTGCCTTTTCACTCTGAATTTTCAAAGGACCTACTCTGCCCTCAAGTTCTGCAAAAATATCCTTTAAGCGAACCATATTTTCTGCGGCGGCAGTAAGTTTACGCTCGGCCTCTATTTTTCTGTATCTATAACGTGAAATACCCGATGCCTCTTCAAAGATATCACGACGCTCGTTAGGTTTTGCACCAACGATGCTATCAATTTTACCTTGACCAATCATTGAATAACCATCGCGGCCAAGACCGGTGTCCATAAAGAGTTCATTAACGTCACGTAGACGTACCGATACACCGTTTATTAAATACTCGCTTTCGTGGCTTCTGTAATAACGCCTTGTTACTGCAACGGTATCGTTATCGAAATTAAGACTTCTGTCGCTATTGTCTATTGTAAGCGTAACCTCGGCAAAGCCCTGCGGACGTCTTGTGTCTGAGCCTAGGAAGATTACGTCTTCCATACTTGAACCACGCAAGCTTTTTGTAGATTGCTCGCCAAGTACCCAACGCACAGCGTCGGAAATATTACTCTTACCGCTTCCGTTAGGACCTACAACAGCAGTTATGCCCTTGCCGAACTGTAAATTAGTTTTGTCGGCAAAGGATTTAAAGCCTTGAATGTTGATTGATTTAAGCAGCATTTCGTTTTACTCCTCTTTTATTTTTACACTATTTATATTCGTGTTGTTATCGCCTTTGATTTTTATTTCATATCCTAGTTTTGAAAGTTTTTCTATATTTGCTCTTTTTTGACCAACCGCTTTTGATATTTCCGATGGGTTTACAAACACCACGTAATTGCCCTTGGGTTTATCCTTTAAAGCAGTTAGAATTTCTTTTAAATATATTTTTGATTTAACTATTTCGCCAAAAGCCGCATGCCACGGGCCCGCGACGAAAGCATCATTGTCAATACTATGTAGACCAACCCTTATAACGTTTATACCCTTGCTTTCAAAAAAAGTTAAAAGTTCGGCGCAAAGGGTCGCGGCATCTTCTACCGTTTGCGGTTTATACATACCTTTTAGAAATGCTTTTTCAAGATAGGTGTTTTTAAGCACAATGGTAGGATAAATTCGCACGGTATTGGGTGAAAGATTTGCTATACTCTTTGCTGTATACATAGCATATTCGTCGGTATCGCCCAAAAGCCCCGTCATCATTTGAAGGCCTAGTTGCAAACCGCTTTGCTTAATAAGTTTACTTGCCTTTTTAACGTCATCGGCGGTATGACCTCTGCGGTTTAAAGTTAAAACCTCATCCACCATACTTTGTGCGCCAAGTTCTATTGCGGTTACACCATAATTCTTAAGTTCTTCTATAATTTCTTCGCTTATGGCATCGGGCCTTGTTGAAATTCTAATGCCTCTTATGGTTCCGTTTTGCACGTATTTGTAAGCCGATTCTAACAGTTCTAACCTATAATCCCTCTTGATTGCTGTAAAACTTCCGCCAAAGAAGGCAAGTTCTGTATTGCTACTATCAAATTTGGGGCTTTTTAGTGCATCCCTCACGGCATCGTCAACCGTTTTAGCGGTGGGGGCCTCGCATTCTCCAGTTATATGATTTTGGTTACAAAAACTGCACCTGTTAGGGCAACCTATGTGCGGCACGAACACCGAAATATTGGCGTGCAAACTCATAGCGTTTCGCCCATGAGTTCTAGTGCTTGGCGAGCCGCTTCTTGCTCGGCTCTCTTTTTACTGCCGGCACTACCCCTGCCTATTACATTGGAGTTAAGATGCACTTCAACAGTAAAGGTTTTTGCATGGTCAGGACCGTCTTCGCCCACGATTACATACTCTAACTTTTCTTCGGGGTTCTTTTGTATAAACTCCTGCAAATAGGTTTTGTAATCCTTAAAAGCAACGCTTGCCATACAATTAAGTTTTTTATCTATAAAGCGAAGTATATGCTTTCTTGCAGGCTCGATGCCGCCATCCAAATAAATAGCCGCCAAAACCGCCTCAAAAGCATCCGCCAAGATAGATGGCCTCTCTGCGCCACCGCTTAATGCCTCGCCTTTGCCGAGCAATAAAAAGTTACCTAAATCTATTTCCTTTGCAAACTCGTAAAGCGATTTTTCGCAAACAAGTGCGGCACGAATTTTGGTAAGTTCGCCTTCTGGTAACTCACGATAATTCTCAAAAATATGCTCGGACACTATTAAAGAAAGCACCGAGTCGCCCAAAAACTCTAACCTTTCGTTAGAGCCCTCGGGCAACTTGCTCTCGTTAGCGTAAGACGAGTGTGCAAGTGCGCCCAAAAGTAGCCTTTTGTTTTTAAAAGTATAGTTTAATTTTTGTTCTAAACCGTTCATTCTCCATCATTCTCTTTAAGACTTTTTATTTTCTCTTCTAATTTTGCGGTGGTATCGGTCTCGATAGCAACCTTTAGTTTGCCGATTGCATTACAGAAAGCCACGCTATCGGAATTTCCGTGTGCTTTATAAACAGGCTTTTTAACACCAACTATTGGTGCGCCACCGATTTCTTTATAATCCATAGTTTTCTTTAAAACACTTAGTTCGGGCATAACCATAGCCGCAGCAAGTTTTGTTTTAAGATTTTTTGTAAATGCGCCTTTAAGCATTTTAAGTATAGCCGATGCCGTACCCTCTGCCATTTTAAGACAAATATTGCCCGAAAATCCATCGGTTACCGCTACGTCGCAAGCACCGAACATCAATTCTCGTGCCTCAACGTTGCCTATAAAATTAAGGTCTGAGTTTTTAAGAAGTTCGTAAGCGGCTAGTTGCAATTCGCCACCTTTAGTATCCTCGGTACCGATATTGAGTAGCGCAACTCTTGGATTTTCTATACCCATAACGTTTTCGGCATAAACGCTTGCCATAACACCGAACTGCAAAAGCATTTCGGGGCGGCAGTCTGCGTTAGCGCCCTCGTCCATTAAAAAGAATTGCTTGCCCTCGATAGTAGGTAGTGCAGAGCCAAGTGCTGCACGCTTAACACCCTTTACACGCTTAACGATAAAGGTACTTCCAACAACAAGTGCGGCGGTGCTACCTGCAGAAATAAATCCGTCGCCAACACCATCTGCCACTGCCTTTAAACCAACCGACATAGAACTATCGGTTTTTGATTTAATTACGCATTTGGGGTCGTCGTGCATAGAAATAACACTCTGTGCATCTAATATTTCAACACCGCTTAAGTCAAAGTTATTGTCGCTAGCGCATTTTTCTATCTCCTCGCGGTTACCCGAAAGGATAATATCTATGCCCCATTTTCCGCGTGCGCTTAAAGCGCCCTCTATCATAGCCTTTGGAGCGTTATCGCCACCGAAAGCATCAACTATAATTTTCATAAATATCTCTCCGTTTCTTAAAAACTTTAAGAAATGTTTTCGTCATACCATTCTAGCGCCCTTTTTGACAACATAGCATAACGTTCACGCTTGTCCTTTATTCTTTCCGAAAGGGGCGGTATAATACCAAAATTTGCACCCATCGGTTGAAAGTTTTTTACTGTTTCATCGCTAATATAACCTGTTAGCGCGCCAAGCATTGTATAGTTTGGAAAACTTATTGGCTTATCGCCTTTTAATTTTGCTATTATGCTTTTTGCGGCTATAATTCCGCTTGAAGCAGACTCCATATACCCTTCTACACCGCTTAACTGACCGCAGAAATACAATCTACTGTATTTTCTACTGGAAAAATCCGAATTAAGCAAACGCGGACTGTCTAAAAACGAGTTTCTGTGCATAACGCCGTATCTTACAAACTCGGCATTCTCGAGACCCGGTATCATAGAAAACACCCTTTTTTGCTCGGGGAATTTAAGGTTTGTTTGAAAACCTACGAGATTATAAAGGCTTGCCTCTTTATTCTCGGCACGAAGTTGCACCACCGCCCAAGGTCTATGATTTGTTCTAGGGTCGGTTAAGCCAACCGGTTTCATAGGGCCAAAGCGTGCGGCATCAAGCCCACGGCCTGCCAATATTTCAATCGGCATACAACCCTCGTATACAGTAAGTGGTCTATCGAAATCCTTTAAGGGTGCCGCCTCGGCATTTACAAGTTCTCTATGGAACTGCTCGTACTCCTCTTTATTAAAGGGGCAGTTGATATAATCGTCCTCGCCTTTTCCATATCTTGCGGCACGGAAAGCCTTGCTCATATCAACGCTTTCGGCAGTAACTATTGGCGCTGCGGCATCAAAGAAACTTAAATAATCGGTGCCAAAAAGTTGCTTGATGCTCTCTGCTAAGCCACCGTCGGTTAATGGGCCCGTTGCAACAACGGTGATACCCTCTTTATCGATTTCGGTTACCTCGCCGTTTATAACCTCTATATTTTCGTGGGATTTTATTTTATCGGTAATTATTTTTGAAAAGGCGTATCTATCAACGGCCAATGCACCGCCTGCCGCTACAGAACATTCCTTTGCGGCATCCATACAAATAGAGCCAAGTCTACGCATTTCCTCTTTTAAAAGACCTGCCGCCGATTCAATACGAGCCGCTTTTAAAGAGTTTGAGCAAACAAGTTCTGCAAAACCGTCAATTTTATGCGCGGGGCTTTTCTTTTGCGGTTTCATCTCATAAAGTTTTACCTTTATGCCGAAATTAGCGAGTGTCCACGCCGCCTCGCAACCTGCAAGACCTGCGCCAATTACCTTAACTACTGTGGTTTCCATTTATTTTTTAGCCTTTTTTGTGGTTTTTGGTTGCTCTCTTGTAGGGCAATCGTTATTCATACAGAATTTTCTACCCCTAAAGCCGCTTATAATAAAGCCGCCACATTCCTTACATACCTCGCCTGTTGGTGCGCCGGGGGCTGCAAAATCACAGGTAGGATAGTTAGAACAACCATAGAATTTTTTGCCTGTCTTTTTAGAAGCTCTGCGAAGAAGTTTTGCGCCGCATTTTGGGCAAGGCTGTTTAACCTCATCTTCAGGAACGGGCTTGGTGTTTTTACACTCAGGGTAGCCCGGACACGCCAAGAACTTGCCAAATCTACCGCTTTTAACAACCATTTTTCTGCCACATTTTTCGCAGATTTCTTCACTTTCCTCATCGGGAACCTTTACACGAACGCCATCTAATTCCTTTTCGGCAGCGGTAAGGGTTTTGGAGAAACCTTTATAGAAAGAATCAATAGTTTCAACCCAATCACGATTACCTGCGCCAATCTCATCAAGATTGGTTTCCATACCCGCGGTAAACTTTACGTCTACTATCGACTTAAAGTGCTCGGTCATAAGGTTTGATACAGTGGTACCCAGTGTTGTTGGGTGAAGTTGTTTCTTCTTTCGCTCGATATAATTACGTTGCAAAATATTTGTAACGATTGGCGCATAGGTAGAAGGTCTGCCTATACCATTTTCCTCCAAAGCCTTGGTTAAGGTTGCTTCGGTATATCTTGCAGGTGGTTGGGTAAAGTGTTGTGTTGGCATAAGACTCTTAATACGGAGTTCTTCACCCTCGATAAGTTCGGGGAGCACGCTTTCTTTATCTGCGTTATCATCATCTCTACCCTCTTCATACAAGGCGGTAAAGCCATCAAACTTAACGCTATAACCCGATGCCTTAAACACGTAACCGTTACCAACAATATCCAATGCGGTTGTATCCTGAACACAAGCCGACATCAAACTTGCAATAAAGCGTGACCAAATAAGTGTATAAAGTTTTAATTGGTCTGGGGTTAGTGCTTTCGCGATTTTATCGGGTTCTAAATCTATCAAAGACGGACGAATTGCTTCGTGCGCGTCTTGTGCGCTTGATTTTGTTTTAAAATATCTTGGGCTTGATGGTAAATATTTATCGCCCCAACGAGATTTGATATACGAATTAGCAGATGCTCTTGCTTCTTCGGAAATACGTAACGAGTCGGTACGCATATAGGTTATAAGACCTGTTGTGCCAAGTCCTTCAATATCAATTCCCTCGTAAAGTTGTTGTGCAACACGCATAGTGCGCTGACCTGTAAAGCCAAGTTTTCTTGCCGCCTCTTGTTGCAAAGTAGAGGTAATAAATGGAGGAGCAGGTTGCTTATTGCGCTTGCCCTTTTTAACAGACGCTACTTTAAATTCTGCGCCCTCTAGAGCCTGCATAACAGCGTTCGCTTCGCCCTCGTTTATAATATCGAGTTTCTTATCGCCCTCTTTGCCGTAAAGTTTTGCTTCAAAGGTTTTTCTTTGGTGCAAAAATTTAGCATCGATACTCCAAAACTCTTCGGCAACAAATTTGTTTATTTCTTCCTCGCGGTCAACAATAAGTTTTAGTGCAACAGACTGAACACGTCCTGCTGAAAGTCCGCTTTTAACCTTTTTCCATAAAAACGGGCTTAATTTATAACCAACAATACGATCGAGTACACGGCGTGCTTGTTGCGCGTTTACCAAATCCAAATTGATGCTATGTGGATTATCCATACCTGCCTTAACACCTGTTTTGGTAATCTCGTTAAAGGCTACACGATTGCTTTTGTCTGCATCCAAGTCAAGCACTGTTGAAAGATGCCAAGCGATAGCCTCACCCTCTCTATCAGGGTCGGTTGCGAGATAAACGAAATCGCTATCTTCTGCCGCAGTTTTAAGCTCTTTAATAAGTGCTTTTTTATCGCTCATAATTATATAGTTGGGTTTAAAACCATTATCTATATCTATACCTATTTTAGATTTTGGCAGGTCACGAACATGACCTACCGATGCCATAACATTGTAATCTTTTCCTAGATACTTCTGTATGGTTTTAGCTTTTGAGGGAGACTCAACTATAACTAATTTTGACATACCTTTACTCCTTATATTAAAAATGAAAATTTATTTTATACAATATCTCGACCCAGGAAGTTTCTTTATATGCCCCATTATTTCTAACTTTGTCAGGGCACACAAAACAGCCGAAGTGTTAAGACCTGTTTTTAATACTATTTCATCGGCTATCATTCCGTCCTCATTCAAAACGGAATAAACCTTTTTGCTATCACCAAAAAGTTTTTCTTGCACGTCGCACTTTTCTACCTTTTGCTCAGGCTCTTTTTTAACCTTTGGCTTTTTGGGTTTATTGCCTACTTTTTTAGGCAATTCTCTGTTAAGTTCATTATATGCTAACACGTACAACTCTTTTAAGCGAGTTGGTTTAATATCGTGAATTTTTGTGGTATCAACAAACTCTGGATAATTCTTTAAAATATCGCCCGGAATTTTTAGAGGTGTTGCACCATCCTCTAAAAGTTTAGCCGAGCCTTTGTACTGTGGCATTTTAGAGTCGCCCTCTATTACGAAAACGTCTTTGCCCTGGTCTACCGCTTGGTTTGCGGTAATTAGCGTACCGCTACCCTCACCTGCTTCTACCACTGCGCAGACATCAGATAATCCCGCTAAGATACGATTTCTCAAATGAAATGAATTTTTATCTTTAGGCACGTAGTCGGGTGCGAACTCTGTAATTAAAAGACCGCCACGCCTAATTATCTTATGCCTTAGCATTTTGTTTTTAAGGAGGTAGCCGCTTAAAAGCCCACCACCTGTTACCGCTATTGTAAAACCATCTGCCGCCAGAGCACCTTGGTGTGCATAACTATCGCCACCTCTAGCACCGCCCGAAACAACAGTTGCGCCACAAAGCGCTAGTCTTGCAGAAAGCGAGAAGGCGGTTTTGGAGCCGTACTCACTAATCTCGCGAGGTCCTACCACCGCAACAGACAACATTTTCTCGAACTCGGGCAAATTGCCGACACTATATAATACCACCGCAGGTGAATATATATTCTTTAGTTTTTGGGGATATTTTGGAGAATTGTACGGAATTATGGTTATATAATTCTCGTTACACTTACTGATTACGTCTTTGCAGTAATTTAAAAGTTCTGCTCCGTGCCTTTTTACCTGATTTTCGGTAAAGCCTAACGCTAAAAGCATTTCGCGGGATGCATTTTCAATTCCACTTGGATTTTTAACCTTATCCAAAACTTTACGGGTATTGCTTCTGCCATAGCCTAAAAGTTGCTGAAGATATATCCACGATAGCATTACGCCCTACCCCCTCAAAAATTCCCAAATGAGAACTGCGGCAGCAGCAGATGCATTAAGTGATTCTGCCCTGCCTTGCATTTTAATGGTAACCTTTTCGGAAACATCTACAATCTCACTTGAAAGTCCGTTCGCCTCGTTACCGATAAGCAACACGCTATACTCCGACGGGGTTAGGTCTTTAACATCCAAAGCGTCCCCTGACACCACCGAAGCGTACAAAGTGGCACCACCGAGTTTTAATTCTTTACAAGTCTTTAAAATATCCTCGCAAACGATTATCGGCAAGCGCAACAAAGCGCCCATACCTGCGCGCAAACTTTTGGGCGAATACGGGTCGCACGACTCAGATGAAATATATATACCTTTAACGCCAAACGCTTCTGCCGAGCGTGCTATTGCACCAAGGTTAGAAGGATCGGCGGTTTTTTCTAACGCTAAATAAAGACCGCTATTATCTAATTTATCAAATTTGGGTATCGCGCAAATAGACACCACGCCCTGCGGATTTACAGTGTCGCTTAACTTGCGCATTACCTCATCACTTACCGAAAAACAGTTTTTAACATTTTCGGTAATTTCTAAAAAGGCTTCGGGGAATTTTTCTTTAAACTCTAGTGTAAAAAATACGGTTTCAGGGGCAATGCCACACCTTGCGGCATCACGGCACAGGCGCAAACCCTCTAAAAAGAAGTTACCAGTCTGTTTCCTTTCCCTTGCGCTATCACGCAATTTTACTGCGGATTTTACTTTAGGATTACTAACGCTCGCAATATCTAAAACCATTTTTTACACCACCTTTTTAAGCCAAATTAACTACACACATATAATAATATATATGTATATCGAAAAAAAGTAAAGAGAAAATTGAAAAAGTTTACAAAAATATCAATATTTTTCGTATCTGATTTCACTGTTTTTATAGTTGGTTTTTTGACCTTTTTCACCACAAAAAACTTCTAATTAAACGAGTAACACCACGCCCGTATACGCGAGCGTGGTGTTTAATTCTTATTTAAGTGCGGCTTTTGCCTGCTCTACTAAAGCGGTGAAACCTGCAGCATCGTTAACTGCGATTTCTGAAAGCATTTTTCTATTGATTTCAATACCTGCTTTTTTAAGACCGTTCATAAAAGTAGAGTAGTTCATACCGTTGATTTTAGCAGCAGCAGAAATACGGGTAATCCATAGACGACGGAAATCACGTTTCTTCTGTTTGCGGCCAATGTAGGCATAGTTGCCTGATTTCATAACAGCCTCTTTAGCTGTTTTGAAAAGTCTATGCTTAGCACCAAAGTAACCTTTGGCAAGCTTTAATATCTTTTTTCTTCTTTTGCGAGTTGCCATCGCGCCTTTTATACGAGCCATTTCAATATAACCTCCGTTTTATAATTAGTGATTATTTGTAAGGAACCATCTTCTTAACAGCTGCTGTATTTGTTACGTCTGCAACTGTAGTTTTACGGAGATTTCTCTTACGCTTGGTTGTTTTCTTGTTAAGAATGTGTGATTTGAATGCGTGTGCACGCTTTACTTTGCCGGTAGCGGTAAGCTTAAAACGTTTTTTAGCGCCACTGTGTGTTTTGATTTTAGGCATTTGAATATCCTCCTTAAATTTAACTACTTGGTCGGTTTTGGTGCCAAGAACATCAGCATATTGCGAGCTTCCATTTTTGCAGGTTTTTCTACAACAGCGAATTCTTCACAATAATCTGCAAACCTTTGCATTGTATCATAGCCGATTTCGGGGTGGCCAAGTTCTCTACCTCTGAAGCGGATTGAAACCTTAACCTTGTTACCACTCTTTAAGAACTTAATAGCGTGGTTACCCTTTGTTTCAAAATCGTGTGTGTCGATTTTAAGACCTAGGCGGATTTCCTTGATTTCAACAACCTTTTGGTTTTTCTTGGCATCCTTTTCACGTTTTGCTTGCTCGAATCTATACTTACCATAGTCCATAATTTTACATACGGGTGGTTGAGCATTGGGAGCAATTTTTACAAGGTCGAGATTTCTTTCTTCTGCTGCGGCAAGAGCATCCTTTGCGGACATAATGCCAAGCTGTTCACCCTCGTTTGTAATAACGCGAACTTCTTTATCCCTTATTTCTTCGTTTATGCACAATTCTTTTTCTTTGCTGCTAATGGTTACGCACCTCCGATAAAAATATACAAAACACGGGCAGAGTTACTCCGCCCGTGTGAATAAACTAAAAGCCGCTATTGCGATTTTTAAGAATATTGACCCTGCAGGACTTTACCCGCAAAGGTGAGAACGGAGAGTTCTGCTTTGTTTTACCTAATGATTATACAGGCACTGACCCCTTTTGTCAATACCTTTTTTAAAAAATATTTTTTAACCGTTTTTCTTTACATACTCTTCTAAAGTTAAACCGCTTGCGCGAAGCTTTTTGGCATTCTCTTTACCAACGTATCTATAATGCCAAGGCTCATATATAACACCCGTTATATCTTGAGTAGAGGTAGAGTATCTTAAAATAAAACCATACTCTGTACAGTGTTCGTTAAGCCACCTGAAAGCATCGGTATTCTCAAAATTCTGCTCAACCGAGTTAAAGTCAACCGCGAGGCCTAGATTATGTTCACTAGTACCAGGTCTTGCTACCTCGGTAGCGGCCGCCTTTAAAGCCTCGTCTTCACTACAACCGGGGTTATACATTTTGTACTCTGCAACCTCGTTATTATAAAGCATTTGTTGGTAATCGTAAGTGCGGTGTGCGGAAATAACCGACAGCGAAACACCATCATTAAGCGCCGCCTCGCACATCGCGTTAAGATATTTTACTGCTCTGGCATCAAAAAGTTTGCCCGCACCGAAACGACTGTCAATCTCGGTCAAATCCACTTGATACGAAGTGTGCAGAGTGTTCCAAGGATTAACCAAGGTTAACTGCCAATCTTTACCTGTATTGTTCTTGCGGTCAACCGAAACTAAACCCGTAGGGTTTTTAATATCGGATGGTCTTACAGTAGCGTTCTCCCACTTATCTTTTTTAGTGGTAGTTTTAGAAGAAGTTACCTTGCTTGACACTACACTTGACTCCTCACTGGATGAATTATCAACTATAACATCATTTTGGTTTTCAGGCTCACTACTAACAGTAGTTTCTTCCTTGCTAGAGGTTTCATTATTCGCTACTGTACTACTGAAAAGACCTAACTCGTGCGTTGGCTCGGCTATTTGCGGTGCCGAGGAAACCAAATCCTTATCGGCACCGCAACCAACTGCAGTTATCAACAAAGAAAGTAGCAAAAGCACTGATAACAGTCTTTTCATAATCTTTCTCCTTTTTAACCTTTAATTAGATTACACGAACGCGGATTACACCGTCGATACCCTTGATAGCCTCAGCAATATCCTCTGCGCCATCAGCGATGTCAAGCATAGTGTAAGCGTAATCTTTCTTGGATTTATTAAGCATATTATCAATGTTAACACCCTTTGAGGTTGTTACAGATGTGATGCTATTGAGAACGTTTGGAATGTTCTTGTGGATAACACAGATACGTGCGCCCCCTGCTCTTGGCATAGAGATATTTGGCATATTTACAGAGTTTGTAATATTACCATTCTCAAGGTAGTCGATTAACTCGTCTGCCGCCATAGTAGCACAGTTATCCTCTGACTCAGGTGTAGATGCGCCTAAGTGAGGGATTGTTATAACGCCGTTCACACCGATAATTTCATCGCTTGGGAAGTCGGTTACGTAGGTTGATACCTTACCGCTATCAAGTGCTGCGATAATATCGTTAGCATTTACTAGGTCTCCACGAGAGAAGTTAAGAATACGAACGCCGTCTTTCATCTTTGCGATGGTTTCTGCGGTGATGTAACCCTTAGTTTCATCATTTAGTGGCACGTGAATAGTGATATAATCACAGTTCTCGTAAATTTCGTTAATATCTTTTGCGTGAATTGCGTGATGGGTCAAGTTCCAAGCGGCATTAACCGAAAGATATGGGTCGAAGCCGTAAACCTTCATACCAAGGTGGCTAGCGGCATTTGCAACCATACCACCGATTGCGCCAAGACCGATAACACCCAAAGACTTACCACGAATTTCAGGACCTGCAAATGCGCTCTTGCCTTTTTCAACAAGTTTGCCAACTGCGGCACCTTCGCCCTTTAAGGTTTTGGTCCACTCGATTGCAGGGATAACACGACGAGAACTGATGAAAAGACCTGCTAAAACTAGTTCTTTAACAGCGTTTGCGTTAGCACCTGGAGTGTTAAACACTACGATACCGCTTTCAGAACAACGGTCGATAGGAATATTGTTTGTACCTGCACCAGCTCTTGCAATTGCTTTTAATGTTGCAGGAAACTCCTCGTCGTGCAATGCGGCAGAACGAACCATAGCGCCGTCTGCATTCTCTATTGCATCACCGTAAGCATACTTATCGGCATCAAACTTTTTTAATCCTATTTCGGATATTTTATTGTATGTTTTAATGTTATACATTTATTCTTACCTCGCTTAATTTTATGCATTCTCTGCTTCAAATTTCTTCATAAACTCAACAAGTTTTTCTACACCTTCGATTGGCATTGCATTGTAGATAGATGCACGCATACCGCCAACCGAACGATGGCCTTTGATATTAACAAAACCTGCTTTTTTAGCCTCTGCTACAAATTTAGCATCTAGTTCGTCATTACCTGTAATGAAAGGTACGTTCATTAAAGAACGGTCCTCTTTGCGAACGGTAGCCTTGAACAACTTGTTGTTATCAAGATAATCGTAAAGAACGGCAGCCTTTTTCTCGTTATACTTTTTCATTTCGGTAAGGTCGCCGTAGGTGTCCTTAATCCACTGTAATACAAGACCTGCTACATATATAGTATAGCAAGGAGGTGTATTGAACATAGAACCGTTATCTGCGTGGGTAACGTAGTTAAACATTGTAGGAGTGATGTCCATAGCGTTGCCAAGAAGGTCTTCGCGAATGATAACGATGGTTACACCAGCAGGTGCCAAGTTCTTCTGTGCACCTGCATAAAGCATACCGAATTTTGAAACGTCGATAGGCTCTGACAAAATGCAACTTGAAATATCTGCTACTAGTGGAACGTCGCCTGTATCAGGAAGTTCGTTGAACTTTGTACCATAGATTGTGTTGTTCATACAAATGTGGAAATAGTCTGCATCCTTTGTGAATGTAGCCTTATCTAACTTTGGTATGTAAGAGAATGTTTCGTCTTCGCTGGATGCAACAACGTTTGCATTGCCGTAACGAGCGGCCTCTTTATAAGCCTTTTTAGCCCACTGACCTGTAACAACGAAGTCTGCTTTACCGTTTTTGTTCATAAGATTCATAGGAATCATAGCGAACTGTGAAGATGCGCCGCCTTGTAAGAAAAGAACCTTATAGTTATCTGGAATGTTCATTACTTCGCGAAGCAATGCCTCTGTCTTGTCAAAAATTGCTTGATACTCTTTACTTCTGTGAGACATCTCCATTACGGATTGACCGCTAGTGCCATGTTCCAACATCTCGTCTGCGCATTGTTTTAATACTGCCTCAGGTAAAACTGAAGGACCTGCGCTAAAATTATAAACTCTTGCCATAATAATTACCTCCAAAAATAGTCGTTTTATAAACGGATTACGCTTATTATATCTACACTATATGCATAAGTCAATAGGATTGTTAAAAATTTAAATAACTTTTTTGTGTTTTTTCATATTTGACCACTTTACTTTGTTATTTTTTTAACAATATCGTTTGTGTTTGTTACATTATTTTATTTTAAAACTGTTGATTTTGTGAAAAAAATGTTGTATAATGTCGTTAAAGGCAATAGCCATATTCCTTGCAAATAGGCTTAAAATGTGGTTAAATAGTCTTATAAATGTTTATATTTATCACAAAATAAAAAATAGCCTTGCTAAAAAAGCAAGGCCTGGAGCTGAAGATGGGACTTGAACCCACGACCTGCTGATTACGAATCAGCTGCTCTACCAACTGAGCCACTCCAGCAAACTCCTTAATTGAGTATATCAATTGTTGGAGGTTTAGTCAAGAACTTTTTAAAGAGGGTTTTATTTATGAAGGATAACAAATCTATACTCGGTCAAAACCTTGTCAGAGCAAGGAAAAGACTTGGACTTACACAGTCGGTTGTTGCAGAAACTTTAGGGTTAGAGCGCTCACGCTATGCTCACTATGAAAAGGACACTACCCCCTCTGCCGACCTATTACGTAAACTTGCAACAATACTGGGTGTTACTACCGACGAACTTTTGTACTCCCCCGAGCAGTTACAGTATTTTGCAGACGCGCCATTTGGCAGAGATAACCTATTCTCATTTAGCGAGTTAAGACAGGAAGAAAAGAGCCTTGTTCTTCGTTGGCGTTTGCTTTCTCCCGACGCTAAAGAAACAGTTTTAAAAAACATAGAAAACCAATTACAAAAAGCAGATATGGAATAAACTAAAAAGCCAAGCGGTTGCTTGGCTTTTTTCTATGCAATTTCTATTGTTTTACCGTTTGGGATTTCATAAACTTTTCCGTCGTACTCTATCCAAACGTTCACTGCGCTACCATTATACACTAGTTTTTTGTCCAAACTGAATACAAGGTTTCTGTAAGCAGTTACATAATCAAATATCTGCTTATTGGTTGCATACCAAACGTCAGGTCTGTTTGCTACCTTTTCGCAAAACTCCTCAATTACTTCCCAGTTGTTATCCTTATTAAACTCGTGAGAATGACCCCAGCAGTAAAACAGTTTTGCACTTATACTATCCCCAAGGAAATCATCGGCTAATTTCATAAGTTCTGGGTCATTATGGTGGCAGGTTGGGTCCCACATGTAAAAATCACTAGTTATATAGAAATTCTTGGTTGAGCGCACAGTTCTTGAATAATCTATTCCGCAAGCACGCATAGCCGTTTCCATTGGCTTGCCACCCGTAATTCCATAAGGGTATGCCATACCTGTTACGATATAGCCAACCATTTGTTCTAGTGCCTTGCGGTCCTCGTACACCTCAACTGTTTTAACCGTATTAGGTGAAAAATCAGGATTTATATGGGTTACTGTATGCACCGCAACCTCGTGATTTTTGTACAGTTCCTTGACCTCTTTTTCGCCTATCGTATCTTCGGTAGAGTCTTTTCCTAAATGTCTTGACGAATTAAGATTAAAGGTACCTTTGAGGTTGTGCTTATCAAAAATCTCCACTAACCTTCGGTCGAACATCATACCATCATCATAACTAAAGGTTAACGCCTTTTTTCTAGCGTTTGGAAATAACATTTTAAAATCCATCGCTTTTTGCCTCCCCTTTTCTTTTTTCATTTTACTATGTTACCAATACTTTGTAAACTATTTTTTCTTTTTAATATTCGAAACTATTGATAATAGACTCAGTTGTATGCTATAATATTGAATATTACTTACGAAAATTAAGAAAGAGGTTATAAACTTTGTCTCACGAACTTAGTAAAATTCGTAATTTTTGCATTATTGCACATATAGACCACGGCAAATCCACACTTGCTGACCGACTTTTAGAACTAACGCAATCGGTTTCCGAGCGCGAGATGGAAGAACAACTTTTAGACAGTATGGAT
>JAZNBX010000004.1:0-48514 GCA_045587265.1 Acutalibacteraceae bacterium | reverse complement strand
GGACGAGAACCGTAGGTCGTCGAAGCAGACCGAAAACCGCGATAGGTTTCGGGAGTGTGAAGTCTCGAGCACCGCTAAACCTTTTGGGTACCGCTCGGAGCGGTCAAAAGGTTGCGGGCACAGAGTATCCTGCCATAACAGCAGTAAAGTAAAAATCCCGCCCACTTTCGTGAACGGGATTTTTGGTGCCGCTGACCGGACTTGAACCGGTACGATATTGCTACCGAGGGATTTTAAGTCCCTTGTGTCTGCCAATTCCACCACAGCGGCGCAACAATGATATTATAAAGGCTTATACTAAATTTGTCAAGTGAAATTTTAAAAATACTCAATAAAATTTAAAGCAAATTTACTGTTGCAAACATTCGTATACTTTTGGGTTTTGGAATGTTCTATAATTTATTACTCGCTTTGCAGGTTTCCTAAGGACAATGCTTTCAGGTAAGCATTAATAAATCCATCAATATTGCCATCCATAACTGCATTGATGTTACCATTTTCAAAGCCTGTTCTATGGTCTTTGGCCAAGGTATATGGCATAAAAACGTAGGAACGAATCTGACTACCCCACGCTATCTCTTTTTGCACGCCCTTGATGTCCTCGATTTTATCTAAATGCTCACGTTCTTTAATCTCTAAAAGTTTAGATTTTAGCATTTTCATAGCACGCTCACGATTTTGGTGTTGACTACGCTCATTTTGACACGCTACAACAATACCCGATGGTATATGGGTTAAACGAACCGCAGAACTTGTTTTATTGATATGCTGACCACCTGCACCACTTGAGCGGAATACGTCCATTTTTATATCTTCTTCTCTAACGTCAATCTCAATATCGTCAGAAATTTCGGGCATAACCTCTAATGATGCAAATGAAGTATGGCGTCTGCCCGATGCATCAAACGGAGATACGCGAACTAATCTGTGAACACCGATTTCACTTTTTAAGTATCCATAAGCATTTTCGCCCTCAACAACTATAGTTGCCGTCTTTATGCCTGCACCATCGCCGTCTAAAATATCGGTAACGTTAACCTTAAAGCCGTGCCTGTCTGCCCAACGGGTGTACATTCTCAAAAGCATTTCTGCCCAATCTTGTGCCTCGGTACCACCTGCGCCTGCGTGAAAGGTTAAAATTGAGTTATTTGCATCGTACTCGCCCGTCATTAGCGTATCAAGACGTTGTTTTTCCATACTTTCTTCAATCGCATTTACAGATGCAACTATTTCGTCCAAAAGCGAGAGGTCGCCCTCTTCGTCTGCCATTTCAATAATATCTAAAGTATCCTGATAATCGGTACAAAGTTTTTCATAACTTTCTAGTTTTTCACGAAGTCTGCTAATCTGTTGCAACACCTTTTGCGAGTTTTCGGGGTCGTCCCAAAAGTTCTCTGCCGCGGTAAGATTTTGCTTTTCTTCTATTGTATTTTTTAACTTTTCTATTCCTAGAGCTTCTCCAAGTTCGGTTATCGCCTCTTTAAAGCCCTCTAATTTAAGTTTTTGCTCTTCAAACTGTAACATTATATCCTCCAATAAATTACATTTTAACGGCAAATGCGTGCCAATTATCAGTAATTTTATGCTCTACGATAGAATAACCATTATTGATTAGTGCGGTTTCTACTTCATTTGCTCTAATATCAATAATTCCCGAGCATATAAATATGCCGTCAGTATTAAGCAAAGGTTTTACCTGTGGTGCTAGCGAAATAATTGCATCAGCGACTATATTAGCGCACACTATGTCGAATTTACCGCTAATTTTATCTGCCAAATCGCCTTCTATAAATTGTGCAGTATTTTGTACGTTATTTATAGTTGCATTTTCGTTTGCAATTTTTACCGCAACCGCGTCAATATCAACACCAAATACTTCTTTAGCGCCCAAAAGTGCAGCGCCTATACCAAGTATACCACTACCGCAACCAATATCAACCATACTAGCGCCTTCACAATAGTCTTCTAATAATTCTAAACATAGTCTAGTGGTAGCATGTGTACCTGTACCAAATGCGGCACCCGGGTCAATATTAAGCGGTGTTCTGCCTTTAAAATCTTCAACCTTTTCCCAACTAGGTACAATCAAAAGTTTTTCGCCTATTTCAGTTACTTTGAAAAATTGCTTCCAATTATCTTTCCAATCACTTTCGGATATATTACCTGTTTTTAGGGTAAACTTTATATTAGCGGCTTTTAGTTGTTCGGTTAGATACTCTTTAGCCTCTATAAAGTTATCCTCTGCACTAAAATATATGTGAATAATTGCGATAGATTTATCACGCTCTAAAAGTTGCTCATCTATTAAATCAATATGAGCAATTTCTCTGGCGCCTTGTTCTAAATCGGAATAATCCTCAATATAAATACCGTATGGCACCGACATATTTGCGATTGCAGCCGCAGTTTCTATATCTTCATTGGGTATTTCTAATGAAATTTCAAGCCAATCCATTTGTTACAACTCCATTTTTTACTTAAAAATTATTGACATATATTTACTAATTTGCTAAAATAAACGCAGAAAAATTTGAAAGGAGATATTTTTATGCAAAAATTTATTGTAATGCATAATATCGATATTGCCGATTTTATGAAAACACTAGATGCTTGTAAAGGCGAAGTGTTTTTGGAAACCGCTGAGGGCGATGTTTTAAACCTTAAATCCAAGCTCTGTCAGATGATGGGTGTTGCCAACATAATGAAGGGTGCAGTAATCGGTGAGGCTACACTTCGTTGCGCTAACCCTGAAGATGAATCACTTTTATTTAGATTCAATCTTTACAAAGAAGTTCCTGAAGATAAATAAGCAGTATAGCAGCAACAGTTAACTGTTGCTGTTTTATTTATATTCTTCACAGAGTTCCTTAAAATCTGAATCTTTTTCCAATTTATCTAATAACGAAACCAATGCTTTTGCGCGGTGGCTTATTTTATTCTTTTCCTCAGGAGTGATTTCGGCCACAGTCTTATTATACTGGGGCAAAAAGAATATAGGGTCATAACCAAATCCGTTATTACCCTGACGCTCTAATATGATTTCGCCTTGCATATAATCTTCTGCACTAAAGGTTTTACCATTTGGTGCGGCTAGTACAATAGCACAGGTATAATGTGCCGCTTTATTTGGCTCATTGGTAAGATTTTTAATAAGCAAATCATTATTTGCCTCATCATCACCGTGATGACCGCAATAGCGTGCCGAATAAATACCCGGCTCGCCACCTAGTGCATCAACACAGAGGCCACTATCGTCTGCTATCGAAAAGCAACCCGAGATTTCTGCAATTTCGGTTGCTTTTTTATTTGCATTTTCTAAAAACGTTTGACCGTCTTCAATAGTTTCATGGTCTATACCTGCTTCGTTTAATGATAAAATGGTATCAAAATACTTACCAAGTATTTCTTTTATTTCAATTATTTTATGTTTATTGTTTGATGCGATAATTAGTTTCATACCTATCTCCTCAAATAATGAAAATCACTAGAATATATATTATCACAACATAAAGCATTTGTAAATAAAAAAGGTGCTTACCTTTTGGGTAAGCACCAAATTTTAGTTAATTATTGCTTATTTAACAGCAGTAACAACGCCTGAACCAACGGTACGGCCACCCTCACGGATAGCGAAACGAAGGCCTTCTTCGATAGCAATAGGAGTGATAAGCTCAACATCCATCTCTACGTTATCACCAGGCATGCACATCTCTGTGCCAGCAGGAAGATTGATAACACCGGTAACGTCAGTAGTTCTGAAGTAGAACTGAGGACGATAGTTGGTGAAGAAAGGCTTATGACGGCCACCTTCAGCAGCGGTAAGAACGTAAACTTGACCGTGGAACTTGGTTAGAGGTTGGATTGAGTTAGGAGCGCAAAGAACTTGACCACGCTCGATATCGGTTCTCTGAACACCACGGAGAAGAGCACCGATGTTATCGCCAGCCTCTGCATAGTCGAGAAGCTTGTGGAACATTTCGATACCAGTAACAACAGTCTTGCTCTTTTCGTCTTTAAGACCAACGATTTCTACTTCGTCGTTAAGTTTTAATTGACCACGCTCAACTCTACCAGTTGCAACGGTACCACGACCAGTGATGGTGAATACGTCTTCAACAGGCATAAGGAATGGTTGGTCAGCTTTACGGTCAGGAGTAGGAATATAAGAATCAACAGCATCCATAAGCTCAAGGATAGGAGCATATGCAGCATCGCTGAGGTCATCAGCAGCTTCGAGAGCTTTGAAAGCAGAACCCTTGATGATAGGAGTATCATCGCCAGGGAATTCGTACTTGTCAAGAGTCTCACGGATTTCCATCTCAACTAACTCTAAGAGTTCTTCGTCATCAACAAGGTCGCATTTGTTCATGAATACAACGATGTAAGGAACGCCAACCTGACGTGCGAGAAGAAGATGCTCTTTAGTCTGAGCCATAGGACCATCAGTAGCAGCGATAACAAGGATAGCGCCGTCCATCTGAGCAGCACCGGTAATCATGTTTTTAATATAGTCAGCATGTCCGGGGCAGTCAACGTGAGCATAGTGACGAGCGTCAGTCTCGTACTCAACGTGAGCGGTATTGATTGTAATACCACGCTCTCTCTCTTCAGGAGCCTTATCGATGTTTGCATAGTCTTCGAACTGTGCTTGACCCTTTAAAGAAAGAGTCTTTGTGATAGCTGCGGTAAGTGTTGTCTTACCATGGTCAACGTGGCCGATAGTACCAATGTTAACATGGGGTTTTGATCTGTTAAATTTTTCTTTTGCCATTGGAATTTCCTCCTTAAAATTAAGAAATTATAAATTAGCTAGAATGCTTAATTGCATTGTATCAAATAATTAGTAAAAATGCAAGTCTTTTTTATATTAGTCTTGCTTTGTTCTTGAAGCAATGATTTTCTCAGCAATGCTCTTAGGAACTTCTTTATAACCGTCGGGTTCCATTACATATTGGCCACGACCCTGAGTTTTTGAACGAAGGTCGGTTGCATAACCGAACATATCGCTTAGAGGAACACGTGCGTTAATCTGTTTAACGCCGCCTGTTCTGTCTTCAAAACCTTGAATCTCGCCACGACGAGAGTTAAGGTCACCAATAACGTCACCCATATAATCCTCAGGAACAATAACAACAACCTTCATAATAGGCTCTTGAATTGCTGGGTCTGCCTTGCGGCAAGCACTCTTGAACGCCATAGAACCGGCAATCTTAAATGCCATTTCAGAAGAGTCAACTTCGTGGTAAGAACCATCATAAAGTGTAACCTTAGTGTCAACAACAGGATAACCTGCGAGAACACCAGCCTGCATAGCGCCGCGGATACCGGCATCAACAGCAGGAATGTACTCCTTAGGAATAGCACCACCAACGATGTTGTTGATGAACTCATAGCCTTTACCGGTTTCGTTAGGCTCAACGGTAATTTTAACGTGACCGTATTGACCCTTACCACCAGACTGACGAGCATATTTCTCATCAACATCTGCAGATTTGCGGATGGTTTCTTTGTAAGCAACCTGTGGTTTACCTACGTTTGCTTCAACCTTAAATTCACGAAGAAGTCTATCAACGATGATTTCGAGGTGAAGCTCACCCATACCTGCGATGATGGTTTGACCTGTTTCCTCGTCGGTATAGCACTTAAAGGTTGGGTCTTCTTCAGCAAGTTTAGCAAGAGCTAAGCCCATCTTTTCTTGACCAGCCTTTGTTTTAGGCTCGATAGCAACGCGGATAACAGGGTCAGGGAAGTTCATTGATTCAAGGATAACAGGATTTTTCTCGTCGCAAAGGGTATCACCAGTTGTGGTGTTTTTAAGACCAACTGCGGCAGCGATATCACCTGCATAGCAAGTATCAATATCTTCTCTATGGTTGGCGTGCATCTGTAAGATACGGCCAATTCTTTCTCTGTTGTCTTTAACAGAGTTGTAAACTGAAGTACCAGCCTCAACTGAACCTGAATATACACGGAAGAAGCAGATTTTACCAACAAATGGGTCAGTAGCAATTTTGAATGCAAGAGCAGCAAATGGCTCATCATCCGAAGAATGTCTTACTTCCTCTTCGTCGGTATCAGGGTTAATACCCTTAATAGCCTCAACGTCTGTAGGTGCAGGCATAAAGTCTACGATAGCGTCAAGGAGTGGTTGAACGCCCTTGTTACGATACGAAGTACCGCAGCAAATAGGAACCATCTCACCAGCTATTGTAGCTTTACGGATAATCTTTTTGATTTCCTCAATAGTAGGCTCAATACCATCGAAATACTTCTCCATAAGCTCTTCGTCTTGTTCTACAACAGACTCGATAAGAGCGGTTCTGTATTTTTCGGCAAGTTCTTTCATATCATCAGGAATTTCTTCTTGACGAACATCTTTACCAAGGTCATCATAATAAACCTCAGCATTGTTTGCAACTAGGTCAACAATACCGCGGAATGTGTCCTCAGCACCGATAGGTAACTGAATAGGAACGGCATTACATTGGAAACGGTCTTTAACCATTTGCAATACATTATAGAAGTCTGCGCCCATTATGTCCATTTTGTTAACATAAATCATGCGCGGAACTTTGTAATCATCGGCCTGTCTCCAAACAGTTTCTGACTGGGGCTCAACGCCACCTTTAGCACAAAGAACTGTAACAGAACCGTCAAGTACACGCAAGGAACGTTGTACTTCAACTGTAAAGTCAACGTGTCCGGGAGTGTCAATTATATTGATACGATGGTCCTTCCAAAAACAGGTAGTAGCAGCGGAGGTAATTGTAATACCTCTCTCCTGCTCTTGATCCATCCAGTCCATAGTAGCAGTACCATCATGTGTTTCACCGATTTTGTGGTTAACACCTGTATAGTAAAGAATACGCTCTGTGGTGGTAGTTTTACCTGCGTCGATATGGGCCATGATACCAATGTTTCTTGTAAATTCAAGAGAAACCTTTCTTGGCATAATGTCCTCCTAATATACTTATTTTTATGATGGAATTACCATCTGTAGTGAGCGAACGCCTTGTTAGCTTCGGCCATCTTATGAGTGTCTTCACGTTTCTTGAACGCGCCACCCAAGCCGTTAGTTGCGTCGATGATTTCACCGGCCAAACGTTCTTTCATGGTCTCCTCTGAACGAGCGCGGCTATAAGTTGTAAGCCAGCGTAGACCTAATGTTTGCTTTCTCTCAGGACGAACCTCGAAAGGTACCTGATAGGTAGCACCACCTTTACGAACAGCCTTAACCTCTAATTGAGGCATAATGTTTTCCATAGCTGCTTCAAAAACCTCAAGGGGTTCCTTACCTGTCTTTTCACTGATAATATCGAAAGCACCGTAAACGATTTTCTGGGCAACACCCTTTTTACCGTCTAACATAACATTATTGATTAAACGAGTAACAATTTTAGAATTGTAAACGGGATCCGGCAAAACATCACGTTTTGCAATAAAGCCTCTTCTTGGCACTTCACTTCCCTCCTTCACATTAATGATATCATAGGTACTCGAGCGACAAAATTCCCGTGGCACCAAGCAAAAGGCTCATAATATATATGAAGCCACTGCTTGATAATGCAGTAGAGATTTGTCAGTAAAATGAGTTTTGTGCTTATTTAGCAGCACTTGCTTTTGGACGCTTAGCGCCATACTTAGAACGAGCCTGCATTCTATTTGCAACGCCCTGTGTATCCAAGGTACCACGAATGATGTGATAACGCACACCAGGTAAGTCCTTAACACGACCGCCACGAATTAGAACCACGCTATGCTCTTGAAGGTTGTGGCCTATACCGGGGATATAAGCTGAAACTTCGATACCGTTTGAAAGACGAACCCTGGCGATCTTACGAAGAGCCGAGTTAGGCTTTTTAGGGGTAGAAGTTTTAACCGCGGTACAAACACCACGCTTCTGTGGAGAACAGTTATCGGTAGGACGCTGTTTCATAGAGTTGAAACCTTTTAATAGCGCCGGGGCCTTAGCCTTTTTCTCGATAGTTGAACGACCACTGCGTACAAGCTGGTTAAAGGTTGGCATATTACACCTCCTAAAAATAAAATAAGCTATTCAATGCAGACGCAAGTTGCCCTGCGCCTGCATAAAATACAAATATTCACACACTTGATGATTGTATCACAAGATATACCTAATTGTCAATACCTAAAACAATTTATTTTATTCTTGTGCCAAAGTGTCGTCTAAATTTTCAGAAAAGCTTGCATCATAATCATAGGTGCTTTGCTCTGCGCTATCATCGGATTCAAAATTGCTAAGACCTGTACCTGCAGGAACAAGTTTACCAATAATAACGTTTTCTTTAAGACCGAACAATGGGTCAACTTTACCGTGGATAGCAGCATCGGTAAGAACTCTTGTGGTTTCCTGGAAGGAAGCAGCAGACAAGAACGATTCGGTAGCAAGTGATGCCTTTGTGATACCAAGTAATGTTGGCTCGTAAACTGCAACACTTAAATCTGCCTCGCCCGAAGCAATTCTAGCTTCGATTGCATCGTTTTGAGCGTAAACCTCTCCCCTGTCAACCAAGGTTCCGGGTAGTAGGTCTGTGCTACCGTTATCAATAATTCTAACCTTACGCATCATTTGACGAACGATAACCTCAATATGTTTATCGTTGATGTCAACACCTTGTAGGCGATATGCACTTTGAATTTGAGCGATGATATAATCCTGAACAGCATCAGGGCCCATAACTGCAAGAATATCTTGTGGGCTTACAGCACCTTCAGTGATTGAATCACCCTTGTTAATTTCTGCACCGTCAATAATATTTGAACGGAGATGATAATCATAAGGAATAACATACTTACGTTCATCTTTGTTCTCATTGTCGGTTACATATACAACAGTATTTCTCTTATCCTCACCTAAGCGAATTGTACCCGAAATTTCGCAAACAATACCTGCACGCTTTGGACGACGAGCCTCAAACAACTCTTCAACACGTGGTAGACCCTGTGTAATATCCTCGGCATTAGCGATACCACCGGTATGGAAGGTTCTCATTGTAAGCTGTGTACCAGGCTCACCGATTGATTGAGCAGCAATAATACCAACTGCCTCGCCAACAGTAACTGCCTTATTGGTAGCCAAGTTAGAACCATAACATTTCTTACATACGCCGTGTCTTGAACGACAAGTAAGGATAGAACGAATTTGGATTTTCTCAATACCTGCTGCAACGATTGCTTTAGCGCCTGCTTTTGTAACAACTCCGCTGTTAACAATCTTATTGCCATCATCGTCAAACTGCTCTGAAGCGAACCATACAACCTCGCCTGTAGTGGGGTCGATAGCATCTTCTAAAAGGAATCTGCCTTCTAAACGGTCTGACAATGGCTCGATTACGGTATTGCCTTCGTTAATGTCGCTTACAGTTAAGCCGTTTGTTGTGCCACAATCGTCATCACGAATGATAACATCTTGCGAAACGTCAACAAGACGACGGGTTAGATAACCCGAGTCAGCGGTACGAAGCGCGGTATCAGCAAGACCTTTACGAGCACCACGTGAAGAAATAAAGTATTCAAGAACGTTTAGACCTTCACGATAGTTAGCACGGATTGGAACTTCGATAACTTGACCTGATGTATTTGAGATAAGACCACGCATACCTGCGAGCTGTCTAATCTGGTTCATAGAACCACGAGCACCAGAGTCAGCCATCATATAGATTGGGTTAAACTCATCAAGGTTTTCTTTTAGAGCATCTGCAACCTCGTCGGTTGTTTCGTTCCAAATTGAAATAACCTGTGCGAGTCTTTCATTATTGCTTATGAAACCGAAATCATATTCTTGATTTACGGCATCAATTTTTTCTTCGGCAGACTTAATAAGTTCAGCCTTAACAGGAGGAATAACTGCATCGCAAACTGCAACGGTTATAGCGCCCTGAGTTGAATATTTAAAGCCTGTTGCCTTGATTTTATCAAGAACGATTGAAGATTCACTAGTGCCGTGAACATCAATACATTTCTCAACGATTTCGCTAAGTTTCTTCTTACCAACCTTATTAGCAACTACGCTGCCATCTTTTTCGGTCTTGTAAGGTGAAATTTCAAGGTCAAGTTCGTGTCCTTCAACTGTACGGTCAATATAGCCGAGGTCTTGAGGAATTGACTCATTGAAAATCAAGAAACCAACAGTAGCGTCAACGATTCTCTTAATAGGATTACCGTCTTTGTCGGTGCCACTCATTCTAACCTTAATTGGAGAATGTAGACCAACGGCGCCGGAGTTGTAAGCCATAATAGCTTCGTCTTTACTGCTGAATACTTTACCCTTACCAGGTTCGTCATGCTTAACAAGTGTTAAGTAGTAAGAACCAAGAACCATATCCTGTGTAGGTACACAAACAGGCTTACCATCAGATGGTTTTAAGAGGTTGTTAGCAGCAAGCATTAAGAACCTTGCTTCAGCTTGAGCTTCTGCAGAAAGAGGTACGTGAACAGCCATCTGGTCGCCGTCGAAGTCGGCGTTGTATGCAGTACATACAAGTGGATGGAGTTTAAGTGCCCTACCCTCTACTAGAACGGGCTCAAATGCTTGTATACCAAGACGGTGAAGTGTTGGCGCACGGTTCAAAAGAACCGGATGCTCTTTAATAACAGTTTCAAGTGCATCCCAAACTTCGTTGCTTGCACGCTCTACCATTTTACGAGCAGATTTAATATTGCCAACAGCGTTTATTTCAACCAAACGTTTCATTACGAATGGTTTAAAGAGCTCAAGAGCCATCTCCTTTGGCACACCGCACTGATACATTTTAAGTTCAGGGCCAACAACGATAACCGAACGACCTGAATAGTCAACACGCTTACCAAGAAGGTTTTGACGGAAACGACCCTGCTTACCTTTAAGCATATCAGAAAGTGATTTCAAAGCACGGTTGTTAGGACCTGTAACAGGCTTACCACGACGACCGTTATCAATAAGAGCGTCTACAGCCTCTTGCAACATTCTCTTTTCATTACGAACGATAATGTCAGGAGCGCCTAATTCTAGTAGACGTTTTAGACGGTTGTTACGGTTAATAACCCTTCTGTATAGGTCATTAAGGTCACTCGTAGCGAAACGGCCACCGTCAAGTTGAACCATTGGGCGAAGGTCAGGTGGAATTACAGGAAGCACGTCCATAATCATCCACTCAGGACGATTGCCTGAATTGCGGAATGCCTCTAAAACTTCTAAACGCTTGATAATTCTAGCACGTTTTTGACCTGTTGCACCTTCAAGTTCGAGTTTTAATTGCTCGCAAGATTCGTCAAGGTCAATTTCTTCAAGAAGTTTTTTAATGGATTCTGCACCCATTCCTGCCTCAAACTCATCATCATACTTCTCACGAAGTTCACGATACTGAGTTTCGTTTAAAAGTTCTTTCTTCTGAATGCCAGGGACAGAGCCTGGGTCAATAACAATGTATTGAGAGAAGTAAAGAACCTGCTCTAGATTTTTTGGAGATACATCAAGAACAAGACCCATTCTTGAAGGAATTGTTTTGAAGTACCAAATGTGAGATACAGGGGCAGCAAGCTCTATGCAACCCATACGCTCGCGGCGAACCTTTGCGCGTGTTACTTCAACACCGCAACGGTCACATATTTTGCCCTTATATCTAATTCTCTTATATTTACCGCAGTGACATTCCCAGTCCTTAGTAGGACCAAAGATTTTTTCACAATAAAGACCATCGCGTTCGGGCTTTAGAGTACGGTAGTTAATGGTCTCAGGCTTTTTAACCTCGCCATGCGACCAGCTGCGTATCTGTTCGGGAGACGCCAATCCAATTTGAATAGATTTAAATTCAATGCCTTCCATATTGTCTATCTCCTCCTATATTATTCTTCATCAAAAGTTTCAGCGGTTTCTTCAACGATAGCGTTGCCTTCTTCATCCTCAAAGCCGAAGCCGTCGAATGAACCCTCAACTGCTACTGTTTCGTTCTCAAAAACCTCTTCATCTGCTGCAGGTGCAATACCCATATCGTCATCGTCATCATAGGTTTGACGTAGGTCAAGTTCGTTGTTATCGGCGTCGAGAACCTTAACGTCAAGTGATAATGACTGAAGTTCTTTAATAAGAACCTTGAATGACTCAGGAACGCCTGCTTTAGGTACGTTCAAGCCCTTAACAATAGATTCATAAGTCTTAACACGACCAACAATATCGTCAGACTTAATTGTAAGAATTTCTTGCAAGGTATATGCAGCACCGTAAGCCTCAAGTGCCCAAACTTCCATTTCACCGAAACGCTGACCACCGAACTGAGCCTTACCACCAAGTGGCTGCTGAGTAACGAGTGAGTAAGGACCGGTTGAACGTGCATGGATTTTATCATCAACCAAGTGATGAAGTTTGAGGTAATACATATAACCAACGGTTACAGGGTTATCAAATGGTAAACCTGTACGTCCGTCATAAAGTTGAGTTTTTGCATCTTCTCTTAATGGAATATGAGAGAAGTCAATTTTTGCAGTATCCTTATCTGCATAGCCTTCACCCTTAGTGGTTTCTTCAGCTAATGCGAAGCATTTGCGGATATCACTTTCGTGTGCGCCATCGAATACAGGAGTGCAAACCTTCCAACCAAGAGCCTTAGCTGCAAGACCTAAATGCACCTCAAGAACCTGACCGATGTTCATACGAGAAGGAACGCCCAAAGGATTAAGAACGATATCAAGTGGTGTACCATCAGGTAAGAATGGCATATCTTCACTCTTAAGAATTCTTGAAACAACACCTTTATTACCGTGACGACCAGCCATTTTATCACCAACAGAAATCTTACGTTTCTGAGCGATATAACAACGAACAACAAGGTTTACACCTGGGTTGAGTTCAGAAGAATTTTCGCGGTCAAAAACCTGAACGTCAACGATAGTACCATATTCGCCGTGTGGTACGCGTAAAGAAGTATCACGTACTTCCCTAGCCTTTTCGCCGAAGATAGCACGAAGTAGTCTTTCTTCAGCAGTGAGCTCGGTTTCACCCTTAGGTGTAACCTTACCAACAAGGATATCACCTGCGCGAACCTCAGCACCAATGCGGATAATACCACGTTCGTCGAGGTCTTTTAGAGCATCCTCGCCAACGTTTGGAATATCTCTTGTGATTTCCTCAGGTCCGAGTTTTGTATCACGTGATTCAAGTTCATATTCCTCAATGTGAACTGAGGTATACATATCCTCACGAACAAGTTTTTCGTTAATAAGAACAGCATCCTCGTAGTTATAACCTTCCCAGGTCATAAAGCCGATTAAGGCATTTTTACCAAGGCTGATTTCACCATTGCTTGTAGCAGGGCCATCGGCAATAACCTCGCCCTTCTCTACACGCTGACCAACCGCAACGATTGGTTTCTGGTTAATACATGTGCCATGGTTAGAACGCATGAACTTAATTAAGTTATAATCAACAATCTCATTGTTATCCTGTTTGATTGTAACTTTTTCTGCTGAAACTGCGGTTACTGTACCTGCCTCATTAGCAAGCACAACAACGCCTGAGTCGATAGCAGCCTGATATTCCATACCTGTACCAACGAATGGATTTTCGGTACGGAGAAGCGGAACAGCCTGCTTCTGCATGTTTGAGCCCATGAGTGCACGGTTGGTATCATCATTCTCAAGGAATGGAATCATAGCAGTAGCAACCGAAACAACCATCTTAGGCGAAACGTCCATATAGTCAACTTTAGAGTTTTCTATTTCAAGGAAGTTGTCGCGATGACGGGCGTTTACTTTTGCATTTATAAACTTGCCGTTTTCATCTAGTGGCTCGTTAGCCTGAGCAACGATAAACTCGTCCTCAGCATCAGCAGTCATATACTCAACTTCATCAAGAACACAACCGGTAGCCTTATCAACCTTGCGGAAAGGTGCCTCAATAAAGCCATACTTGTTGATTTTTGCATAGGTAGCAAGGTAAGAAATAAGACCGATGTTTGGACCTTCTGGAGTTTCGATAGGACACATACGACCATAGTGGCTATAATGAACGTCACGAACTTCGAAGCCTGCACGGTCTCTAGAAAGACCACCAGGGCCAAGAGCAGATAGACGACGCTTATGTGTCAACTCTGAAAGTGGGTTGGTTTGGTCCATGAACTGTGAAAGTGGAGATGAACCAAAGAACTCTTTAATAGCAGCAGTTACAGGACGGTTGTTGATAAGTGACTGTGGAGTCATAGTATCAAGGTCTTGAGATTGCAATGTCATCTTTTCACGGATAACCCTCTCCATACGAGCAAAGCCGATACGGAACTGATTCTGTAAAAGCTCGCCAACGCAACGGATACGACGATTGCCAAGGTGGTCAATATCGTCGGTGCTGCCGGTGTTCTCGTAATTAAGGTTAATTAAATAGTTAACGGTAGCAAAAATATCATCAGGAGTGATGTAGTTAGATACTAGCATACCGTGAGATTTAATTTCATCCTCAGGGTCGGTTTCAATAGACATATTGATTTTGATTGCTTCGATAAGGTCTTCATCATTATCGCAGCACTCTTTAAGATACTGAAGAACACGGAAAGACACCTTATCATAAATAAGGTCTTTTACTGCTTCATATACTTCTTCTGAAACGTGGTCACGAAGTTCAACCATACCATTAGAAAGTATTTTAATTTCATGTTGTTCGCCTTCGTTATCAAGAACAGTTACATAGAACTGTGAAATACCCTGCTTTTCGAAATCTAAAGCCATTTCTTTGCTTACACGAACACCTGCATCAGCAACAATCTCGCCTGTAACAGTATTTACAACAGGACGTGAAAGCACCTTGCCGGTAAGACGTGAAACAGCAGAAAGCTTTTTATTATATTTGTATCTACCAACTTTTGAAAGGTCATAATGACGCTCATCAAAAAGAAGGTTTGATAGATGCGACATAGCGCCATCTACAGTAGCAGGCTCGCCTGGGCGAAGCTTTCTGTAAATTTCGATAAGTGCATCTTCTACACCCATTATTGTATCCTTTTCTAAAGTGAGTAAGAGTCTTACATCCTCACCTAAAAGGTCAATTATGTCTTGATTAGTTTTGGTTGAGAAGCCCAAATGGAATTTCTGACAAGCAAAATCCAATGCTCTAACAAAGGTAGTGATTAAAAGCTTGCGGTTTTTATCAATTCTAACAACATAGCTATCACTTTGCTCAGTTGCATATTCTAACCATGCACCACGATTAGGAATAACAGTTGTATTAAATAATTTTTTACCTGTTTTATCGATTTCTAAATCATAATAAACACCAGGTGAACGAACTAGCTGTGAAACAACTACACCCTCTGCACCATTGATAACAAAAGTGCCCGATTCTGTCATAAGCGGGAAATCGCCCATAAACACTTCGTTTTCTTTTATTTCGCCGGTTTCCTTATTAAGAAGTTGCGCACGAACACGTAGAGGTGCAGCATAAGTTGCATCTCTCTCTTTACACTCCTTAACAGTATACTTTGGCTTATCATCCAATCTGTAACTGATAAAGTTAAGAACTAAATTACCAGTATAGTCTGTGATGGATGACATATCACGGAAGACTTCTGACAAACCGGTGTTTAAAAACCAATCATAAGAATCCTTCTGAATTTCAATGAGGTTGGGCATTTTAATAACCTCGTTGATTTTCGAAAAAGTCATTCTCTCGTTGCTTCCAAGAGTTACCGGCTTAACCTGTACCGTTGATGCCATAAACATTGATCACTCCTTCATAGATTAACAACCTGCATTTTTGTTGGGATAATAAGCATTTTTACGCCTAATTTAAAGGCATTAGACGACAAAATAGCATATTACCGCAGATTAACCCATACTTATCGTATTCTACAAGTATATACCCAAAGTAATCAATAGTCAAGTGCTTTTTTAAAAATTTTCCAATTTTTTTGTTTTTCACAAAAAAACTCTTTTTTACGTCTATACCTCTACAATAAACTAAAACATCTAGATATATAAAATAAAACAGACTACTGTGAAAAAAATACAGTAGTCTGTTTCTTTATTTAGGAAGGAACTAATTTATAAAATAATCTGCGGCGTTAATTCTAACACCACCATTTTCAAGTTCTAGGTGCAGGTGGTTGCAACTAGCATCGCCCGTTGCACCAACAAAGCCAATTACCTCTCCCCTTGCTACCTTATCGCCAACAGATACATTAAGGCTGCTACAATGAGCGTATCTGGTTTTCATACCATTACCGTGGTCGATAACAACGTTGTTGCCCCAACCATAATAAGAATATGACGCCTCTATAACAGTTCCGCCGGCGCAGGCTAATATTTCTGTGCCATAGGGCGCAATTATATCCATACCCTGATGATTATAATATCCGCGGAAATCGCCATAAGGGGATGTTACAGTATAGTTCTGTGCAAATGGGTATGAAAGTGAAAAAGAATTTTGAGCGGTGCCAATAATAACAACCTCGCTTTTTGCTTCTTTTACTACTTTACTGCTTAAAACCTTTGTGTCTACTCTTTGGCCATCATTATAATAGATCTCGCGTACAACAGTCTTTTTACCCTTTTTACCTGCAGTTACAATAACTTTTTCGCCCTTATTGTATTTACTGCTTTTCTTTGTAATTGTTTTATAAGGTATAGTCTTGATTACAGTTTCGGTTTTAGTACCGCAAACCGCAACACCTTTGTTTTCAAGTCGACTATAAAGTTCACTACCATCAATTATGTCATCATAAGTGCGGTATTCTTGCTTTATTTCAAATTCATCTGCAAAGGATGGGTTTTCTAATTTCTCGGAATTATCAATAAGATACTTATTTAATGCAGTTTCAATTTCGTTATGGTTTTTAAGTACTGCAAAAGGCTCGTTATTACGATATACTACAAAACAAGAATCAACCGATTCGATGCTTTCAACGATTGCTTTTTCCAAGCCATCCTTATCCATTAATTTTGTGCCCGCGGTAATGCTTTCTTTAGCATCAACAGGCTCAAGTTCTGCTTTTGCTTTATCATCCATATCGGATTCAATATTTTTCATAGCCTCAGTATATACTGTTTCTGAAGAAACATAACCAATAGTTTTACCATTATAACTTACCGCTGTTGCAACAGTTACATTAAACGTAAACATAAAGATTACAACAAACGCAAAGGAAGCTATACCAGGCAAAAGAACTAATGCGCGTTTACCAAAATTACTATTAACTAATAAATGTTTGATGTTTGATAACGCTTTTTGCATAACGCCAAAAGCTTCTCTTTTCATCAAATATCAATCCTTTCGAAAAATGTTACAAACTTGTTACTAACAAAACTTATTATACTCAAATTGTAACAAAATTGCAACCTTTTCTGTCCGAAAGTAACAATCTTTGTTATATTTAACAACAAGAATTGTAATTTCAGCAATTTCATTGTGCAAAATAACCTATACAACTATAAAATACAAGCAACTTTTAAAAATACACTATAAAAAAAGCCTTAAGACGTTATACACGCCTTAAGGCTTTTGCAATTATTCGGTTTCTGTTTCTTCCTCAGTGGGCAAAGTTTCGTTTTCCTCTACTTGAGTCTCTTCAACGGCTTGCTCATCATCGTCATCTTCTGCCGAAGGTATTTCATCGATTTGCTTTTCTAACAAATCCTTATAATCAGTATCAAGCATACTAAACACGTACACATCGTGAGATTTGCCTTTGCAATAAACACCGTTTCGCAGTAGTCCATCACACTGCATGCCAATCGCCGACGCCACACGAACAGATGCGACATTATCTTTCATTATCTTCGCATTGATGCAGATAAGACCTACCGTGCAAAAGCCGTAATCCATTACAGCCTTTATTGCTTCGGTAGCATAGCCATTCCCCCAATAAGCATCAATTATGCCATAACCTATTTCGGCAATTTTATAGTGTTTATCTATTTCAGGAAAACTAACAGTTCCGATTAGTTTACCATTTTCCTTTAACTCGATGCCCCAAGTGAAATATTCGCCACGCTTTTCTGTTCGCAAAAGCCAAGAAATATACTGGCGGGTAACTCCAAGATCCTCGTGAGGTTCCCAAAGGGAATATTTTGCAGAAACATCTGAAGAACAATACTCATACAAATCTTTAGCGTCGCTTTTCTTGATTTTTCTTAAAATGAGGCGCTCGGTCTCAATAGTAGGAAATGGTTTAAAGAATTGTGTATACATTTATAATACCTGCTTTTTAGAATAATGACATTTGGTTTGTATCGGGTAATGAATCAAGCGCACCAATGCTATTAAGTGTTTCAATTACCGCCTTTGTAACGCCTGCTTCTCTTTGGAAATCTTCTTTAGATATATATTTACCTGCTTGAGCCGCTTCATATAAAGCGATAGCCGCATTAGTTCCAACGCCCGAAAGCGCACAGAAAGGCAAACGCATTTTGCCGTCTTCAGGAACATATTTTGTTGCGTGAGATTTTTTAAGGTCAACCGGCAATATCTCAATACCTCTTGCCATCATCTCGTTAAAGATTAAAAGGTTGTTATATACTGCGGTTTCCTTAGCAGATGCCTCTCTACCCTTTTCTTTGATTTCGTTCATATAAGCGCGAACCGCCGGCCTACCCTTCATAAGCACGTTAACCTCAACGTCTTCAGGTCTAGCCGTAAAGTATGCGCAATAAAACTCAAGTGGACGATGCACCTTGTACCAAGCAACGCGCAAAGCAGAAATAACGTAAGCCGCCGCGTGTGCTTTTGGGAACATATACTTAATTTTCATACACGATTCAATATACCACTCGGGAACACCGTGCTCGCGCATTGTGTTAAGATGTTCTTCGGTTAAAAGTTTGGTTGCTTTACCTTTACGCACGATTTCGGTTATTTTAAACGCCATAGAAGGGTCAACACCTTGGTGCATCAAATAAACCATAATGTTATCACGCGTACCGATAACGTTAGAAATTGTACAAGTACCATTGTCTATTAGGTCTTTAGCGTTGCCAAGCCAAACGTCTGTACCGTGTGATAGACCCGAAATCTGAAGTAGGTCAGAGAAGTTTTTAGGTCTTGCATCCAAAAGCATCTCTCGAACAAAGTTAGTACCAAACTCGGGCAAACAGAATGTACCGTTTTTAGAGTCGATATCGTCGGGCGTAACGCCAAGCGCCTCGGTCGAAGTAAACAAACTATAAACCTCAGGGTCGCTCATTGTAACGTCGCTAACTTTTATTCCACTATACTCCTCTAAATACTTGTAGGTAGTTGGAATAACGTGTCCCAACTCGTCAAGTTTTAAAATAGTATCGTGAATAGAATGGAAGTCGAAGTGGGTTGTGATAATATCGGTATTAACATCGTCTGCAGGGTGTTGCACAGGGCAGAAATCATAAATTTCTTTATCGTTTGGCACAACAATCATACCCGCAGGGTGCTGACCCGTTGTGGTCTTGATTTTTGCCTTTTCAACAATACCCGCCAATCTATTCATTTCGGCACGACTTAAGGTAATTTCCTTTTTCTCGCAATATGCCTTAACAAAACCATAGGCAGTTTTTTCAGCAATAGTAGATACTGTACCTGCCTTAAAAACGTTACCGGCACCAAACAATGTTTTAGTGTAATCCTGAACATTATTTTGGAACTCGTTAGAGAAGTTAAGGTCAATATCAGGAACCTTATCTCCATTAAATCCTAGGAAAGTTTCAAACGGAATATCGTGTCCATCGCGTATATATGGTGTACCGCATTTAGTACAATTCTTTTCAGGAAGGTCAAAGCCTGAGCCAACACTACCATCCAAGAAAAACTCACTATGGTGACAGTTTGGACAAACATAGTGTGGCGGTAATGGGTTAACCTCCGAAATACCTGCCATTGTTGCGGCAAAAGATGAACCAACAGAACCACGCGAACCAACTAAATATCCATTTTCTTCGCTATAGGCAACCAATTTTTGAGCCGCCATATACATTATTGAGAATCCGTTTTTAATAATAGAAGAAACCTCTTTATCAAGACGCTGCGAAACGACCTCAGGAATAACTCCGTCTTCGCCGTAGGTATTCATAGCGCGTTCCCAACAAATTCTATGTAGGTCCTCGTCAGAGCCCTCTATTACAGGCGGATAGTTGCCGTCGGGCACAGGAATAACGTCATCCGAAATCATATCGGCAATTTTGTTAGGATTATCAATAACGAACTCTTTAGCACGCTCGCCAAAGTAGTTGAAATCCTCAAGCATTTCTTCGGTAGTTTTAAGATATAGTGGGGCTTGCAAATCAAAATCATCGTAACCTTGACCTGCCATAAGTATTTTTCTTAAAATTTCGTCCTCTTTTTTAAGAAAATGCACGTCACCCGTTGCAACAACAGGAAGTCCAAGTTCATCTGCAAGACTAACTACTGTTCGGTTGAAATCTCTGATAACCTCAAAATCAACAACGTGGCGGTATTTATTTGCGATAGGTTGACCTGTTTTTTTATCAATTTTATCAGGCTTTACAGAATCCCTTACCATAAATTCGTTGTTGCCTAAAGGTTGAATTTCTAAATAATCGTAGTACTTAGCAATCTCTAAAAGTTCTTCTCGCGGTTTGCCATTTACAATCGCTTCATACAACTCGCCCGCTTCACAAGCGCTACCAACAATCAAGCCTTCTCTATATTTATCTAAATTAGTTTTTCTTGTAATTGGCCTTCCCTTAAAATCCTCTAGGTGTGCTAGGGATATTAGTTTATATAAATTCTTAAGACCAACAAGGTTTTTAACAAGAATTATTTGGTGATAACTTGGTATTTGTCTAGCGTTAAGTTTATCTATATCAACCTTTTCGTCATTAACGAAATAAGCCTCTACACCATAGATAACCTTAAATTCGCCACCCGACCTTCTAATATCTTTAACTGCGCCTGCGGCGGCAGGATATGCCTGTACTACACCGTGGTCGGTAATAGCAATAGCCTTATGACCCCATTTATATGCCCTGTTTATCAGTTTTCCGGCATCAGAAACAGCATCCTTTGAAGACATATTTGTATGGCAGTGAAGTTCAACACGCTTTTGACCATCATAGTTATCAAGTTCTTCATACTTTTGTATTTCAGCAAGAGCCTTTACGTCGACTACAAACTCTTTAAGCCAATTATCAAATTTATATACACCATTAACGATAACGCACATACCGTTTTTAAGACGAGAAAGTTGCTCGAACTTTTCATGACTTAAAAACATCTTTGCATTAACCGAGTTAGTATAATCACTAAAACTGAAATTAAGACCCTTCATTGGACCACGTTTGGTATTTATATCGCGAGACTCTACACCAAAAACCTCTCCCCAACCGACAAACTCAGCCGTAGCGTTAATATCATCGGGAGGGATAATGTCAATTAGTGGTTTAACATTTGGGTTTATATAATTACCGTAAAACACATCAGCAGTATCAAGATACACCGGAAGATTATCTTCGGGCGGAGTTTTACAGTCGTGTACTATTTTAGGCTTATCCTCTGTAAGTTTCTCTATTTTATTTTCAGGGAGTGCCACCTTTTCAGGTTTCTTCTCTTCTACATACACAGGCGTTTCTTCGGGTGGTGCCTCTTCAGGTAGAGGAGGTTCTTCGACTACCGGAGGTTGCTCATAACGAATATATGCTTCCTCGATTTCATACTTTTCGGTAACGCCTGAAAATTCAACAGTAACCTCACGTGAGAAACGGTCCAAAACATACTTGGAAAAACGCTTGCCAAAATCAACTTTTGTAAGAGTTTCCAAGCCGCCGTGTTTTAGGTCTATATGCAACACATTGTTGTTTAAAGAATATTTTGCGCTCTCTAAAAAGCCGTTGAGTTGGCAGGTTTCGGTCTTAAGAATTTCCGAAATATCCATACAAGCGGCAGGACAAAAAGTTTCTTTTGGAAAGCGCGGCTCAATTATAACCTTTGCAAGCATTAACTGGTCTTTAATATCTTTAGCCGCGGCATCAAGGACCTTTTTATGTACATATTGCGAAAAATCAGTAATAGCGGTAAGAGTTCTTGTTTCACTGTCAATGTTACAAGAAGTTACCTTACCGCTCATTAGTTTCGTATCAGTAAACGTTATATATCCGCCGAAAAGTTCGGCAAAAGTTGTATCAGCCATTCCCATATTCCTTTATGTTTTACATTCTGTCAATTTCTTTTAGTAATTCTGTAAGTAATTCATCCTCGGGCAATTTCTTTATAATTTCACCCTTTTTAAAAAGTAAACCACATCCATCGCCGCCTGCAATTCCAATGTCGGCTTCCCTAGCCTCTCCTGGACCATTAACAACGCATCCCATAACTGCAACGGTTATGTTCTTATTGCAATTTTCAAGCGCCTTTTCTACCCTATTTGCAAGGCCTATTAAATCAATCTTTGTTCTGCCACAAGTAGGGCAAGAAACAAATTTTACACCGCTAGACCTCAAACCTACCGCTTTAAGTATATCAATACCTGCTTTTACTTCTTCAATAGGCTCATCGGTCAAAGAAACTCTAATTGTATCGCCAATACCTTGAAGCAGTAACCCGCCTATACCTGCGGCAGACTTAATAATCCCCATTCTTTTGGTGCCTGCCTCGGTTACGCCAAGATGCAAAGGATAATCACAATTCTCGGCAGCATATTTATAAGCCTCAAACATTTTTTCAGTGCTAGATGCTTTTAGCGATAGCACGGTATCATAAAAATCAAACTTTTCTAAAAGTTTTATATGGTACATACCACTTTCAAACAACGCTTCAGCAGTAGGCGCACCATATTTTTCTAAAATGCTTTTTTCTAAAGAGCCTGAGTTTACACCAACCCTAATAGGTATATTGTTGCTTTTGCATTTTTTTGCAACCTCGCGAACTCTATCTTCGTCGCCGATATTACCAGGGTTAATACGAATTTTATCAACACCCGCTGCAACACTTTCAAGCGCTAACTTATAATCAAAATGAATATCTGCAACAACGGGGATTTTTATATTGTTTTTAAGTTCGTGTATTAGTTTTACAGCATTTATATCAGGCACTGCCGCACGAATGATATCGCAACCTGCCGCCTCTAACGCTTTTGCTTGGGTAACACTGCTTACAATATCGCTAGCGGGTACACTTAACATCGACTGAACGGTCACAGGTGCACCGCCACCAATTTGCACACCGCCGACATTTACAGCCCTTGATAAACGCTTATTCAAAACCATACACCCCTTTTTTTAGAAAAATCCAAATATATCTTTTAAAGTAACAAATGCAATAAATAACATTAAAATTGCAAAACCAATTCCGTGAACAAGCACCTCATATTTTTGAGGTACAGGTTTGCGGAAAATCATTTCAAACAAAATAAAGACCAATCTACCGCCATCAAGTGCGGGTATCGGTAAAAGGTTAAAAATGCCAAGATTTATAGTAATTAAACAAAGCATCGGAAGTAGCGCATCTAGACCGATTCTTGTAGCCTGACCTAATGCAGATGCAACACCAACAGGACCCGATACAGCATTTAATGAATATCTACCACCAATTAAATCAACCAAAGAAAACCAAACTGTGCGCCCGTAAGATGCGGTATATTTAAGAGATTGGGTTATAAACGTTTTAAAATCGTTTTTTGCATAGGTGTATACAAAATCACGTTTTAAATACTTAACCCCTTCGTACTCATCAATTTGGAATTCTACGTTTTTGAGAAGTAATTTTTCGCCATTTCTTTTAACTAACAAGTCAATTTTATTATCAGTTACGGCGGTAAAGGCATAGTCAATTTCGGTTGCGGTAAGGCAACTACGACCATCGACTTTTAATATGGTGTCTCCTTCTTTTAAGCCGGTAGTAACACTTGTAGCACCATCGCCAAAATAGTCAACCGTTGTGGTAGCAATTCCACTAGCAGGGGCGAAGTAGAACATAATTATTGCAAGGCCTAAAATTATATTAAATATTGCGCCCGCCGCTACGATAATAAACCTACGCCAAGCAGATTTATTGCAAAAAGCTCGCTCGTCTCGGCTTTCTTCATCCTCGCCTTCCATAGCGCAGTAGCCACCGAAAGGTATTAGTTTTACCGAATATTTTGTTTCCTTGCCCTGCCATTTAAATAGGGTTGGACCAAATCCGACCGCAAACTCATTTACACGGACACCTAACGCTTTTGCGAATATAAAATGTCCAAACTCGTGAACAACAATAATAAGCAAAAACAAAAGCACCGCAACGGCATATGGCCATATATTATCTAGCACTTGTAGAAAACTTGACAAAAGGTTTGCACCACCAATTATTTAATCTTATTAAGTACGTATTCGCGCGCCGCTTTATCGGCTTCAAATACATCGTCTATTGTATAATCTTCAGACTTAGATGCATCAAGTGCGGCAGAAGATACAAGTTCGCCAATATCCAAAAATCCGATTTTGCCTTCTAAGAATTTAGCCACACAAAGCTCGTTAGCGCCGTTTGCTGCTGCAGGTCTTAAACCGCCATCACGTGCGGCATCAAGACAAGCACGAAGGCAAGCAAACGCTTCATAATCGGGTTTATAAAATGTTAATTTTGCTATATCTGTAAGGCTAAGTTTAGGTGCAGGACACTCGTATCTGTTAGGATAGGTTAATGCATACTGAATTGGTATTCTCATATCGGGTGTTCCCAACTGCGCTATAACCGCACCATCGCAGGTTTCAACTGCCGAATGTATTATACTTTCGCGATGAACAAGCACCTCAATATCATCAGGCTTAACGTTAAATAAGTGCATAGCCTCAATAACCTCTAGCCCCTTATTCATCATAGTAGCCGAGTCAATAGTAATTTTGGCGCCCATATCCCAATTAGGATGCTTTAGCGCCATTTCGGGAGTAACCACTTTTAGTTCATCCTTAGTTTTACTAAAGAAAGGTCCGCCCGATGCAGTTAGCAATATTTTTGAAACTGCACCCTCGGGTACGCCTTGCATTGACTGAAAAATAGCCGAATGCTCGCTATCAACAGGTAGGATTTTTACCCCTGCTTGCTTTGCTTTTTGCATAACTATGCTACCCGCGGCAACCAAGGTTTCTTTATTAGCAAGCGCAATATCGTGCCCTGCCTCAATAGCCGCTAGAGTAGGTCTTAAACCTGCAATACCAACTATTGCATTTAGCACAGTATCGCATTCAAGTCTTGCTACCTCGCAAATTGCTTCCCTGCCGCCAACAACCTTAATATCGGTATCGGCTAATGCAATTTCAAGTTTAGTTGCGGCACTCTCGTCGGCTACCGCAACAAGTAAAGGTTTAAACTCTCTTGCCTGAGTTTCAAGCAACTCAATATTTCTACCTGCCGCAAGACCGACAACACGATACCCGTGCATTCTTGCAACGTCGAGCGCCTGAACGCCTATTGAACCGGTAGAGCCTAAAAGCGAAATTGTTTTATGCATAATTTTATTCCTTATGTTACTAAAAAATTCTAAAATTTACGCTATATTAAGTATACGCAAAAATAAGTAAAATAATGGGCTTATAAGCAAAACGCTATCAAATCTATCCAAAACGCCGCCGTGCCCCGGCATAAGATTACCATAATCTTTAATACCGCAACTGCGCTTTATTAGAGAAGCAAATAAGTCGCCCACCATGCCAACCAAGGAGAAGATAATAGCACAAATATTAACTGTTACCCATTTAATATCAACGCCAAAAGCCGCATTATATATACTACAAACGATTACTGTTACAAGAACACTTCCGAGTATACCAAATGCCGCGCCCTCAACTGTTTTTTTAGGGCTGATTACAGGGGCTAGTTTGTGTTTACCAAAGAAGGTACCGCCAAAATATGCGCCACTATCGGCTCCCCACGAGAATGCAAATATAAGTATAAAGAATAAATGCTTGGCATCGGTCACTGTAAATAGTTTATAAACGCTTACAAATGCAACCGACAACATAACAGGAGAAGTAATTGTTGCAAAGAGCGATTTCATATCAACCACGCTATGATAAATAATTGAGGTTAATATAATCAAAAAGGTGTAAACACAAACAATTACGGTGTTTATTAAACTAGAGCCATAACAAAATGTAAATGGCATTACAGCACCAAAAACAAGCGCTATAAATATTTGCGGCAAGCATTTACAGAGTGTAGTGTTGCGTAGCATTTCATACACTGCAATAACATTTAATGCCGCTAGCGCAATTAAAAGAATTGGCGCAAAATATAAGGCTACATACAGTACTGCAAAGAACATAAGTATTCCTACTGCGGCAGAAATTACACGAGTTTTCATATTTTATCCCCTGTTTTTAAACACCGCCAAATCGACGGTTTCTGTTCTTAAAATCTTCAATAGCACGGTCAAGGTCACGTGGTTTAAAATCAGGCCACAGAACATCGGAGAACCAAAACTCCGAGTAAGCCGACTGCCAAATAAGATAATTTGAAAGTCTAAACTCTCCGCTTGGTCTTATAATAAAGTCGGGGTCGGGTTGACCTACAGTATAGAGGTGGTCCGAAACAGTCTGCTCGGTTATATCGTCTATCCCAATTTCGCCCGACTTAACACCTTCTGCTATGCCCTTAATAGCGGTTACAAGTTCATCTCTGCCACCGTAGTTAAGCGCTATATTAAGATGCATACCCGTAGCGGTGCTTGATTCCCTTTCGGCATCGTAAATCAGTTCTTTAATATCTTCATCAAGAACAGAAATATTGCCTATGAACTTAACCTTGATATTTTCGTCCTTAAAATTCTTCGCTTCTTTCAAATAATCACGAAGAATATTCATAATATTATTGACTTCGTCTTGAGGACGCTTCCAGTTTTCAGTAGAAAAAGCGTAGACCGTCATATACTCAAGACCTATTTTATTTCCGTATCTAGCAATCGCTTTAAAAGTAGATGCGCCTGAGACGTGGCCTGCAGTTCTTGGAAGTTTGCGCTTTTTTGCCCATCTGCCGTTACCATCCATTATTATAGCGATATGCCGGGGCATAGGCCCCGGCGATGTTTTCTGCTTTTTATTAAAAAGTGCCAATACTGACATCCTTTCTTAAATAGCTAAAATTTCTTTCTCTTTATCGGCATACATACTGTCGATTTCGGCAACGAACTTATCGGTGCTTTTTTGAACTAGCTTCTCGCCGTCTGCCTGCTCGTCTTCAGTAATCTCGTTGTTTTTCTTCATAGCCTTAATAGCATCTATACCATCGCGGCGGCAGTTACGAACTGCAATTTTAGCATCTTCTGCCATCTTCTTAACGTCTTTTGCTAATTCCTTACGACGTTCCTCGGTAAGTGGTGGGAAGTTAAGACGAATAACGTTACCATCGTTTTGAGGGTTAATACCAAGGTCTGACATTAGAATTGCCTTTTCGATTTCTTTTAAAGTGGTTTTATCCCAAGGCTGAATTTGCAAAGTTCTTGGGTCGGGTGTAGAAATTGCTGCCATTTGGTTGATAGGTGTTGGAGTACCATAATACTCTACCTGCACCTTATCTAGAACAGATGCATTTGCTCTGCCTGCGCGTACTGTTTTGAAGTTTCTGTCAAGAGCTTCTAGACACTTGTTCATACGCTCTTCCATTTTTAATATTACTGATTTCATAACTATATCTGCCTTTCTAAGATTATTTAACTATTGTGCCTGTTACCTCGCCCGAAACTGCGCGAACGATATTTTCAGGGTCGTTAAGGTTGAATACCAATATTGGTAAATTATTATCCATACAAAGTGATGCGGCAGTGCTATCCATAACGTGTAAGCCCTTGCTTAATACGTCCATAAACGAGATTGTGTCGTATTTCTTAGCATCAGGATTCACCTTCGGATCGCTATCATAAACACCGTCAACGTTGGTTGCTTTAAAGATAATGTCTGCATCTATTTCGACGGCTCTAAGAGCAGCGCCTGTATCGGTTGAGAAGAATGGGTTACCTGTACCACAACCGAAAATTACAACCCTACCCTTTTCTAAATGACGAACTGCTTTATTACGAATATAAGGTTCAGCAATCTGGCGCATTTCAATAGCGGTTTGAACGCGAACTGTAAGGCCAACCTTTTCAAGTCCGTCTGCAAGGCCTAAAGAGTTGATAACCGTTGCAAGCATACCCATATGGTCGGCTCTTGTGCGGTCCATTTCACCACTAGAGCGACCGCGCCAGAAATTACCGCCGCCCACAACAATGGCTACTTGAACGCCCATATCTACAACCTTTTTAATGCTTTTAGAAATGGTCATTACTGTATCAAAATCAATACCGGTTTTGTTTTTTCCTGCGAGAACCTCACCACTTAATTTTAGTAAGATTCGATTATAAGTTGGTTTCATACATATACCCCCAAATTAGTTATATTTATTTTAACCGATTATCTAAAATATGTCAATGAAAAATAGCCAATAAATCCAATTACAAATATGTAAAAATTTAAAGGTGTAACACATCTTTTCGCGTTACACCTTTAGTTTAAATGAAATATTATTTAAAATATCTGTCTAAAAGACCTTTTAGAGCCTTGCCGTGACGAGCCTCGTCGCGTGCCATTTCGTGAACTGTGTCGTGAATAGCATCAAGGCCTAGTTCTTTAGCAAGTTTAGCAAGTTCGGTTTTGCCTGCGGTAGCGCCGTTCTCTGCATCAACACGTGCTTTAAGGTTTTCTTTGGTGCTATCGGTTAGCACTTCACCTAAAAGTTCTGCAAATTTTGCAGCATGTTCTGCTTCTTCTAAAGCGGCTTTTTCCCAATAAAGACCGATTTCGGGGTAACCCTCTCTATGAGCAACCCTAGCCATAGCCAAATACATACCTACTTCGCAGCACTCGCCATTAAAGTTCTCGCGAAGACCTTCTATAATTCTTTCATCAACACCTTTAGCAACACCTACTACGTGTTCTGCAGCCCATGTAATTTCTCCGCTTTGCTCTTGGAACTTAGCGGCGCCAGCGTGGCAAATTGGGCACTCTGCAGGTGCTGAATCTCCTTCATGAACATATCCACAAATTGTGCAAACAAATTTTTTCATAAATACATCCTCCTTAAATACACAAGGCAGTAATTACCTTGCACATTGATAATAACACAAACTTGCTTTTTAGTCAACGAAATTTACCAAAAATTTACATTTAAAATAGTGGCAGAAAACTCCCTCAAACATTGGGAAATTACACTTAAAAATATACATTCATTTTAGCCCTTATTGCAAAGATAATCTATACGACCTTGGCGAAAAAATTACATGCTTGATTCAGGTGTAAATAATTTTACTTTTGAAAACAAGCAAAGCAGACCTTTTCGGTCTGCTTTCTTAGTTTGGTGCGAGTGACGGGACTTGAACCCGTACGCCAAAGACACACGCCCCTCAAACGTGCCTGTCTGCCGATTCCAGCACACTCGCATTTGCAACGTTAGTTATTATAGCACCCATTATTTGATATGTCAATACTAAATTTTAAAATTACTTCAAAAAATTAGGGCATATTTAAACTATTAAGATGCCCTAAAATTATTACTCTTTGCTAAACTCTTCGAGTTCTAAACCTTCATTTTTCTCAAGCGCCCAACGGATATTCCATTCACTAGTGAATATAAGCAAATTATTATCCCTCATATCCTGTACCCATTTAGTATCCGACGTTAGGTTAAGTTTCTTGATATCAATATCTTTATTTTTTACCCAACGTATGAACTGATAAGGAAGTGGGCTACGCCTTACGTCAACATTATATTCGTTTTTAAGGCGATATTCTAGCACCTCGAACTGAAGCACGCCAACAACACCTACGATAACCCTTTCAAAACCGCTTGATGGCTCGTGGAATATCTGTATAGCACCCTCTTGCGCTATCTGTGTTATGCCCTTTACGAATTGTTTACGCTTCAAGGTATCAATCTGCTCAATCTCGGCAAAATGTTCAGGCGCGAAGGTTGGTATACCCTCAAACTGAATTTTCATTTTATCGTCGCAGACTGTATCACCTATTGAGAAAATGCCTGGGTCGAAAACACCGATAATATCGCCTGCATACGCTTCTTCAATAACCTCGCGTTCTTGTGCCATCATTTGTTGTGGTTGAGAAAGTTTAATCTTTCTACCACCCTGCACGTGCAAGTACTCTGTTCCTCTAGTAAACTTACCCGAACATATACGCATAAAGGCAATTCTATCTCTATGTGCTTTGTTCATATTTGCCTGAATTTTAAACACAAACGCCGAGAATCTTGGGTCAAAGGGGTCAACAACATCGGTAGCGGTATTACGGCTTAATGGCGATGTTGTCATACTCAAAAAGCTTTCCAAGAAAGGTTCAACACCAAAATTGGTTAAAGCCGAACCGAAGAACACGGGGCTTAATTTACCGTGGCGAACCTTTTCCAAATCAAACTCGTAACTAGCGCCATCCAAAAGTTCAATTTGGTCTACCAAATCTTTACGCTGATAAGGACCGATGAGCTCGTCTAACTTTTCGGTATCGGTAATATCACACTCGATAGCGTTAAGTTTGTTTTGACCTTTATGAAACTCGTTAAAGGTGATAATTCTACGTTTATCGCGGTCGAAAACGCCTTTAAAATCAACACCGCAACCTATAGGCCAGTTAACAGGATAGGTACCAATACCGAACTCTTTCTCAAGTTCGTCCAGAAGGTCAAACGGGTCACGTGCTTCACGGTCAAGTTTATTTATAAATGTAAAAATCGGAATATCACGCATTGCACAAACCTTAAATAGTTTGCGAGTTTGCGGCTCAATACCCTTTGCGGCATCTATAACCATAACGGCACTATCTGCCGCCATAAGTGTACGATAAGTATCCTCGGAGAAGTCCTGATGTCCTGGGGTATCTAGAATATTTATGCAATAACCATCATACTCGAACTGCATTACCGATGAAGTTATTGAAATACCACGCTGTTTTTCAAGTTCCATCCAGTCGGATACTGCGTGACGAGCCGTAGCCTTACCTTTAACCGAACCTGCTAACTGTATGGCTCCACCATATAACAAAAACTTTTCTGTCAACGTAGTTTTACCTGCGTCAGGGTGGGATATTATAGCAAATGTTCGGCGTCTTTTAATTTCATTATTTAGTTCTGCCACTAGAATTTGCTCCTTAAAATTTTAATACTTGCTAATTTTAGCATAAGTTAGCAAATTATTCAAGCAAAAACTAACAACTATGTTATCCTAATCCTAAACTTACACTTAACGCTTGATTTACCATATTCATTTCTACTCCATCAAGCGAGCCCATCTTTTCCTTTAAGCGTTGTTTATCTATCGTTCTAACCTGCTCTAACAAAATAATAGAATCTTTTGAAAGACCGCAGCCTTCTGCATTCACCTTAATATGCGTTGGTAGGTTTGTCTTTTCGCGCTGACTGGTTATCGCCGCCGCTATTACTGTTGGGCTGTATCTATTGCCTATGTCGTTTTGAACTATCAAGACAGGGCGCATTCCTCCCTGTTCTGAACCGATTACAGGACTTAAATCTGCGTAATATATTTCCCCTCGTTTTATTGTCATTATTTTTCACTCACTTGTTATATAAACCGCTAGCAGTTTATAAAAAATTAACGCGCCTACATATATTTTTACCCTTTATTTCGGTTTTAATCATAAAGATAAAAATAATGCCTTGCATTTTATTTTATGCAAAGCATTTACTATGAGTGAAAAACGGACAGTTAAACCGTTAACTGTCCGTTTTGTTATTATATTATAACTTATTTACACGCATGCCAAATTAAAAATTAAACAAATCTGTGCTAAAATATCTCTCACCAGTATCAGGAAGAACTGTAACTACAGTTTTACCTGCGCCCAATTCTTTTGCAAGTTTTAATGCGGCGGTCACGTTTGTACCGCTAGAAATACCACAAAGGATACCTTCTTCTCTAATAAGTCTACGAGAGGTTTCTAAAGCTTCCTCGTCGGTAACGATAACAACCTTTTCATAAATATCTGTATTAAGATTATCAGGTATAATGCCATCGCCAATACCCATTTGAAGATGTGTTCCAATACTGCCACCAGAAAGAATTGCGGCATTTTCAGGCTCTGCTGCCCAAATTTTAATATTACGATTTTTCTCCTTCAAGCACTCGCCAATACCACTTAAAGTACCGCCCGTACCTACACCCGAGCAAAAACCGTGAATTTCTTTATTTGCGCTTTCCAAAATTTCAACCGCAGTTGCTTTTCTATGTGCTAGTGGATTATCAGGGTTTTCAAACTGTTGCGGCACCCACACGTTGCTATCCTTTTTGGCCATATCTAAAGCAGTATTCAAGCACTGCTCGATGCACTCGCCAATATCACCTTTATCGTGTATAAGTATAAGTTCTGCACCATAAGCGTTAACAAGTTTTCTGCGTTCCTCGCTAACAGAGTCGGGCATAATAATTCTTACCTTATACCCTTTTACTGCGCCGATTAAAGCAAGACCTATTCCTTGATTGCCGCTTGTTGGCTCAACTATAATAGTATCTTTATTGATAATACCCTTCGCTTCGGCCTCGGTAATCATACTGTAAGCGGTACGCGTTTTAATAGAGCCGCCAACATTTAGGCCCTCATATTTAACAAGTATTTCTGCCGAGCCCTCCGGCACGATTTTTGAAAGGCGAATAAGCGGTGTATTGCCGATTGCCTCTAGAACGTTAGAATAAATCAAAATTATCTCCCCATATCCAAATTACAAAACATTTTACCATATTTTATGATAGAAATCAATACAAATAGACTTATAAAAAATAAAAGGCACTTTTTGTGCCTTTTACTATATATGCATAAGAAATTCTTTTTTTAGGTTGCCTATAATTCGTTTTTCTAGCCTTGATATGTACGACTGCGATATGCCAAGCATATCGGCGACCTGCTTTTGCGTATGTTCTAATCTTCCATTCAGCCCGAACCTTAACTCCATAATTTGTCTTTCTCTTGGGTTTAATTTTTGTACTAGGGTTAAAAGCAATTTATTTTCTGCCTCTTGCTCTACCCCTCTGCCTACCTCATCGCCCTCGCTACCAAGCACATCTGAAAGCAACAGTTCATTTCCATCCCAATCAACATTAAGTGGCTCGTCTATTGAGATTTCACCCCTTAAAACAGAGGTTTTGCGCAGATACATTAAAATTTCATTCTCTATACACCTTGAAGCGTAGGTTGCAAGTTTTATATTCTTTTCGGGTCTAAAGGTGTTTACGGCTTTAATTAGTCCGATTGTTCCAATAGATATTAAATCTTCTACACCTGCACCTGCCGCATCAAACTTTTTGGCTATATATACAACCAATCGCAGATTATGAACTATTAGTTTTTCGCGAACATTCTTTTCATCATCATTTAGCCGCGAAAGTATTTCGTTTTCTTCCTCTGCCGTAAATGGTGGTGGTAAGGTTTCAGGTCCGTGTATGTAATGGCAGTATTTTTGTTTATATACTATCTTAAGCCAGAGATTTTTAATTTTATTTATTATGTTCATTACGACTACTCCTTTAAAACGCTTCGGCACTTATAATTGCATTGTATCCGCTTTTAATTGGTCTAGGACTAAATGCTACATACATATCTAATTTTTCGCCATTTGGCAGTAATTTAATACTCTCAGGACAAAAGCCATACAGTATCCCCTCACCGCCTATAGTTGCATATGGAATTATCCGTTTAGGCGATTTAACGTTGGAAAACAGTTTTTCGTACTGTGAATCAAGAAGCATAACCCACTTTTCAGAAAAAGGCTCTTGCAGTTTATTACCACTATCCACCAAAGCAATTACCTGCAAATTCACATCGCCATCAATTATTGAAAGTTTACAAGTAGGCTCGCTGTTTCTTTTGAGGTATTTGCAAACAAATGTTATTACTAAATATGTAAAACCTGCAAACACAACTAGTAAAACTGCCGAGAGATTATAATACACCACGCCGTTTCTAACCAAAAGAGATGGAGATTTAATTATTTTTGATAATACTGCCATTGTACCCGTAAACAAAAACGACGCAACATAAAAGCATACTATCTGTTTTAAAAGAACCGTTATTTTACTAATTCCAAAAGTGGCTGTTATCGTTAAAGCAGACATTATAACTAGTATTAAGAGTGATAAAATAAAATTTAAGTTTGGTAGCAAAATAACTAGCGAAGATATAGCACCTACCCCTGCCCCGATTAACTGCCGCTTAAAACTACAAGATGTTTTTAAAACACGAATTGTAAGCCCTAAAAGAAAGTAATCTATAATGAAATTTACACAAAGCAAAACATCTGCATATATAGTCAAGCAAAACACACCCCTAACAATCTGCTACTTAATAGTAACATATTAAAGGTTAAAATCTTGTCGCACCCTCTTGTCACATTTTGTAAAAACAAAAAAGATAACCAACCCTATAAGAATTGGTTATCTTTAATTTATTGTGTGGTTGTTTGTGTGGAAGAAGTTGACGAGGTTGTTTCTTCTTTTTTACTTTCTGTTGCTACAGAAGAAACAGATTCTTCTTTTTTAGACGAAGCCGCGGAAGATGTATCCTTTTTAGAAGATGTATCTTTTTTTGAGGAACTGTCTTTAGAGTCAGTATCCTTTTTGTCATCGTCCTTATCTTTATCCTTCTTCTTTTTATTACCGTGTTTATCGCAACTTTCAGGAATATTATCTGCACGATACCAACCCTTAGCAGTTTTTGGGCATCCACCTTTTGCAATTAAACCTGTTTGAGTGCAATATTTAAGTTTTTCCGCATACTCGCTATCCACAAATTCTTTTTCGGGTAAATCTTCGTGGAGTTCACTCATTACGTCTTTCCAAATTCTTAAAGCGGCGCCCGAAACATTTGAGCCATCGCTAAAATAGCCACTCATACCATTTGGAGAATATTTTAGAGGTTCATCAAAACCATACCAACAAGCCGCAACATAATGCGGTGTTCCGCCAACAAACCAAAGGTCCTGCGAATCGGAGGTAGTACCTGTTTTTGCAAACACGTCAAAGCCCTTGATTTTTGCGCCTGTACCGGTACCCTTTTTAACAACCTGTTGCAACAAGTGATTCATAACAGTCGAGGTATCCTCACTAATTGCCATAATCGGCTTTTCTTTACTGTTATCGTAGATAACGTTATCAAACTGGTCATAAATAGCCGTGAAGGTTGTAGGCTTATAATAGTAACCCAGATTGCCGAAAATAGCGTACGCTGCCGCCATTTCCTCGGTTGTTGCACCATAAACACAACCGCCCAAGCAAAGCGACGAGAATGTTTTATCTTCCTCAGTTAAATGGTTTAAACCTAGTTTGGTTGTCAAGAAATCATAACTGATTTCAAGACCGTTATTAGCGCCCTCGTAGTTATCGAGTCCATTACCGATGATATTTCTTAAAATATGCACAGGGGTACAGTTAACCGAGTGGTAAATTGCATACTCGGTTGAAACCTTACCACGATACGAGAAATCATAGTTGTTTGGCCAGCCACCTTTGATACTTGGGTCGGTCCAAGACATTTGTCTATCATCTAAAAGCGACGAATAGGTTATCTCATTATACTCAGTAGCCAAAGCATATACGCCAATAGGTTTCATAGAAGAACCCACTTGACGCGGAGAAGACGTAGCACGGTTAAGTATACGAGAACCTTCTCTCTCTCCTTTACCGCCTACAATACCAACAACATGACCCTCATAATCCATTATAGTCATAGCAGATTGCGGTGTTGTTGCACCGTCGGTGGCACTAACGGGAGCAGAGAAATACGACTCTGTTTTATATACCTTTTCTAAAGTTTCCTGAGCCTTCAAATCCAAGGTTGAATAAATCTTATAACCGCCGTTGTAAACCTCACGCTCGGCTACATCTTTATCGTAACCCTTTTTTGTAACAAGCATTTCTACTACGTCGTCAATCAAAGCATCTACAAAATATGAATTATTGTTGTTAGTTTGGGTGTTTAAAACCTTACTGTTTGCAACAACCTTTAATTTTGTATTAACAGCCTTATCATACTGCTCTTGAGTAATGTGTTTTTGAGAAAGCATTTCTTTTAAAACTGTATTTCTACGCTCTAAATGTGCTTCCTCATTTTCCTTAATATCGGGTCGCAAATATTCAGGATATTGGGTAATAGATGCAAGAGAAGCACATTCGGCAATAGTTAAATCTTCAACCGTTTTGCCAAAGTAATAGTTAGCGGCAACCTCTACACCATAAATACCGTTACCCATTGGAATTGTATTTAAATACCACTCCAAAATTGAATCTTTTGAGTAGTTATTCTCTAAATATCTGGCGCGCATTATTTCGCGAACCTTACGCATTGCGCTAACATCGTTGTCCGAGGTGATATTCTTAACTAACTGTTGTGTTATTGTTGAACCACCCTGACGCTCGCCGTAAATATTAACAAAAGAGTTAATAAACGCCGAAACCGTACGTTTCCAGTCAACACCTGCGTGGGTTTTAAAACGTTTATCTTCGATTGCCACAAAAGCGTTTTCTAACGTGTCGGGCATATCTTCATCATAAACCCAAATACGATTATACATTCCGTGCAAACGTTGATACTCTTCATACTCGCCTTTATCATTTTTTACGTAAATGGTAGAGGTAAAGTCCAAAGAACCGTTTAGGTCATACCCTTCCATATCAAAGGTTCCTTTTGCATCTTCGCTAGCAAGCCAAGCAACAACAGTACCTATACCGATACCGCACGTAATTAGACCAACCAGAAAAACAGTTAAGGCAATTTTACCTAACCTTTGCCACCTTGTGCCCTTGTTACTTGAGCTATGCAAGGATTTTTTAGGCTTAATTTTATCAACCAAATCGGTAATCTTCTTTAAAATTTCCGGTCTGTCATCGGTCTGCTTGGGAGTTTCTAGAAAACTGCTCAAACTTACCTGACCTTCTTGCTCCTCGTTGCCCGCGGTATATACATTTATATCTTCGGGACTACTGCTAGAAGGTAGATAATCACTATCATCGGTATTGAAAAAGTAATCATTATTACCATTATTCAAAACCACGATGCCTCCTTACTCACTTAAAATAAGTTTACTATATAATTATAGCACAAAAAACTGCTTTTGTAACTATATTTTAAAATTTTATCACACAAATCAAATGTTTTGAATATAAAAGCTACCAACAGGGCAATATAACATTAACTATAAATTAGGAGCTTTTATATGAAAAAAGTTTTCATAATTCCTGCGGCTATATTTGCCGTGCTTTTTATAATTTCTGCCATACGGTTAAGTTATCCTGCAAAAACGCAGGATAACGTTACGATTAGTTCTGTTTCTGTCGCAAGAACTGCACCGATGTATATTTTAAAAGAACACAACGGCGCATTAGCAGTATTCAAGCCGAATAACACCGCACCTATACGCGAACTACCCGACGTAGCACTGAGCACCCTTCCCGAATACGACAGGACCCTCTTAAAAACAGGAATAAAAGTATATTCTGAAAAAGAACTACAAAGGTTAATTGAGGACTACGATAGTTGAGAAATAGCGCTTTTAAGCATACTATCTTCCTCTTTTGTCATAAAATAATACTCATAATCGTTACTATAACTTGGGGTTAAACTTATATCAGGGTTTAGCCCCTTCCCGTTGTAACTAGAACCGTCAGACTTTACATATTCGCCAACAGTTAGTTTAATCATACTGCCATCTTTTAAAGTGTGGGTGCGCTGAATTAACGATTTACCGTATGTTTTAGTACCCATAATTGTAGCGGCATCAAAATCCTTCATAGCCGAAACCATAATTTCTGATGCACTTGCTGATTCACTATCAACTAAAATTACAATAGGCATTTTTACACAACGTTCATCAGAACTATTTCGCACCGACACCTCTCCACTTTCATTTTTCACGTGGATAATATCACCCTCGGGCAAAAGATAATCTAGTATGTTTGCCGCGGCATCCATTGTGCCACCGCCATTATGACGCAAATCAATTATTAATTTTTTAGCGCCATCTTCTTGCAATGCCTTTATAGCGTTTTGAAACTGCAAAGAGGTTTTACTATTAAAATCTGTAATTTGAATATATCCGATTTGCTTTGTGCTTTTCTCATAAAACACACTTTGGACGTCGTAATCACCAAACGTAACTTTTATGGTCTTACTTACGCCGCTTCTCAAATAGGTGATTTTCGTTGATTCTCCACTCTTACCCTGAAGTTTCTTTACAGCATTTTGGTATCCGATTTCGGACACTTTTTCGCCTTTTATGTGGGTAATAATATCGCCCGATTTTACACCCGCGTTATCCGCCGTGCTGCCTGAATAAACGCGCCATACATATATTTCAGACTCTTTAGTATTAACGCATAATACACCTATTCCGTGTGAATTACCGCTATACTTATTTTTTAAAACAGTTGCGGCATCCTTGCTATAATATGCAGAATATTTATCGCCAATACTTGACATATACCCCGAAGCAACACCATGCTCTACATCGTTTTGGTTTGCTTCAAAATAATACTGGTTATCTACAACTCTGGTAATTTCAGATATTTTTGCGGCAAGTTTAAGCGAAATTCCACCATAAATGCTTTTTAACGAATATGCCGCTATTACTGCGCCACATACAAATACTGTTAAAAATATTGCCACAATAGCCCTAAAAGGTATTTTCACCTTCAAACGAACACGACCTTTAATGTTTCAAATGCTCTAAATGGGCTACAGTAAAACTGCAGCCCATTAACTTAATAACTTACGTAGCCTAGAGGATTTACAGGGACGTTATCAACCCTGACTTCAAAGTGAAGATGATAGCCTGTTGATGCACCAGTAGTGCCAACATAACCTACAACGTCACCTTGCTTAACGGTTTGGCCTTGCGAAACACCAAAACTCATCATATGAGCATAGTGGGTTGTAACAAGTTGTCCGTTTATAAATCCGTGGCTGATGATTACATAGTTACCATAACCACCACTAGCCGAGGTCGGCATAGTAGCAATAACCGTACCATTAGCGGAAGCAATAATCGGTTTGCCTGCAATACCCGCGCCTGCTATATCAAGGCCATTATGTCCACGATAGCACATATAATATGGGTCATATCGCATACCGAATCCCGATGTTATCATTGAATATCCCGGCAACGGCCAAGCAAAACCTTCGCCTGTATATTGAATATCGCTATTAAGCGCAGCCTGTCTTGCAGCCTCATAAGCGGCTTGTATGCTAGACTCGAGAGCGGCAATATTTGCCTCTACTTGATTTAACTCTGCTTGCAATTCGGCTTTAGATTTATTAACCTCGTTAACAGCATCTGATGCCTTGCCTTGTTGCACCTGCAAGTCAGCACGGTCTGCAGCCAAGGTCTTTTTTACTTCCTCTTGTTCTTTTATAGCGTCATTTTTCTTCTTAATTTGCTTATTTATCTTCTTAACAGAGTTGTTAATCTTCTTCATCAAGGCATTGTCATAATTAGCAAGACCCTCTGTAAATTGTGACATAGAAAGATAATCAGCAAACTGGTCAGAACCTAAAAGCAACGACATCGAAGTATTAGAGCCCGACATATAAATTGAACGAACGCGACGCTTGAAAAGTTCTTTGTTTTCTTTAAGTTCATCTTCTTTTGCAGCGATGCTATCATTACACTCGTCAATCTCTGCTTGATAGGTTGAAAGCAAACTCTCACAAGCCATAATTTTGCTTTCAACAGTAGCAATATAAGAATTAACGGAATCAAGATATGCTTGCTTTTGGTCAACGTCATTTTGAAGTTCGTCAATCTTACCTTGCAATGCAGATTTTTCATTTTCAAGACCACTAATTTGGTCTTTCATTTCGCTTATTGAAGCCGCCCTTGCGCTAAGTTTTTTTGGTTGTGTTAAGAAGCAACCGAATATAAGCGCGATAGCCATAACAAGCGATAAAACTCTTTTAAAAATGTTACGACAACGCACTAAATTCGCTTCCTTCCTTTTTGAGATATTTGTTTATCATAAAGACACTGCCAAACAGACCGAAGAACACGCCAACGCCGGCAAATATCTCAATAAACAATAGTATATGGTCCCCAAAGGCAACAGGGTTTTGTAAGGTAGTAGCCATGGCATTTAGCACGGCAGAATAACCAACGTACATTATACCCATTGTAAGTGCTGCCGAAATCAAACCGATAACAACACCCTCTACAACGAACGGCAAACGGATAAATGCATCGGTAGCGCCTACTGCCTTCATAATGCTTATTTCAAGTTTTCTGTTAAACATTGTTACCCTTATAGTATTACATACAATTACTAGCGCAATTATCATTAGCATACCGATAATAACGTAACTTGCGGTATTTATTGCACCCTTAATTGAGGTTACTTTTTTGGCAACGTCAAGTTGGCTTGAAACGGTATGAACACCGTCAACCTTTTGGATTTTACCAATTGTTTGTTCTATCAATGACAAATCTTCAAGAGTAATTTGTGCGGCACAAGAAAGTGGGTTTTCACCCTCGCTTTCGAGTTGCTTAATATACTCTGCTTGGTCTTTGTTTATCATATTAGTAACGCGCTCTATTCCCTCCTCGGCAGAAATATACTCAACCGATTTAACGTTAGGAATATGCTTTATTTCGTCAATAACAGCAAGCGCCTCTTCTTCGTTATGCACCAAATATGCATCCTCAGGAACATCACTACGAACTGTTTCTTTTTCAGAACCTGCAGCGTTATTAGCATTATCTGCATACTCGCTTGAATACTTTACCGAGTTATAATCGTTAAGATACGCCATAATAACGTTCTGTTCTTCTATGCTTGAAACCGCTCTATCAACGTTAAAAGAAACTAGGATAACTGCACCAATTAGCACCATACATGAAATCAAAACGCCAATGGAGGCTAATGACATAAGTCTGTTATCCCAAACATTTTTAAAGCCTTCTTTAATAAGATGGCGAACACTGCCTATCTTCATATTAAACCTCCGCCTGCATTGTCGGCAACAACCCTGCCGTGCTCTAACATTATAACCCTACGCTTAAAATCACGAACTAACTGATGCTCGTGAGTAACCATTAAAATGGTGGTGCCCATTTTGTTGATTTCGGTTAGCATTTCAACAATTTCGTAAGACATATTAGGGTCAACGTTACCTGTAGGTTCGTCGGCTATAATCAAGGATGGGTTGTTAACAAGTGCACGGGCAAGACCTACACGCTGTTGCTCACCGCCTGAAAGTTCAGCAGGCTTTGAGCGTGCTTTACCGCTCAGTCCAACAACCGATAGCACGTGGGAAACTTTTTTTCTTATTTGTTGCTTCGATGCACCAACAACGTGCATAGAAAATGCAACGTTATCAAAAACGTTCATATTGGGTATAAGTCTAAAATCTTGGAAAACTATACCCATAGTTCTTCTAAGCATTGGAATATCCTTGTGGCGAAGTTTGTTAAGTTTATAACCATTAACAATTATTTCACCCGCAGAAGGTTTCTCCTCGCGCATAAGAAGTTTCATAAACGTACTTTTACCGGCACCAGATGAGCCTACAACGAAAACAAACTCGCCTTTATGTACGGTCAGATTTACGTCGTTAAGAGCGTGTGTGCCGGTAGGATAGGTTTTAGAAACGCCCTTAAGCTCTATAATAACTCCATTATCATTTTGCTGATTCACAGGAAATTACCGCCTTTTAGTATTTAATAGGATTTGCTTTTAGATACTTCTTAACCATTAGTGCGATTTTAAACACGATAGCGTGGTCAAACTCGCGAAGGTCAAGACCTGTAATTTTCTTGATTTTTTCTAAACGATACACCAAAGTGTTTCTGTGAACGAACAATTTTCTTGAGGTTTCAGAAACGTTAAGGTTGTTTTCGAAGAATTTTTGAATAGTGAACAAGGTTTCTTGGTCAAGACTTTCAATAGAGCCACGCTTGAACACTTCGCGCAAGAATGTTTCGCAAAGGGTTGTAGGAAGCTGATAAATAAGTCTTGCAATACCAAGATTGTCGTAACTGATTATTGTCTTTTCGGTATCGAACACCTTGCCAACCTCTAGAGAAATCTGTGCCTCTTTAAAGGATTTTGCAAGTTCTTTTAAATTATCAACGGTAGAACCGATACCTACTACTGCGTGAATATAGAACTCGCTTGAAAGTGTATCAACAATACTTCTGGCAAGATTCTCTAAATCTTTAGAATCTATATCCTGCTGTGTTTCTTTAACAAGCGCAATATCATTCTCGCTTATATTGATGATGAAGTCTTTATTTTTATTTGGGAATAAGTTTTGAATAATATCAAAAATAGGAACTTCGTTTTTAGAAATTATACGAATTAAAATAACTGCGCGTGACACCTCACTGTTAAAGTGCAACTCACGTGCTTTAAGATAAATATCACCAGGTAAAATATTATCAAGAATAATGTTTTTGATAAAGTTACCTCTATCATATTTCTCATCATAGTAGTGCTTGATATTAGTTAGTGCAACCGCTAATAACGCTGCATATCTTGCAGCAGATGCATCGTTACCCTCTACAAAAAGAACATACTCGGGATACTGCTCAGAGCCAAAAGGTTTATATGTATACTGACCCTTTACAAAAGCATCGCTACCCGATGTTAAGTTTGCGAGTTTAACCTCGTGCACGTCGCCAACCTTACTTAGTTCGCTACATGCGATAACGGTAGACTTTTCATCGATAACGCCGATAACCCTATCGATAGCATCTTTCATTTGATGGACTACGCCTTGAAATAATCTGTTAGACATTTTTGTTTTCCCCTTTTTTGTGCGAAATTTGTTAAGGTTTCACATAAAAACTCATCATTACTTATATATAATACACAATTATTAAACAATTTTCAAGGGTTTTTATAAAAAAATTAGTCTAAAGTTACAAATTAGTTACAATAATATACACTTTTTTCTAATTAATATAAAATATAGATATTTTTGTATGTATTTTTGCCCTATTACTTTACTTGACATAAGACGACAAAGATATTATTATATTGTAGGTAATACTAATAAAAGGAGGGGTTATATGAAAAAAGTGATTGTTGCTATGAGTGGCGGTGTTGATAGTTCTGTTGCCGCAAAAATACTTATAGATAACGGATTTGATTGTATGGGCGCTACCATGCAACTTAATGCAAACGGCGATAAATATGCCGCAGAAGACGCTAAAAGCGTTGCCGAAAAACTTAATATCCCCTTTACCCTTTTAGATTTTACAAAAGAATTTACCAAAGAGGTTATTGAAAGGTTTATTGAAAGTTACGAACTTGGCGACACGCCTAACCCTTGTATTGATTGCAACAAGCACATTAAGTGGGACTTGCTTATCAAATATATGAAGGATAATGGTTTTGACTATATCGCTACAGGCCACTATGCTCAAATTGAGTTTGATAAAAATACCGGATTATACAAACTAAAAAAAGGATTAGATGAATCAAAAGACCAAAGTTACGTGCTTTACAACATGACACAGGATATTCTATCCCACACCTTATTACCGCTTGGTTCTTTAAGCAAAGCAGATGCTAGAGAAATAGCAATTAAAAATGATTTTTGCAATGCAGAAAAGAAGGATAGCCAAGATATTTGTTTTATTCCTGACGGCGACTATGCAAGGTTTATAGAAGAATACACAGGAAAGCAATATAAAAAAGGCAACTTTGTTTATAAAGACGGCACAGTTCTTGGCACACACAACGGCATAATACGATACACTATAGGTCAACGAAAAGGTTTGGGTTTAGCACTAAAAGCCCCTGCATACGTTTGCAGAAAATGTATGGAAACTAACACTGTAGTATTGGGCGATAACGACGACCTATTTACTAAAACATTAGTTGCAAATGAATTTAACTGGATTAGCGGTATTGCGCCAAAAAATCCAATATCTATAAAAGCCAAGACTCGTTACAAACATAAAGAACAACCCGCTACGGCGTCGGTTTTAGATGACGGCTCGGTACAGTTAGTTTTTGATGAGCCTCAACGCGCAATTACCACAGGTCAATCGGTTGTGCTTTATGATGGCGATACAGTTTTAGGTGGCGGCAAAATAGCCCAAGTGGAGAACAATGTATAATGAAAGAAATTAACAGTTTTAAAAAAGGTATAATAGACGGCTTGCCTATATGCCTTGGCTACCTTTCGGTAGCCTTTGCTTTTGGCATATTTGCGGTTGACGGCGGTTTAACTATACTGCAAGCGGTACTTATATCTATGACAAACGTTACATCGGCAGGTCAACTTGCAGGCGTACCTATAATGCTTGGCAGTGGTATGCTAACCGAACTTGCCGCAACACAGTTTGTTATAAATCTACGTTATGCGCTTATGTCGGTTTCACTTTCGCAAAAGTTAGGTAAGAGCGTGACACCGTTACATAGATTTATTATTTCATTTGTTAATACCGATGAGGTTTTTGCAGTTGCATCAGGAAATCGCGACAACGTTGGCAAGAGATATTTATACGGACTTATACTTACCCCTTACCTTGGGTGGAGTATAGGCACGTTGCTCGGCGCTATAGCGGGCAACGTTTTACCTACAGTCGTTATATCCTCACTAGGAATTGCAATATACGCTATGTTTATAGCAATTGTTGTTCCTGTTGCCAAAGATTCTAAACCAACTGCGTTATGCGCTTTATTTGCGATAGTTTTAAGTTGTCTTTTTAAGTATTTACCAATTCTTAACGTAGTACCAAGCGGATTTGTAATTATAATTTGCGCTGTAACGGCAAGCATTATATTCGCTTTATTGTTCCCAGTAGAACAAAGCAGTTCGGAGGTGCAATAATGAAATACACTACTTTCTTTATGTACCTTCTGGTTATGGCAGGTGTTACTTACTTAATTCGAATGCTACCGCTTGTATTAGTAAAAAAGAAGATAGAAAATAAATTTTTGCTTTCATTCCTTTACTACGTACCTTATGCGGTTTTAAGCGTTATGACAATACCTGCAATCTTCTATTGCACGTCCTACATAGTCTCTGCAATAATTGGTCTTATAGCGGCGCTCATTATGGCGCTAAACAAAAAAAGTTTGCTAACCGTTGCGGCAGTTGCTTGCGGAACGGTACTTGTATGCGAGCTACTAATTAAATACTGTTTATAAAAATAAAACTACCGTGTAGTGCATTAAGCATTACACGGTAGTTTTTTATGATGGAAGTTAATTTTATAGATGCTCCCAAACCTCAGGATGAGGATTTGCAAGAACGGATGTGCCATGTAGAAGGCCTTGCTCGCTAGCATATCTAGCGCCTGCTTCAACAGCGGCAGTAACATCACTAACCTGACCGGTTATGATAACTACGCCTTTACCACCCTGACCGCGAGAAATACGAAGGTCATAAATCTCAACGTCAGAGGTTTTTACTGCGGTATCTGCCGCCTTAACGGCACTTGCGGCAGAAAATGTTTCGATAACGCCGATAGCACCCTTGCGCTCGGTAGCGTGTGTGCCTAGCAGTGCGTGGATAACCGCTTCATCAATGCGACCTAGCATAACGCCATCAATAACGCTATCGCTAAAGCCTGCTTTTATGCGGTCAACGGCAGTTTGCACGTCAGCAAGTTCGCCGGTTAAAACAATTTCATACTTACCGGGGCAGGCAGTATGCGAAGTAATAAGCCTGATGCCAGCAGATTTTAAGGCATCATCGCTAGCCTGAATACCCTTGGCTATGCTTTTTAGCTCAATAACGCCAACTGAATATATCATAATTTATCCCCCTAGTTTCCTATAACAATTTCTCTATCATTTGCGACCAAAACCTTGCCATCGATAGAAGAATGAATATTTGCAGAAATTCCGCTTGCCGCCAAACCTACAATATCGGTAGAGCAAACAAAATCGCCTATTTTTACATTAGCAGACGCGGGTGCGCCAACGTGTTGTTTTAGACCTAATACAATCTTACTTGGCATTAACTCAAAATCTTTTAAGAATTCGGGTACAACCTTATCAAACTTGGTAACACCTAAAAGTTGCATAAATCTATCAGACGGCAACATACGGTAATCACGGCTAAAGTCGGGTTTAACCGCAGCGCCTTTGTGTGTATATCTGATTTTATTCTTTGCCATTAGTGCCTTAATCTCGGCATAAACCCTTTTAGGACTTAACTCGTGACAACAAGAAACGATTTCGCAAACACCACAAGCACAACAAAGTTGAGCGTTCGTATAAAGTTGTGGGTCTATCTCGCCTGCCGCAGCGGCACGAATTGCCTTATGTGGTTCAAGTGGGAAACCTAAAAGTCGTCTTGGGCAAAGGTCGGTACATCGAGAACAAGAGCAACAAGCAGACGCCGCTCTGTTAAGACATACCTTATTATCGCCGAGTTTTGTTCTAACTGCAGGAATCTCGCGCGGTAAGATAAGCAATGACTTAGTTGTTTTTGTAATAACTGCAGTAGCCTCGCTAATGATATTACCCATAGCAGGGCCACCGTCAATAACAACATTACCTTCCGGCACCTTGATTTTAAGTTCATCAAAGAGTTCTGAAACAGGTGTACCGATAAGCGCCTTTAATACAACGGGCTTTTCTACGTTACCACCAATGGTTAGCCACTTTTCAGTAACAGGCATACCACCGTATACTGCGTTATAAATGTTATAAAGCGTTTCAACGTTATTAACAACTACGCCTGCGGTTATAGGCAACGCTCCAGGTTCAATAACCTTGCCTGTTGTTTCGTATATAAGAACAATCTCGTCGCCCATAGGGTAAACGTTAGGAAGAACCTTAACAAAAAGTTTTTCACTAATTTTTTGACCCTCGGTAAGACCTAGTCGCTCTGCAGTATGTTCCTTTAAAGAAAGGTAACCCTTTTGCATACCGCAGGTATCCATAACGAGTTCTGCCGCGGCAGAAACTTTAGACATCTCGCGCTTTAAAATATAATAGTCTGTATATATTAGAGGTTCACACTCTGCGGCATTTATAACAAGTGTATCTGCCGCGTCGGTATACTTGAATGCCGCAGGAAAACCCGCGCCGCCTGCACCAACAACACCTGCAGATGCAACTACCTCTTTAAGCTCTGCCAAAGTCATGGCAATGCCCCTTTCTTTGAAAATTAAAACTAATCGATAATACCAACAACAACTGCATCAACAGGGGTTGAACGGTCGCCAAGCGCCAATCTTGCGCCACTACCTACCGTAACCAAAACACGCTCTCCAATACCTGCGCCGATGCCGTTATCAACAGCAACGATAAATTTATCGGTATCCTTTCCGTTTTCGATTACTCTGATTTCAAGAATTTTTGAGCCCACTATGCCTTCGTGCTTACGGGTAGAAACTATGTTTCCTACTACTTGACCCATTAACATAAAAACTTACTCCTTACTATTTTATAATTACTGCCTTATCGCCGTTTTTAACGCCGGCAGCATTTGCATCGTCTGTGTCTATGTGCATTTCTAATCTGAAATCTTTATGCACTCTTATTTGAACGTCGTAGAAGGTTGTTCTACGCTCGCCATTAAGTTCAACCGTAACATAATCGCAATCCTTAACACCGAAACGCGCACCATCATCTAAACTCATATGTATATGGCGGTTTGCAATTATGCAACCCTCGTTAATTGTTACAACGCCTTTAGGACCAACGATTGTAACGGGAGCAGAGCCTGTTATTTTGCCCGACTCACGAACAGGTGGTTTTACTTTTAAAGTAAATGAATCGGTACGAGAGATTTCAACCTGAGTTTGAGGTCTTACAGGACCTAACACCCTTACTCCCTCTATAGAACGCATTGAAGGACCGATGATTGTGACGGTTTCTTTACAAGCGTACTGACCGGGCTGTGATAGGTCTTTGAGTTTTTGAAGCTCATATCCCTTACCGAACAATATTTCAACATGCTCTTGAGTTAAGTGAAGGTGGCGGTTTGAAATGCCTATTGGCGCAGTTAACTCACTGGAACTACTACCATTTGAGGCTAGCACCTGCCTTACAATACTTTCAACTAATTGAGGTGATACATTCATTTAAAATACCTCCAAAAAAATTCAGTTTAATATTAACGAATGCACACAAAATGTTTTATGTGTATGCGTTAATACTAAAGGTTGGCTTGCTGCCGCGCCGAATTTACGGCGCGGCATACCATTTTAACTTTCAGCTTATTTTAAAGTGGGTAAAAGTTTTTCAACGTCTGCGTGGGGACGAGGAATTACGTGAGTAGCAACTACTTCGCCTAATGCGGAGGCTGCTGCGCCGCCTGCCTCAACTGCTGCCTTAACAGCACCAACATCGCCACGAACCATAACGCTTACTAATCCGCTACCGATTTTTTCAGAGCCGATAAGTACTACATTTGCAGCCTTAACCATTGCATCAGATGCTTCAATTGCAGCTACAAGACCTCTGGTTTCTACCATGCCTAATGCTTCCATTACGATAACCTCCTTATTTTAATGTAGGTAAAAGTTTTTCAACGTCTGCGTGGGGACGAGGAATTACGTGTGTTGCAACAACTTCGCCAAGTGAAGAAGCTGCAGCGCCGCCTGCCTCAACTGCTGCTTTAACAGCACCAACAT
>JAZNBX010000003.1:0-13525 GCA_045587265.1 Acutalibacteraceae bacterium | reverse complement strand
CGATCCGACTTGGTGAATCTCTTGCTGCCATTAGAGAACTTGCCAATATTGCAGGTGCAAACACTGTTGCATCTTGCGCAGTTCTCGCTGAAGGCGATGCCGCCGACAGAGATGACATAATTTTCTTACACAAATTACCTTTATTTTTCAAATAAGAATATGCCTCGAACTTGTCTTGTTTGTTCGAGGCATTATTTTTGAGGTGTAATCTTGAAAAGATTTTTCTTGGTGTTTGCACTTTCGTCGGTTGTGGGGATTGTATTCGCAATTAAACTGAATTTTTCAATAGCCGTTGTTACGATGATTGCATCACTTATGTTGCTTTGCTCAATAGCATTTTATTTAAAACTTAAAATTCCGTATACATTTTTGATAATTACTGTTTTAGCATCATTTATTTTTACCTATTTGTACACTAATTACTACGTTGTTACTTTTGTCGAACCAACGAGAAAATATATTGGCAAAGAAATTGAAATAACTGCAGTAGTTTTAGACGAACCGTCTGTTTATGATGAGTATTCTAGCGCGATTGTAAAGGCTTGTGATAATAATTCATCTATCGATGGCGTACGAATTTTATTGCAATACGATAATACTTCGCTAAAATATAATGATGTTATTAAATTTAAAATCAAAGTGAAGGAACAAGCATTTACTTCTTATTTTTCCGATAAACTGTTTTTAAAAGGCAGTACCAAAGTGATTGAGATGGTTGGATATAAGGGCAAAAACCTGTATTCAAACGCTCTTGATTTGCGTAATAATATAACTGGCGTTTTCTTAAGTACACTTAATGATGATGTTGCAGGGATTCCTATTGGAATGCTTACAGGAAATCGCAAGTTTCTTTCCGATGAATTTTATAATAATGTTAAAAGCACCGGTATGACGCACGTTATGGCGGTATCGGGTTTGCATATTTCAATAATTTGTTTGTCTGTAGTTAATTTTCTTAAAAAGCGATTTAAACTAAATAGATTCGTACCATCACTTATAGGTATTGCAATAGTTGTTGGTATGGCGGGAGTTGCAGGTTTTACAGGCTCTATTATGCGTGCGGGAATAATGTGCTTATCTGTATTTTTGGGAGATTTGTTCTTTAGAAAAGCGGACCCGTTAAATTCTTTGGGATTAGCGTTTACGATATTGATAATAATTAACCCTTATAATGTTTATAGTGTTTCATTAATTTTATCAGCATTAGGTACTTTGGGCATACTTATATTCTCGGAAAAATTTTCTGAAATGCTAATGGAAATTTACCCGTTCGAGAAGTTTTTAAGAAAACCATATAAATATTTTAGTGGCATTTTGTCTGTCACATTAACCGCAAACTTGTTCATAATTCCGGTATCATTGATTACATTTGGATATGTTTCTACAATTTCTCCTATTGTTAATTTGATTCTTTCTCCAATTATTTTCATTAGTTTAATCCTTTCTCTTTTAGCGGTAGTGCTTTGTTCAGTTCCTGTAGTTAATACTGTGGTTTTATTTGTTGTTGAGAAACTGTGCAAATTTTTCAAAGCTATTATTGATTATTTTGCGGATTTTAATTTCAAGGTATTTTATTCAGATGATATAATGTTGTATGTTTTCTTATGTCTATTAGTAGCAACTATTATACTAATCACAATTTGTGGCAGAACTAAAACAATGACACTAATATTATCACTATTGCTTTGCATTATATTACCGATTTTCTCTGTGGTTCAAGGTAATATGAATAGCGAAAAATTTACATACTATTTTCCAAACTCTCAAAAAGGCTCTGCTATGGTAATAGAGAGTAATGAGCATTTTGTGCTAGTATTATCTACAACGGATTACTCAACTTTTCAACAGATTAAATCTGTGCTTAACAAAAGAATTTCACATCAAATCGATTTGGTTATTATTCCAAATAATGACCGCCACATATATAATAAGGCTTTTGATTTTTTAAAAGATTACGGTGTTGATACATATCTTTTATGTAGTAACAAATATATGCCCGATGCAAAAATTTTGAGCAGCAAACCACTTAAAATATGGGATTCGATAAATTTTAGGACACATCAAACTTCAAACGGATTTAATTTATATTTTGAAGCAGGGGATAGTACAATAGTTTTTGACGATTTTTGCGCTAGTGCTAATAAAGATGATTATATAGTAACTTCTAGGATACTTTCTAGTTATAAGATTAACGGAAATAAGGTCAATTATTTGGTTTCAAATGAAGACAGTAAAGAAAAACGAGTTGCACTAAATAATTTAGGGGCTAGAGCTATATTTTTAGACGACAAAGATATCGTTTTGCTACACAAAATGTCAATAAAGAGTTGAATTTTAAACGATAATGTTTTAAAATATATGTAAGGTGATTAGTGTGAACATATTGCATAGAGATGAACTTAAAAGGAAATTAAAAAGCGGGGTTTACGCTCCGGTTTATTTCCTATACGGTAATGAGTCATATCTTATCAATCACTACACTAATTTAATCATTGATTCTGCAGTTACTGCATTGCCTGAAATTAACCTTAGGTCCTTTGATTCGGACTTTGACGTTAATGAAATTTCAAGTATCTTGTATCAAGTTCCAATGCTTAGCCAGAAAAAATGTGTTGTTCTGAATGATTACGACTTATCTAGCGTTAGTGCTTCGGAACTTGAGGCGATAATTGATATGGTTTCAAATCCTTCGGACGTTGCTATTTTGGTTTTTAAATACACTTCAATTGAGTTTTCGCTTGAAAAGAAAAATAAATCTCAAAAGAATAACACCAACTTTGTTGCTGTTGCAAAAGCTTTAGAAAAAGCTGGCGGAATAATTGCTAATATTGACCATTTAACTATGGGTGATACTGTTAAAACTATTGTTTCTGGAGCAAGACGTAGAGGGTGTGATATATCTAGTGAAACTGCAAGATATATGGTTGAATATTGCTCTTTTGATTTGACGTCGCTACTCTGTGAACTTGAAAAGGTTTGTTCGTTCGTGGGGGAAGGGGATATAACAAAAGAAACCATAAACAAAATCTGTGCGCGCTCGGTCAATGCAATTATTTATGATATGGCAAAAGCAATACTTGCTAACAATGCCGAACAGTCTATGAATATTCTTGATAGTTTATTAAATCAAAAGATTAAAGAGGTTGAAATTGTAAGAGAAATCTCAAAATCATATATAGATATTTATAGGGTGTTTGCGGCTCGCAAGGCTAATGTTAATATTGCTACAGTCGGTGAAGATTTTGACTATGGCAATAGGTCTTTTGTTCTAAAGAACTCTGTAACATTTGCTTCTAAATTAAATGCTAGACAACTTGAATTAAGTTTAAATGCAATAAACGATGCAAATGATATGCTTAAAGGTGCGTCAAGGCTTAAAGGCTCTGATGTTTTGAGAATGCTTATAATAAAACTTGTTTTAATTTCAACAAAGGGAGAATTATCGTGTTAAAATTAAAACAGGCGGTAATAGTTGAAGGGAAGTATGATAAAATTAAACTTTCCTCGATAATTGATGCGTTGATAATAGATGTTGGCGGGTTTCAGGTGTTTAAAAACAAAGAAACAGTTGAACTTATTAGGTTTTTAGCAAATACATGTGGTGTGATTGTTATGACTGATAGCGATTCTGCGGGTATGTTAATCCGTAACAGAATTTCGCAAATAGCAATCGACGGAACGGTATATCAAGCCTATGTGCCACAGGTTTTAGGCAAAGAAAAACGCAAGGCCAAGCCTTCGGCCGAGGGATTACTAGGTGTTGAAGGACTGGACAAAGACCACATAATTTCTGCGCTTAATAGATGTGGTTTGTCGTTTTCTAATACGAAAGAAGCCTCATATAAATTTACAACCGCAGACCTTTATAGCCTTGGTCTTACGGGCAAAGAAAATAGTAAAATACTGCGCGAGATGGTATTAGAACGTTTGAATTTACCAAAAAATTTATCAAAAAATAATTTGTTAAAAGTTTTGGGGTTTATAATTACACCTGGGGAATTACAAGAAATTTGTTTTGAAATAGGAGGAGTTTTAAATGGCGGGAAATCCTAAACAAAAAATTAAATTATTGTGTGTATTAGACATTTTGCGTGAGTATTCTGATGAGTTTCATCCAATTGATGCTAACGAAATATGTGATAAATTAAAAGATTTGTACTCAATTGATGCAGAACGAAAAAGCATTTATGATGATGTAAATGTTTTAGAGGAATATGGCATCGATATTATCAAAACGAGAGTGCCAAAATCGGGCTATTTTATTGGTTGTAGGGAATTTGATTTCCCTGAAGTATCACTGCTTGTTGATGCAGTTGAAGCTGCTGATTTTATTACTCCTAAAAAGACTAAACAGTTGGTTGAAAAACTTGATAAACTTGTTAGTAAATGGCAGGCTAAAGACATAAATAGCCATGTTTATATCGAAAATCGCAATAAGTGCAGCAATGAAGAGATTTTCTATAATATAGATAAAATTAATACTGCAGTAAATAAGTCTAAAAGGATTAAATTTACTTATATCCGTCGTTGCTTGGGTGAGAACAATAGGATTGCAGAAAACCACAAAGATATGATTGTAAGCCCTTATGCACTAATTTGGGAGAATGACCACTATTATTTAATTGGTAATGTAGATAAGTACGATAATCTAATTCATCTTCGTCTTGACAGAATGCGTAAGGTTGAAATCACTAATACTCCAAATCGTCATTTTAGTGAAGTAAGTGAATATAAAACCTTTTTTGACACTGCTGATTATGCAAGAAAAAGTTTTAATATGTTCGGTGGGGAACTGAAGACCATTGAGTTAAAATGTAATACATATCAATTAGAGCAGGTAGTAGACAGATTCGGAGATAAACTATATCTACGTCCTAATACTGATGGTACGTTTACGTTTACAACCAAGGCTCACATAAGCGAAGGCTTAATTTCTTGGCTTTTGCAGTTTGGCAATGATATTGAAGCAATATCGCCAAAAGAATTAAGGGACAACATTAAAGAAAGAATTGAGCGCACCAGAAATTTATATAAATAATTTTGAGTAGGGAACGATAATTTAGTTTATTGTTTTGTGTTTAATTTTGTTGTTATCTATTTCGATTTAAATTTTTATTTACAATAATAACGCTATGATTATTGTTAGTAATTAGTTTGTGCTAAGTTTTTAGCGTACGATTTGACCAATCTTCTTGTTTTTGAAAACAATAATCAAACGGGGAATGGATTTAATGCCCTGCCTAAAAACTATATCTAATTATACAAAATCAATGTTTTGTATAATACAGGGGAGTGAAAAATACGGAAAATTCAATAAAAACGGCTCCGAAGCTTATTTCTGACTTTCTTACCTACAATGAGATAGTTCGAGGAAAATCTGCAAAATCTATAAATGAATACTATACTGACCTTAGAACTTTCTTTAGATATATTTTATATTCTAAAGGTTTTGTTGGCCTCGATGATTTTGAATCTGCTGATATATCATTAGTTACTATAGATATGATTAAAGAATTATCTCTTAACGATTTATACCAGTTTCTAATATACTGTAAAAACGAGCGTGATAATAATGCTACCACTAGAGCTCGTAAATGTTCTACACTACGCATTTATTTTAAATATCTACATACTAACGTTAATTTAATTGAAAACAATCCTGCAGAATTATTGGAAACTCCAAAACTTAAAAAATCATTACCAAAATACTTGGATTTGGATGAATCTATATCTTTCTTAAAAGCTGTTGATGGGCCTTATAAAGAACGCGATTTCTGTATAATGGTGTTATTCCTTAACTGTGGTTTACGACTTTCTGAGCTCTGCTCCCTGAATTTGTCACACATTCGCAACAACACGATACGTGTAGTTGGAAAGGGAAACAAAGAAAGAACAATTTACCTTAATGATGCTTGTATTGAAGCTATAAACAACTATTTGCCACACAGACCTTGTGATGGAGTTTTAGCCAAAGATAAGGATGCTCTGTTCCTTTCACGAAGAAAAAGCAGAATTAGCAATAAAACAGTACAATATATTGTGAAATCTACATTTGAAAAGGCCGGACTTGGCGGTATGGGCTACTCTACCCATAAACTAAGGCATACTGCAGCCACTTTAATGTATCAAAAAGGTGGTGTTGATATTAGGGTTATTCAGAATATTTTGGGTCACGAAAATCTAGGAACTACACAGATTTACACCCACGTATCCGATAAGCAGGTTGAAAATGCTGCTAAATCCAACCCTCTCGCCGCTATCAACAGTAAAAACATAGATAAACAATAGCAAAAAAAGCAACCCGTAAATTTGGGTTGCTTTTGTTTTATTTATCATCATTAAATATGTTTTCTGTTTCTGCAATTTCTCTTTTAACTAGTTTTCCGTTAACATATACATATTCGCTTTTTTCTTTTTCTACGCTATTATCAGTGTATTTTTCTCCAAGTTCAACTTTTTTGCTTTCGTTGCTTTCTTTATTTTCGTTATAGAAGGGTTCTACAACGTATTTAATAATTACGTCAAAAGCGTAGTAGTTCTCAAAATAACTTGCAACAGAAAAATGTATTAGTAGTAAATATAGACCGGTTAAAATAAGCGCTAGATTTACATATAGCGTTGATGCAACATTAAGTATTAAAAGCATAGTAAACACTATAGTTATAAGCAAAATTGCCATTGACTTTTTAAATCCTGCCAATACAAGCAATATTGCGTTCTTATACATTTTAAATACAGACAAGTCGGTTGAAACCAACATTATATGTATATATTTTTGCATCAGAGTGAAGTATATCATTGCAATCATTGAAACGCCAAAGAATAACCACTCACCCCAATAAACAATGAATGCAAAGAATGCGGCAATATAAAACAAATACTGTAAAAAAGAAACAATTATGGATTTAAAGAAACAACGTTTATATGTTACAAAAAAGTCCTTAACTAAATCAACGTGCTCTTCCCTACCAATATCTCTGGTTACTTTAGTTAAGCCGCAACTCGCAGGTCCTACGAAGGCTAACGGTAGCGGAATTAAAAATATTTGGAATACGAAGGAAACCTGAAATTTTAATTCAATTAAATTTACGTCAGGAAAAACAATAAATGCAATTAAAACAGATAAAGCTACTAGCGGTAATATAAATAAGCAAAATAGCACGTTTGTTTTAATTAGCAAGAATATTTTGCTAAAAAGCACAGATAAACAATGTGAAAAAGACCTCTTTGTTAATTTTGATATGCCTTTTCCTTCGTTTTGAGGATTGTATAAAATTGCCATTTTTGACCTCCGGTTATTTAGACATAGGATGATAATTTATATATGATTTTTTGTATTTGGATTTAATTATTTCAAGATAATTTTGTATTGAGGTTGAACTTGTGTGTCCAAGAAGTACCTTAACTTCATCAATTTCAGCGCCGTTTTCTAGCAAATGTACTGCGAATGTGTGCCTTATGGTGTGAGGTGTTATGTCTTTTTCGATTACAGCTAGATGTGCATATTCTTTAATGATTTTCCAAACACCCTGTCGCGTGAGTTTGTCTCCGCTTAAATTGCAAAAGAGATATTCTTCACTTTGGTTTGGAATCAACACGTTTCTAACGTGATTAATATATAAAGATAACGTTTTGATGGCGTCTTTGTATATAGGTATAGTTCTGTTTTTCAGCGTCAGCAATCCAAGCGTAAGTTTTAAATTGTTTATATCTAAAGATATAAGTTCTGAAACGGTTATTCCTGTAGCATATAATAGTTCAAGCATTGCTTTATCTCTAATGCCTTTTAATTGGCTGGTATCAGGTTGATTGATTAGTCTGGTTATTTCTTCTGCTTCTAGAATCGTGGGTAAGTTCTTGTCCGATTTAATGTCGATTTTAACTTGTTTTAAATCAATATTGTTGCATAAATCAATAGATTGCAGAAACTTATAGTAGCATTTTAATGACGAAATAATGCGCTTAATAGACGAAGCAGAATTATTGGATTTGAGTTGATTTATATAATTATGTAATAAATCAATATCCAATAGCGATATGTCGCTAACGCCTTGATTGTTTATGGAATTTAAGTATGCAAATACGTCTCTCGAATATGAATCAACAGTGTTTTTGCTTGATTTTTTTGCAGTTTTTAAATATAGCACGAATTCGTTGAAGTAATCTTTCATTTTAAATGTCCGTTCTTAAAAATTAAAATATTTAAAAAATATGTTGGTTAATGTTGCGTCCAAAAGGGCGGATAAAACACATAAAAGCAAAATTATTAAATAACGTATGGTGTACAACTTGTAATCGTTAAAAAAGTTTATAGAGGTTCCTCTAGGCAAAGTGTTTTTTAACATTCTTTCTGAGTAACAAAAAGACTCTCTGCAAGCGAGTATTAGTATATATGCAGAAAATACAAAGTATGGTGCCAAAACAAAAGCGGTATAACCTATTCCCACTAAATTATAGGTATGATAAATATATGCAGTTGAGATTCCATTAGAAATACCGCGTGCAACACAAATTATTGGTATTGCAATGCACCCGAATGCGCTAGTTCCTGAAAAATAAGCCAATAAAACATACGGCAAAAATGATATAAAACTGCTAAAACAGTATTTTATAAAGCTATATGTTCCTTTGTGAAGAATACTTTGTTCAAACAAGTTTTTGGAAACATTAAATAACGTACTGTCAGTGTTTTTTGTGGTGAACACTCCAATTATGTACCCAAGCACAAACGACGACAGAATAAACAAAAACAAGCCTTCGGGTATACTTAATTTTCTTAACTTAAAATTTGGCATTTTTAGTGAAAAACTATTCAAAAAACCACGTCCCTTCCCTACCATAATTATGTTCAGGTGGACATGTTAATGCCAATTCAGTGAAACTAGTAACAATAATACAATAAAATCTATTTTATGTCAACCGATAATGCGAATTATTAGAAATATTATGTTAACCTATTATGTAAACTAATAAAATTTTGTACTTATCATAATATGTAAACTGCTATCTATTTATTGACTATTTGCTATAAATATTTTATAATGTAGTAAATATGCATATATTATTTCTCTATATTTGGAGTGATATAATGAAAACTGTTTTAATAACGGGTGGTGCTAGAGGCATCGGCAAGGCCATTGCTTTAGCTTTTGCTAAAAACGGGTACAACGTTGGTATTAACTATAATATGTCTCACGATAAAGCTCACCAACTTAAAGATGAATTATTATCTCTTGGTGTTGATGCGGAGATATTTAAGGCAGATGTTTCTAACAAAGAAGAAACAAAGGAATTAGCGGATTCGTTTATCAAGAGGTTTGGGCATATTGATGTGTTAGTCAATAATGCTGGTGTATCGTTAGTAAAACCGTTGATTGATGTCGAGTTAGATGAATGGGATAATATCGTTGCCACTAATTTATCATCTGCTTTTTACGTTACTAAACCTCTACTCCCCTATTTTATTAAAAATAAATGCGGTTCAATTATCAATATTGCATCCGTTTGGGGAGAATGCGGAGCGTCATGCGAAGTTGCTTATTCTGCATCTAAAGCAGGTCTTATTGGATATACTAAAGCACTAGCGAAAGAACTAGGAACAAGTGGAATTAGAGTTAATGCAGTTTCTCCCGGCTTTATTGAAACCGATATGAACAAATGCTTTTCAGACCAAGAGAAAAACGATTTTAAAAACAACATAGCGCTAATGAGACTTGGTAACACTAGCGATGTTTCCGGCGTGGTGCTATTTTTGGCATCTGATGAGGCTTCGTACTTGACAGGTCAAAACATAATTATAGATGGCGGTATTTGTTAATTAAAGTTACTTTAGGAGGCTAATAAATGATTTGGCATAGTAGCAATGTAGAAAGTGTTGTTGCAGAGTTGAATTCTAGCATAGAAAAAGGCTTATCTACAGAGGATGCGGAAAGCAGACTCCAACATATAAATCAAAAAATTAAGGATAAATCAGAGAAGTTTTCGATATTTAACCAGTTACTCAATGAGGTTAAATCTCCAATATATTATTTTTTATTTGCTGCAGCGGTTTTAACCTTGCTTTTGCATTGGGTGTTTGGAATATTATCTATTTTTGAGCCTGTTGCAATAACTGTGTTGGCTATCGTTAAAGCTATTTTTAGTTGTGTAATTACTTATTGTTGTGAGCGAGCACTTAGCAAACACACCTTAAAACAAACTTCAACCACCACCTGCTTGAGAGATGGAGAGGTAAAGAAAATCAACTCTAATCACCTCGTTCCAGGCGATATTATTTATGTTGAAAATGGTAATTATATCGCGGCAGACGCAAGACTTATTTCGGTTAACAGCCTGCATTGTGATGAGTTTTCAATTTCAGGCGATTCTGTTGCGGTATCAAAAGACGCCTCTTCCCTTCCCGATGAGATTGCTCCGATACAAGAGAGAAACAATATGGTGTATGCAGGTTCTCATGTGGTAAGCGGAAGTGGTGTTGCAGTTGTAACAGAAATACTTGATTATACAGAATATGGTAAAATCAAAAAATTAGAAAATGAAAATGTAGAGCAATATCTCCCTGTTGAAGATAGGTTTAATCAACTAGCAAAAATATTAAACACTGTGTTACTTGGTGTTCTTGGAGTAACATTTTTGGTTTCATTTGTTTGTAATCTTGTAGCTAAAGTTTTTGCTGAACAAGCATTTTTTAATTCATTTATGAATTCTGCACTATTAGTAGCGTCAATTTTAGTTGCATTTACACCTGATTTTATTAAGTCTATTGCAAAACTTTCACTTTGTTTTGGCTTAATCAAAATGAAAAAACGCGGTATTGAGGTTTATAATCCTCAAACTATTGCAAAAATAGCAGAAACCACCTTGATATGTGCCGATAAAACAGGAACGCTAACCCAAAATAAAATGGTTTTAACGCGTATTTTCAATGGTGTAAATGAAATTAACGTTGCAACAGATACTGTTGATGGCGATTATAAAATGATATTAAGAATAGCCGCACTGTGTTGCGATGGTGACGTAAAGTTAATTAATGGAATTTCATCGCATTATGGTGACCCTACTCAAACAGCAATAATCGCCGCTTCTATGGAACATCTAGGTCTCGGTAAATACGATTTAGATAATATATATCCTCGTATGGCGACCGTACCGTTCGACCCTAACTTTAAATTGATGTCAACGCTAAACGTTATTGATGGTAAAAACTATATAATTGTACGTGGCGCAGTTGATGAATTGGTTTCAAAATGTGTTAATAATTGTGAGCGTTTTCAAGAGGCAGAAAAAGAAATGAGCCTAGACGGTCTTCGTGTTGTTGGCGTTGCCATGAAACAGGTTGATGAAACTGTTTCCGAATTGACTTATGATTTTGCCGAAAACGGTCTTAACTTTATTGGATTATTAGGTATTTCAGATATGCCAAGAGTCGATTCGCGTAAAGCAGTTATTGCTTGCCAAAAAGCTGGCATTAAAGTAATTATGTTTACGGGCGATTCTAAATCTGCAGCATTCAGCTTTGCTCAAAAAATGAAAATTGCCTCAAACGAGCAACAGGTTTTAACCGGGGTTGAATTAGACACATTAGATGATGAAAAATTATTAGAAAACATTTGCAATTATACAGTATTTTCGGGTGTTGATGCTAAGCATCGCGAGAGAATAATTTGCGCATTTAAATCATTGGAATACAGTGTTGCGGTTACGGGCGATGATAATACAAATACTGAATCCTTGCGCGTTGCAAACGTAGGTTATTCAATGGGTAATGCCGGTACGGATTCTACAATTTGCGAATCTGAAGTTGTTATAGAAGATGATAGTTTCGCAACCGTTGTTGAGTCTATAAAATCTTGCCGTGGAATCTATAATTGCATTGCTAAAGCAGTTAAGTTTTTCTTCTCATCATCATTAGGAACTATTGCGGCTGTTGTTTTAGGAAATCTAATATACGGAACCTCAGTGTTAACAAATTGCGAAATATTGCTATTTTGGCTATTTTCAATCGTTTTAACTACAATAGCGCTAACAGCTGAAGCGTTCAGTAAAAGGGATATTAACACTAAAATAGACAATGATTTTGGCATATTTAATAATAAAACATTGTTTGATGTGTTATTTAATGCTTCTATTTATTTAATTTCTGCTTTGGTTAGTTATTCAATAGCGCTTAATTCAAACATCTCCCCCTCTTCTTTTGCTTTCTGTTCATTAATTTTAACAGTAATTGCAACTGCACTGGTGTTCAGGAGAAAAGGCGGAATGATTTCGTTTAGCACAAGCAACAGAGTGCTATGTGCTAGTGTAGGCATACAAGTTTTATTGATGATTTTATTAAGTATTATTAGCGTTGGAAAATTCGTGCCGTTCTCAATTTTATATTGGATATATTTAATAATAATTAACGTTGCAGTTATGCTAGTTTCCTTAGGAATTAAACTAATAAGAAAATAAAATAAAACAGCCGCAAATAAATGCGGCTGTTTTGATTTTCGATTGCTTTAATTAAATGATTAGATTATGCTTCTTCTTTCATTTTAGCAAAGCATTCGCTACAATATACAGGACGGTCATCTCTGGGCATGAAGGGAACTTTTGCAACGCCACCACAGGAAGCGCATACTGCCTCGTGATACTCACGTGGTGCTCTGCCTGCATTCTTGCGTGCATCGCGGCATGCTTTGCAGCGCTGTGGCTCATTTACAAAACCCTTTGAGTCATAAAACTCTTGCTCGCCAGCTGTAAAAACAAATTCTGCTCCACAGTCCTTGCATACCAGTGTCTTGTCTTCGAACATTTTTTGTACCTCTCTCGAAATGATTTTTCGCCCCGGACGGAATTGCACCGACATCTTTGAAACAACGCTCTACTCTTGAGCTACTCGGGCATATTTAAATATTATTAAATTTATTGCGAATGCGCTGAACCGCATTATCAACCGATTTTACGCTTATAGAAAGTTTTTCGGCAATTTCAGAATATTTGTGGCCTAAAAACAAATACTTTAAAACGTCAAACTCGCGTTTTGAAAGTGCAGATTTAACATTATCTACAAGCTTGGAAAAGTTATAATTGTTTTCAATGATATTTTGAGGATTAATTGAATTGTCAAAATACAGTTCACTTTCCTGCGAATTGAAATCCTCTAATAGAACTTCTCCATTATTTTTCTTTCTACAAATAGATATAAGCACTCTATTTATACAAACAGAAGCATATGTATTGAACGATGCAACTGTGCTATCGTAATGATTGATAGCAGAAAATAAAACAATCATACATTCTTGAAAAGCATCTTCAAACTCAGATTTAGAAAAACCAAATGAATTTATACGGGAGATGATAAGCGGTTTATATCTCTCAAAAAGAACGGATAACGCCAAACTATTTCTATCGCTTTTATATAAGCGTAATAGTTCGTTATCCGTAATTTCTTTATTTTCAGTAGAAGTAACCATAAGACACCTGTATAAAAACATAAATATATTATTATAATATACTATTGAGCAACAAATGTCAAGCATTATTT
>JAZNBX010000002.1:0-14766 GCA_045587265.1 Acutalibacteraceae bacterium | reverse complement strand
CGCGCCGGTTACCCGACCTACACCCTTAGCAGGGGTGCCTCGTCACCAACTTGAGTACTTCTCCATTTGGTAAACATTTTTAAAAAATATGGCGGAGAGAGTGGGATTCGAACCCACGGTACCCGTAAGGTACGACGGTTTTCAAGACCGTTCCGTTATGACCACTTCGGTATCTCTCCATTTGTTAGCCTATAAATATTATCACACTAATTTTGAAAAGTCAATATGTTTTTAAAAAATTTTCTTTTACTCTTGAACAAACTGCCCTTATATAGTATAATATATATATTATTTTAGTTTATATACTGTTTTTGCAGTTTGATTGGAGTTATTTTTAGTTTGGAAAATAAAAATACTATAAATTCTGCCGAGGTTTTGGCACAGCAATCGACCTATACCGCGCTTGCAAAACAAAAACTTTCAGAGCAGTTTTCGTACACCCCAAAGGTTTTTGTGCATACCTACGGTTGCCAACAAAACGTTAGTGATAGCGAGCGTATGCAAGGTCAACTTGTAGAAATCGGTTACACACCTTGTGATAGTGCTGAGGATGCAGACCTAATACTTTTTAATACCTGTGCCGTGCGCGAGCATGCGGAGGATAGGGTTTGGGGCAACGTTGGCTTGCTCAAAAAGTTAAAACAGAAAAATCCTAACCTTATAATTGCACTTTGCGGTTGTATGTTTCAACAAGCCAAAAATGCCGATAGGGCAAAAAAGAGTTTCCCCTACGTTGATATAGTTTTTGGTACCTACTGCCGTTGGCGACTTCCTGAATTTATCTACAGACGCCTTTCGGGTGGGCCACGCATTTTTGAAATTGGTGAAACCGCTAACGACATTGTTGAGGGCTTCCCCGTAAAACGCGATGGCAGTTTTAAAGGTTGGGTGCCTATAATGTATGGTTGCAACAACTTTTGCACCTACTGTATTGTTCCGTACGTCAGAGGGCGTGAGCGCTCAAGAGAACCGCAGGAGATATTAAACGAAATAAAAGAGTTGGTTTCTAACGGCTACCGAGAGATAACCCTCTTGGGTCAAAACGTTAATTCTTACGGCAAGAATGAGGGCCACGGCGTCAACTTTGCAAAACTTCTTAGAATGGTAAATGATATTGCGGGCGATTTTAGAATTAGGTTTATGACCTCGCACCCAAGAGACTGTACCAAAGAACTAATAGACACTATGGCGGAATGCGATAAGGTTTGTAAACATCTGCATCTGCCGTTCCAAAGTGGCTCTGACAGAATTTTGAAGGCTATGAACCGCCACTACAACCGTGCGCAGTATCTTGAACTTATAAATTATGCAAAGGCTAAAATGCCGGAACTTGATATTACAAGTGATATTATAGTCGGTTTCCCGGGCGAAACCTATGAAGATTTTTTGGATACGCTTTCTCTAATCAAAGAGGTTGAGTATAGCAGTTTGTTTACTTTTATCTTTTCGCCAAGAAACGGCACACCGGCAGCAGAGATGCCCGACCCTATATCGAGAGAAGAAAAGGGTAAATGGTTTAGCGAACTTTTGAGTGTGCAAGATAAAATTGCGGACAAGCTATCCTCTAGATACGTCGGCAAAGTAAAAAGAGTGCTTTGCGAGGGTAAGGGTAGAAGCGATGGTTATATCGCAGGCAGAACTTACGAAAACGCGGTAATCGAGTTTAAAGCCGAGGAAGACGTAATCGGTAAGTTTGTAACAGTTAAGGTTAATAATAAGTCCTCGGTTTTAGAGGGCGAGATAATAGATTAAATTGGAGGAAATACAAATGGATAAAATTTTAGAACTTTCACGTGAATTAGGTGCTCTTTTACAAAATGAGCAATGCTATAAAGACTATATGCATGCAAAAGACGTAAACGATAATGATGAGGAATTGCAAAAGCAAATCGGCGAGTTTAATATTGTTAAACTTTCTATCGACGAGGAACTAACCAAAGAAGAACGCGACGAAGAAAAGTTCCGTGAACTAAATACAAAACTTCGCCAAATTTACAGCAACATTATGGTTAATGAGAGTATGCAGGCATTCCAAAAGTCAAAAGCCGAACTAGACCGTTTGGTTGCAGGGATTTATTCTGTAATCGTTAAGTGCGCTAGCGGTGAAAATCCAAGCGAGGTTACTATGGAGGACGGTTGCAGCGGCAACTGTGGTAGTTGCGGCGGTTGCCACTAAATTTATTTTATTTTTGAAACGGTAGGTTACAAGTATGGCTGAATTATCCCCGATGATGAAGCAATATTTTGAAATTAAAAAAGACAATCCCGATAGCATTTTATTCTTCCGCCTAGGCGACTTTTACGAAATGTTTTTTGACGATGCAAAAATCGCATCCGAAGAACTTGATTTAGTGCTAACGGGTAGAGATTGCGGTCAGGAAGAACGCGCGCCAATGTGCGGTGTTCCTTATCACAGTTGCGAGTCGTATATTGCAAAACTTATATCCAAAGGTTATCGTGTTGCTATTTGTGAGCAGACCGAAGACCCTTCAAAAGCAAAAGGCCTTGTGCGCCGTGAGGTAATTAGCGTTATCACGCCTGGTACGGTTATTGATGACAGTATGCTTGATGAGTCGCGCAATAACTACCTTTGCTCTGTGACATATATGGAAGGCGGTTGTGGTGTTTGCTTTGTTGATGCTTCGACCGGACTTTTGCATTTGACCGAACTTATGGGCGATGGCGTAGACCAACGAATTATTGGCGAAATCGGTAGATTCAACCCAACCGAACTTATTGGTAACGAGTTTGAAAACCATCCCGAACTTAAAAACTTTATCGACGGCAGAACACGCACAAGAATAACCGACAGACCTAAAGACAGTTTTAATGTTCATAGTGCAAAGGATATAATTCTAAATCATTTCCGTGTGCTTAATCTTGAAAACTTAGGGTTGTCGGAAGGCTCTGCCGCCGTAATGGCGCTCGGCTCTGCGCTAGGTTATCTTTACGAAACCCGTAAAACAGGCCTTGAGGCAATTTCCAGTATTGACTATTATACCGACAAAGAGTATATGCGCTTGGATATTAGCGCTATGCGAAATCTAGAACTATGTGAGACCATACGTGGTGGCGATAAAAGAGGCTCACTTTTGTGGGTGCTTGATAAAACTAAAACCGCACTTGGTAAGCGTAGGCTTCGCGGTATGGTAGAGCAACCTTTGCTTAATATCAGTGAAATAAATATGCGCTTAAATGCAGTTGAGGAGATTACGGTTTCTGCCGTAAAACGTGGCGAAATTCGTGAAAATCTTAGCGGTATAAAGGATTTAGAGCGTTTAATGAGCCGTGTTATATACGGAACAGCGGGCGCTCGTGACCTTAATACTATTGCAGAGTCTTTAGGACGTATGCCTGAAATAAAAGCCCAACTCCAAAATGCAGAAAGCAGAGTTTTAAAAAGGATTCATAATGAAATAGACCTTCTTTCAGATGTTACCGAAAGAATACATACCACTATTGCCGATGAACCTGCGGCAACAGTGCGCGAGGGTAATATTATCAGAGCAGGCTTTAGCGCCGAGGTTGACGAACTTCGTGAAATCTTCCAAGATGGTAAAAACTTTATTACCAAAATTGAAGCAACCGAGCGTGAAAACACAGGCATAAAAACCTTAAAGGTTAGATACAACAAGGTGTTTGGTTATTATATCGAGGTGCCTAATAGTTTTAAAGGTGACGTGCCCGACACCTACATAAGAAAGCAAACCCTAACCAACTGCGAGCGATATATTACCGACGAACTAAAAAACCTTGAAAGCAGAGTTTTGGGGGCTAGAGAGCGCGTAAATCAGTTAGAGTACGAAATATTTGACGAACTTCGTGAGTTTGTTGCCGAAAACCGCGCAAGGATTCTTGCTACCGCTGATGCTATTGCAAGAATAGATGCAATTTCATCACTTGCAGAGATTGCGGTGCGCAATAACTATACAAGACCAGGTCTTAACGATAAGGGCATCTTGCAAATCAGCGACGGTAGGCATCCCGTTGTAGAGCAAATTTCACGTAATCCGTTTGTGCCTAATGATACTATGCTTGATATTACGGATAATAGATGCGCAATAATCACAGGTCCTAATATGGCAGGTAAATCTACCTATATGCGCCAAGTAGCGCTTATAACTATAATGGCGCAAATTGGTTCTTTCGTACCTGCAAGTTTTGCCGATATTTCTATTTGCGATGCGGTTTATACCAGAGTAGGCGCTTCGGACGACCTTTCATCAGGTCAGTCTACCTTTATGGTTGAAATGAGCGAGGTTGCATATATCCTTAAAAATGCAACCAAAAACAGTTTGCTTATTTTAGACGAAATTGGTAGAGGTACTTCTACTTACGATGGTATGTCGATAGCGAGGGCTGTACTAGAACATTGTTGCGACCGCAAGAAAATAGGTGCAAAAACCCTTTTCGCAACCCATTATCACGAATTAACCGCCCTTGAAACCGAAATTAAGGGTGTTAAAAACTACAATATCGCCGCTAAAAAACACGGCGACGATATAACCTTCCTTCGCAAGATTGTTAGAGGCGGAGCAGATGATAGTTATGGTATCGAGGTTGCAAAACTTTCGGGTATACCGCTATCGGTTATAAATCGCGCAAAACAGGTGTTGGCGCAAATCGAAAGCGAGGGCGGAAGCGCTCCAAAATCGGTTAACACCGAAAGTTATAGTGACCAAATTTCGCTAATAGACCAAGGCAATTCTATGTTAACCCAAGAATTAAGCCTTGTTGACGTAAATAATATGACTCCTATTACCGCTATGCAAACCCTAGCAGAGTTTGTAGAAAAGGCAAAGGGTCTTAACTAATTTTTTAGAAAAGAGGTGGCACAATGCCAAAAATTAACGTTTTAGATAAACAGACTGCCGAACTTATCGCCGCAGGCGAGGTTGTTGAAAGACCTGCTTCGGCTATAAAAGAAATGGTTGAAAACTCAATAGATGCAGGTGCCACCCGAATTACCGTTGAAATTGAGGGTGGCGGTATCACTATGATGCGCGTTACTGATAATGGTTGCGGTATATCGTGGGATGACGTAGAAAAAGCATTCTTGCGTCACGCGACAAGTAAAATTTCAAAGGGAAGTGACCTTGATAGTATTGGCACCCTAGGTTTTAGGGGCGAGGCGCTTGCTGCTATTTCCACCGTTTCCAGAGTTTCTATGATAACCAGAACCGAAAATGAGGAAATGGGCACCCGTTACATTATTGACGGGGGAGAAGAAGTGTTAAAAGAAGAAATAGGTTGTAGCGTTGGTACTATTATTGAGGTGCGCGACCTGTTTTATAATACCCCTGCTAGAATGAAGTTTCTTAAAAAGGATATGAAAGAGGGCGCGAACGTAGCCGCTACTATTGATAGAATTGCGCTTTCACACCCCGAGGTTGCTTTTGAACTTATTAAAGACGGCAAAAGAACTTTAACTACCCAAGGCAACGGCAACTTAAAAGATGCTACCTATTCTGTTTTAGGCAGAGAGATTGCTTTAGGCACTGTACCCCTTGATTATACCTATGAGGGTGTAAGGGTGCACGGTCTTATATGCAAACCTTTTAAGTGCAGACCTAACAGAAATTTGCAGTTGACCTTCCTAAACGGCAGATTTATAAAATCCAAAACCGCTATGGCGGCTTTGGACGTTGGTTATAAAAACTCGGCTATGGTGGGCAAGTTTCCGTACTGTGTTTTGAATATTGAAATGCCTTACGAAATGGTAGACGTTAACGTTCATCCCGCTAAAACCGAGGTGCGCTTTGCAAACGAAAATCTAGTTTTTGATGCAATCAGGTTTGGTGTAAAGCAGGCGCTTGAGGGAGATATCTCTCGCCCCGAAATAAAGGCAAAACCAAACCCACAGGTTATAAAAGAGCGTATGTCCTCTAAAGAGTTTTTAGAGATACTAGCGGCAGAAAACAAAAAACCTAGCGAAACTGCCCCTCTACCGATTAGCAAACCTTATACACCTACTATAGACGTAAAAAGCAAGCCAAACAGTAATAACTTTGTTTTAAGGGACGGCGCGGCAGAAAAAATGCCCGAGATTTTCCCTGTCTTTGAGGAAAAACCTAAAAAGGCGGACGAGGTATCGGTTTATAACGTAGTTGAAGCACACGATAGTGCAGAGGTGCTTAAAAGTGAACCCACGGCAGTTAAAGAGGAAGCAGAGCCTATTGTGAGCGTTCCTTTAAAGAGCGTTGTACAGGAACAAAAACCATTAGTAGAGCCAAGATTTATTGGCGAGGCTTTTAAAACCTATATAATAGCCGAGTTGGACGATAAATTGTACTTGATAGACAAGCACGCCACCCACGAAAGAATTTTGTTTGAAAAACAACGTGAGGCTAGGAATGTTGAAAGCCAGTTACTTTTAACTCCTATTACAGTAACCCTAACAAAGCAGGAGCATTCTGCAATAATCGAGAATGCCGATAAACTTGCAAAAGCCGGTTTTGATATAGACGATTTTGGCGATGGCGCATTGCTTATCAGAGAGGTGCCGTCATTACTGTCTGCTACCGATTTTGGTGCGCTTTTAAGCGAGATAGCAGAAAGTTTACTCAAAACCAATTCGGTAATGATTGAAAAGTTGGATAGAATATATCATACAGTTGCTTGCAAAGCAGCAGTAAAGGCGGGTAACACATCAAGCGACGTGCAACTGCGCGAACTGATGATGGAGGCGCTAACCAATCCTAAAATTCGCTATTGTCCGCACGGCAGACCCGTTGCTATCGAGTTAAGCGAAAAAGAACTTGAAAAAATGTTTGGAAGGCTAGGGTAAGTTGGTATTATGCAACCCCAAAAAACAAAAATTATAGTAATAAGCGGCCCTACCGCCTCGGGCAAAACGGGGCTCGGGATTGCGCTCTCTAAGAAACTGTCGGGCGAAATCGTTTCGGCAGACTCAATGCAGATATATAAGGGTATACCCGTGGCTTCGGCCCAACCCACAGAGGAAGAAAAGCAAGGTATACCGCACCATCTTATGTCGTTTTTAGATGTTGGCACACCTTTTTCTGTTGCCGATTATTGTGAGATGGCGCATAAGGTTATCGCCGATATAGTAAAACGAGGCAAGACCCCCATAATCGTTGGCGGTACAGGACTGTATATAAATAGCCTTGTAGACGATATTTCGTTTTCGGACATAGGCAGTACCGAAATTCGCAAAGAGTTAGAAGAAAAGTTAGAACAGTTTGGCAAAGAGTATATGTATAGTATGCTTTTAGAAATTGATGGTGCGGCGGCAGAAAAGATAGAGCCTAATAATACTCGCCGTGTAATACGTGCGCTTGAAGTATGTCTTGCATCGGGCAGTACGTTTTCTAAACTGAACGAACTGTCAAAAAAAGAGCCTTCAAGGTATAATGCTACGTGGCTTAACATTTCTTTTAGCGATAGAGAGGTTTTGTACGATAGAATTAACCAAAGGGTTGATATTATGGTGCAAAATGGGCTAGAAAAAGAGGCTAGAGAGTTTAGAAATCTTTGTAGTGAAAATGGCGCAGGACAAGCCATAGGTCATAAAGAACTTTATCCGTATTTTGATGGCGAGATAGGTTTTAGCGAAGCAATAGAAAACCTTAAAACCGCTACAAGACGGTATGCTAAGCGTCAAATCACGTGGTTTACTCGTAGAGGTGATGCTATAAGCCTTCCTTTTTCGGAAAATATAGTTGACGTGGCGCTAGCGGAAATAAATAAAAATTTTAAAAGAAAGGTAGATAGGTTATGAAGCAATCAGGAAAAATAATCAAAATTGCAAGCATAAGTTTAGTAGCGCTTATTTTGGCGTTGCAATTCGTCAGGGCGTTTTATAGTCCAATATCAACCGATACTGTAATTAACTATTCTACCTATAACGGAATAGAGGTTACTGCTTTTGCAATACGTGATGAAAGCGTGCTTACAACTAGTAAAAGCGGCTATATAAGTTATAACATTGCAGACGGCGAAAAGGTTAAAAAAAGCGGTAGTGTTGCAAGTGTTTATTCGGACCGAAACGATGCCAATATAGAAACCGAAATAGAGAATTTACAGGTAACTATTGCCGATTTGGAAGAAATCAACGGCTACAATAATTCAGAAGCGGTTGATATTGATAAACTTGATAGTAACATTAGCGAGGCATTAACAAATTTTGTAAGTTCGGCAAACGGGGGTAAGATTTCAAGTGGTGTAGAGGCTTCTGCAAAACTTTTAAAACTTATCAACCGCAGGCAGATTGCAACCGGTGTTATAGATGGTTTTAATTCGCAGTTAGAAAGTGCAAAAGCCGAACTGAAAAGTTTAAAGAAAAGCAAAAGTGGCGCAACTTCTACCATAAAAAGCGATAGTTCGGGTTATTTTGTGTCGCAGATAGATGGATACGAGTCGGTAATAAATAGTGAAGATGTAAAAAAACTCACACCCGAGAAACTTAATAATTTAGAGTCCGAAGTTGTAGATTATAAGGGTAGAGTTGTAGGCAAAATCGTCTCGGATTATGAGTGGTATCTTGCCGCAACCATTTCTTTAGATGAAAGCCTGAATTTCAAAGAAGGCGATTCGCTAACCCTTTTAACAGGATTTGAATCAATACCTGAACTCCCCGTTACAGTAAGCCATATCAATAAGGGTAAAGAGGGTAATGAGGCGGTAGTTGTATTTTCTTGCAACTACGTAAACGGCGACTTGGCTACAATGCGCCAAAAGGAAATGACGGTTGTTTTAGAAACCTATCGTGGTTTGCAGGTTAATTCTAAGGCGATTCGTTTTGTAGATGGCAAAAAAGGTGTGTTTGTGCTTTCGGGCTCATCAATTAACTTTGTGCCTGTAAATGTGCTTTATTCTACCGATAGTTATTGTATCTGTGAGGAGCAGACTACCGGTGTTCGCATAAAACTGTATGATGAGATTGTTGTAAAGGGGAAAAACTTGTATGACGGAAAGGTTGTTGAATAACGAAATAGCCGAAAAGTGCGCTATTTTTGATGACAACTATAAGTATGTTTTAAGCCGAATAGAAGAAGCGGCAAAGAAAAGCGGCAGAAACCCTAAAGACGTTATACTTCTTGCCGCAACAAAAACAGTACCCGTAGAGGTAATAAATCACGCCATTGAAAGCGGTTTGCAGTATGTTGGCGAAAATCGTGTGCAAGAGTTTTTATCTAAAGACGATAGCCTTTTGCCTGTTCACAAGCATTTTATAGGTCACCTTCAAACCAATAAGGTTAAGGATATTGTCGGTAAGGTAGAACTTATAGAGTCGGTTCATTCAGTAAAACTTGCAAAAGAAATATCAAAACATAGCCAAAGGCTAGGTATTGTAACCGATATTCTTTTGGAGGTAAACATCGGCGGTGAGGAAAGCAAATCTGGTATAGAACCCGAACTTTTAGAGGAAACTGCAAGAGAAATTGCTAAATTAGAAGGCATTAAAATTAAGGGCCTTATGGCAATACCTCCAATTTGCGAAGAAAATGACGAAATAATTGAATATTTTACAAAAATGCACAAGTTATTTGTTGACATAAAGGGCAAAAACATAGATAATAGTAGTATAGAATATCTTTCAATGGGAATGTCGCAGGATTATGAGCAGGCAATTATGTGCGGCGCGAACATTGTAAGGGTAGGTTCACTACTTTTTGGCGCCAGAAATTATGGTACCATATAAATAAAATTAAGGAGTTGGCACAATGAAATTTACCGATTGGTTTATGAACGTAATGAGCGTTCCCGTTGACGACGAGGAAGCACCAGGGATGGAAACTCAAGAGCAACCCGAAGAACAGGAAGCAGAACCTGTAATAAGAATAAAGAGACCTGCACAGCGCGAGCAGGCGCAGACAAACATTCGTCCACTTTCAAATATGAAGGTGGTACTTGCAAAGCCGGTTAATTTTGAAGAAGGTCCTGCAGTTGCAGACCACGTTAATCAAAAGCGCACGGTTGTGCTTAATCTAGAGGGCGTTAATAAAGACGTTTGCCGTAGACTTATTGACTTTTTAACAGGTGTTGCCTATGCTAATGAAGGCACACTTAAAAGGGTAGCAAATTCTACATATCTTATCACACCGAAGGCAGTTGACCTTATGGGAGATATGATTTTAGACGAACTTGAGAGTAGCGGTCTATATCTAGATGTCTGATATAAGCATAACCGATAGGGTAACTGACGCTATAAATTTAGTAGAACTTCGTGGAGCACCGCGTTTCGTAGGCTTTTTATCGTCGTCGCAGTGTGCTGAGTGCGCACCGCTTTTAAGGACTATAAAGCATGAGTTTTTCGGTGGCTATCAAGGAGCAGAAAGAACAATTTTAGGCGTCTTTCCTGACTGGTGTGAAATAGAAGATAGCGAATTTCCTGTAATACCGCTAACCTTTAAATTTAATTCTTCGTACACACTTTCGCATCGCGATTTTCTAGGCACTGTTATGTCGCTTGGAATTAAGCGAGAGGCAGTAGGCGATATACTTATCGAAAAAGGCAAAGCGGTAATGTTTTTAATTACCGAAATTATGCCATACGTTAAGTCGCAAATAAGCAAAGTCGGCGGTGTAGGTGTTACCATCCAAGAGGGAATAGAGGGCAAACTACCACAAGCGAGCGAGGTGCAAAGTTTTACCGCTTCGGTTTCGTCGCTCAGGATAGATTGTGTCGTATCGGCACTTTGTGGTAAAAGCCGTAATGGCGCATTAGACCTTATTCAAAAAGGGTTGGTGTCGGTGAACTCAGTGGGTGCGGTAAAGCAGACAGGACTTATATCAAATGGTGATATTGTTAGTGTTCGCGGTTGCGGTAGGTTCAAAATAACCGAGGCCGAACACTTAACTAAAAAAGGCAGAATAATTCTTAAATGGAATAAATACATATAGGGGGATTTTTATTATGACAGCAGAAGAAGTACGCAGTGTTATTTTCCAAAACGCAACTTTGGGTGGCTACAAAAAATCAGACGTTGACCTGTTTTTAGAAGAGGTTGCGGTTTGTATTGAGGGTATGACCGCTAAAATTCGCGCTTTGGAGAAGGAAAAATTCAACGCAAGCAAGGGTCAACCGATAGTAGAAGAACCTGTAAAAGAGCCAAGGGCAGTAGAAATCCCAATAGAGAAGCCCGAAATTCCTGAAATCAATCCTAAAAATAGTGACGGCATTTCAGATTACGGTATCCAATCCTTACTTTTGCGCGCACAAAAACTTGCAGAGCAAATTGAGGATGAGGCTCGTCAGTCTTCACGTGAACTACTTGATAAAGCGGCAGAAGATGCACGTGAAATCATTGCACGCGCAGACCGCGAGAGCGAAGATATAATTGAAAAAGCAAATGCAATTCTTGCCGATGCAGAAAGAAAAGAAGAATCTCTTAATGCAGCGGCACGTGCAGAGGCAGAGAATATTATTAACGAGGCTGTTGCTCGCTCGGGTCAGATGTTAACAAGCACACGCGAAAAACTTAAAACCGAGCATGAACTTTGCGAAAAACTTCGTGTTGATTTCACAGAGGTTAAGAATGCTATTACAGGTTTCTACGAAGAGCAACTTCGTCAGTTAAGCGCAATTTCTATCGATAGCAAGGTAGAGGATATTCCTGAGGAAATTTCATCTTCTAGCGAACCTATAATAGAGCCTGAAGTTGAGGTTGAGGTTGAGAACCAAGAAGTAGAAGAAACTGAGGATATATCATCATTCTCTGAAGAAGATAATGAAGTAGCAGAAATCAATTTTGATATATCCACAAACGATATAGAAGAATAATAAAGAGGGGGGCGTACCCCCTCTTTAACGAGGTTTAGGAGGTGTAACTGTGTCGCTAATTATTGCCGCAATAGTAGGTGCTTTAATGGTTGGAGTAGACCAGATAACAAAAGCAGTGGTCCTTGATACGATTGCCGTTTCGGGCGATACAGTGCCCTTCATAAATGGATTTTTGAGTTTTTACTATACCGCAAACACAGGCGCAGGTTTTAGTATACTAACGGGCCAAACCGTGTTTTTAATTGCTTTTACCGTGCTTGTTATGGCTTTTATAGTTTTTTTACTGATAAAAGGTACCTTTAAGCACAAACTTACAGATTGGGGCTTTTGCTTGGTGCTTTCGGGCGGTATTGGTAACCTTATAGATAGAGTTTTTGGTGGCGGCGCAGTGGTCGATTTTATTAAAACCGACTTTATAGAGTTCCCTATATTCAATGTTGCCGATATTTGTGTAACTGTTGGCGCCTGCCTTATAATACTTTATTTCTTGGTTGATTTAATCAAGGAAGCAAAAACTAAAAAGGAAACGTCTTCTGGTGGAACAGATAACGCTTAAATGTGAAACACAAGGGATAAGGGCGGATTTGTTTCTATCCGGAGAGATAGAAAATCTTACAAGAACTGCGGCGGCAACACTTATAGAAAAAGGCGCGGTAACCCTTTTTGGTAACACAATTAAAAAGAACCATAAACTAATGGCAGGGGACAAACTAATCGTAGTTTTGCCCGACCCCGAACCAATAGCGGCAGAACCCGAAGATATACCTTTGGATATTGTTTATGAGGACGAGCATCTGTTGGTAGTTAATAAGCCAAAGGGAATGGTTGTGCATCCTGCGGCGGGCAACCCAAATCACACCTTGGTAAATGCATTACTTTACCACTGTAAAGGTAGCCTTTCGGGGATAAACGGTGTAATGCGCCCAGGTATAGTTCACAGAATTGATAAAGACACTAGCGGCCTTTTAATCGTGGCAAAGAACGATTTGGCACACAACTTTTTAGCAGAGCAAATAAAAGAACACAGTTTTCTTCGTGAGTATGAGGCTGTTGTTCTTGGCAATATAAAAGAAGATAGCGGTACTATTGATAAGCCGATAGGCAGAAATCCAAAAGACCGCAAACAAATGGCAGTAACCCTTCGCAATTCAAAAAATGCGGTAACACACTATACAGTAATTAAAAGGTATAAAAGCTTTACCCACGTAAAACTTCGTCTTGAAACGGGCAGAACCCATCAAATAAGGGTGCATATGGCAAGTATAGGCCATGCCGTTGCAGGCGATACGGTTTATGGCGGTGCTAAAAATACACACGGGCTAATCGGTCAGTGCTTGCATGCAAAACTTATTGGATTTATACACCCGAAAGATAAAGACCAATTAGTGTTTGATTCCGAACTGCCACAGTATTTTGTAGACTTTTTAAGCAAACTTCAAGAGGTGCAGTAATGGGTATATTTTCCGGATGCTTGATTGTGTCTGATATTGACGGTACCCTTTTGCACGATAATATAATTCCACAAAGCAATTTTGATGCAATAGAGTATTTTAAATCTGAAGGTGGACTGTTTACAGTTGCAAGTGGCAGAGGTCCATCGGTTGGCAAGCAAATTGCAAAGGATTTAAAGGTCAATGCGCCCGTGCTTTTCTCAAATGGCTCGATTATTTATGATGTTTGGGAAGATAAGGTAATTCACGCCGATTATTTGAGTGATGAGTGTAAAGCGCTTGTGAAAAAGGTTGTAGAAGAATTTCCCGAAATAGGCGCAGAGGTAAACCTTATAGATAAAATTATCACGGTTAATGATAACGCTACAACAAGGTGGCATAGAGGCTATGATAATTTTGATTATATACCGTATACCTGTGATGAGGCAAAGGATTTAGAGTGGGTAAAAACCCTCTTTATGACTAAAGACCAAGAACTTTTAGATAAGGTAAAAGAGTTTATGTCTGGTATAAAGCCTAAATCTGCAGAGTATATTGTAACTTAGCCAATTTTTTACGAGTTACACGTTGCAGGTGTTAATAAGGCGCTAAATCTGCCAAAACTATTAAGTATGCTAGGTGTTAAAACCGAAAACCTATTTACAATAGGCGATTATTATAACGACGTTGAACTTGTAAAGGCGGGCAGAATTGGTGCTTTTACCTGTGAAGCACCCGAGGATATAAAACCTTTGGCAAGTTTCATATCAAAATCAGTTGAATGCGGCGCAGTTGCCGATTTTATAAATTACTTAACAACCAATAGAAAGGGAGAGGTAAATGGATAACAGTTTAAAAGTATCCTTACAAAAAACAGCCTGCAAAGTTAGAATGGGGGTAATTAAATCAACCCTAGCGGCAAAGTCAGGTCATCCGGGCGGTTCGCTATCAATTGCAGATATTCTAACCTATCTATACTTTAAAGAGATGAATATTGACCCAAAAAATCCTAAAATGGAGAATCGTGATAGATTCGTTCTTTCAAAAGGTCATGCGGCACCAGGGCTTTATTCAGTGCTTGCAAATCGTGGCTACTTTGAGGTAGAAGAACTTGAAACTTTACGTCATATCGGCTCACGTTTACAGGGTCATCCTGATATGAAAAACATCCCAGGTGTAGATATGTCATCGGGTTCGCTCGGTCAAGGTATTTCTACTGCTTGTGGTATGGCGCTATCTTCCAAGCATTTTGATTCAGGATTTAGAGTATATACCATCGTTGGCGATGGCGAGGCAGAGGAAGGTCAGGTTTGGGAGGCGGCAATGTTTGCTGCGGCTAAAAAACTTGATAACCTCGTAGCATTTATCGACTATAACGGTCTTCAAATCGATGGCTCGATTGAAGAAGTTAACTCTCCTGCACCTTTTGATACTAAATTTGAGGCTTTCGGTTGGAATGTAATTACGATAGACGGCCATAATTTCGATGAAATTGAATCTGCTTTAAATGCCGCACGCGAGTGCAAAGGCAAGCCCACCGCAATTATTGCTAAAACAACTAAAGGTAAGGGCGTTTCTTATATGGAAAAT
>JAZNBX010000001.1:0-22300 GCA_045587265.1 Acutalibacteraceae bacterium | reverse complement strand
TAATATTGAATCCATGTTTTTTATCCATAATAACACACCTCCATTAAGTGTATTATTAGAAAAAACTTGAATTTTATACTAAAAAAGCACCCGACTTATCGGGTGCTAAAATTTTAGATTTTACCTTTTAATGCTCTGTCAAGCCAAACCGATGCAAAGTCCATAGCGGTATACAAACCAACTTTTTCGCCTTTTTTAACAACTTTCTTAGCAGCAGTTAAACTATCATCGGTAAGTTGAAGTTCAATCGAAACCTTTTCGGCTATATCGGTCTCGCCAACTTTTTTAGTGCTTAAAATCTTCAAAACAACTATATACTTATCGGTAAGATTACCATAATATATGTCATTCTTTTTGCGTACGATTGGTTTGCCCTTATACTTTAAAAGTTTTGAATTATCCAAAGAAAACAACTCCTTAACAAAAGATTATATAGACAGGGGATAAGCCCTGTCTATAAATTTAGTCGGCAATATAGAATTTTACCATATTTTGTAGTAATAAATCGCGGTCAACCTTTCTTATAAGACTGCGCGCATTATTGTGGGTAGTGATATAAGTTGGGTCTTCAGACAGAATATAACCAACTATTTGATTGATTGGGTTGTAGCCTTTCTCTTTTAATGCGCTATAAACCAAGCACATAATTTCGCGAATTTCGCGTTCTTGCTCGCTGCCGATTGAGAAGGTCATTGTCTTATCATTCATATTCTATCACTCCAATTCTTTTACTTAACTTAATATTACTATATTTTTCTATAAATTGCAATAGAAAATTACATTCTAAGCGTTGCACCTGCGTCACTTAGTTTTTGGAATACCTTGCTCATAACTTTTTCTACTTGTTCGTCTGTTAGTGTTGCATCACTTGACCTCAATGTTAGACTGAACGAAACGCTCTTTTTGCCATCAGGTATCTGTGAGCCACTATACACGTCAAACAATTTAATATCTTCGCAAAGTTTACCTGACGCTTGTTTTATCGCGTCTGTTAAATCGCCAACAAGAATTTCTTTATCACAAAGCAACGAAATATCTCTTGAAACAGATGGATATTTAGGTAATGCTTTGAAAATTATAGGCTCTTTGTTAAAGTTATATACAGGCAAGAGTTCTAATTCCGCGGCATAAACTTTGGTGTTAATATCATACTTTTCTGCTATTTTCGGATGAACTTCACCGATTACACCAATGACTGTATCATTATGAATAATTTTGGCTTGTCTGCCGGGGTGATAATACACTTCATTGGAAACTGCAAATTTTATATCCATACCAAGCGATTCGTACATTTCCTCAACAATACCTTTAATGGTGAAGAAATCTTCGTCATTACCGTAGATTCCAAGGCAAAGCATAGGAATTTCATCAGGTTGCTCGGTTAGAGGAAATGCTTTTGCTTTGAATATTTTGCTAATTTCAAACATTCTTACAGCGTCAATTTTTCGGTTAAAGTTTGTTGATAGGGTAGTAAGCATACTTGTGATTAACTGAGTTCTCATGGTTGAGTACTCATCACCAAGAGGGTTTAGTATTTTTACACCATTTGAACGCCAGTCATCTTCGGAAATATCCAAAGTGCTTACTGCCTTACTGCCGATAAATGAATATGTTGCGATTTCTCTTGCACCATTTGAAATTAAGATAGATTTAATCTTATTATCAATAATTCTTTCGGGTAATAGTCTACCTCTTGAAACAACGCCGTTCATACGTTTGCCTTGCATATGGTCATATCCATATATACGGATAACTTCTTCTGCAATATCCGCCATACCCTCAATATCATCTCTAAAAGAGGGAACAGAGCAGTTAAGAACGCCATCAACTAAAGTGGTGGGAATTTCAAGTCTGTTTAGGATATCTAACATTGTTTCGGCAGGTACGTCAACACCAAGCAAATCAACAACGCTTTTAACACTAACTTTAAGTTCGCGATTTTTGGGCAATTCTTGATTTAGGTCAATGCTACCATCAATGATATCACCTGCATCAAGTTCGTAAATTAAGCCAAGCGCTCTTTCCATAGCATATTCAACATTGTTAATATCAACGCCGTGTTCGAATCTGCTACTTGCTTCGGTGCGCATACCAAGTGCTCTACCTGTTTTACGGATATTATCTCTGCGGAATTTTGCGCACTCTAAGAATAGTTCAGTAGTATCATCTTCTATTTCACTGCTAAAACTACCCATAATACCAGCAAGACATGAGGGTGCTTTAGCGTCAGCAATTACAAGCATTGATGAATTAAGAGTATGTTCTTTCTCATCTAGTGTTACAATAACTTCATTCTCAGTTGCATTTCTAACGATGATTTTGTTGCCTTCAACCTTTTTCTTATTAAATGCATGCATTGGCATGCCGGTTTCAAGCATAACAAAGTTAGTAATGTCAACAATATTATTTATAGGGCGCATACCTGTAGATTTTATACAGGTTTTAAGCCAAGAGGGAGATTCCTTTATTCTTAAATTAGTAACAACTCTACCATAGTATCTTGGGCACAAATCAAAATTATGATTTTCTATTGATATATGTTCGTTTATATCTCCGCCAACCGTTTTATATTCTGGAACAGGTTTTTTAAATTCTTTTTTTAACACTGTTGCAACTTCACGTGCAATGCCAAGCACACATTGGCAATCAGGACGATTAGAGGTTATGCTAAAATCAATAATATAATCGTTCATATTAAGAATTTCACGCATATCTGTACCAGGAGTTGGCTCATCGTGAAGTATCATAATGCCGTACACTTCGGCACCTTTATAATCTGCCTCGGTTAAGCACAATTCTTCGCCCGAGCAGAGCATACCATTTGAGGAAACGCCGCGTAATTTACCCTTAGTTATTTTCATACCATTAGGTAATAGTGATTTATGAAGCGCCGCAGGAACATAAGCACCCTCGAAAACATTGTTAGCACCTGTAACTATTTGTACAGGTTGATCTGCGCCAACGTCAATCTGGCATATGAGTAGGTGGTCGGAATCAGGATGTTTCTCAATTTTAAGTATTTTACCACAAACAACGTTTTTCATTGTCTCAGAAACATCTATTAATTCTTCAATTTCAAATCCCGCAAGGGTCATTTTATCGCATAATTCTTTAACAGGAACATCAATATCAATGTATCTTTTTAACCAATTAAGTGAAACTTTCATTTTATAAACCTCCTTTATTTATCAAACTGCTCTAGGAAGCGTTTATCGTTTTCAAACAATAGTCTTATATCGCTAATTTTATATCTTGTGGTGGTAAGTCTGTCTAGACCGATACCAAAAGCAAAACCTGTATATTCTTCGGGGTCAATACCACAGTGTTTTAATACGTTAGGATGCACCATACCTGCGCCTAATATCTCAATCCAACCTGTGCCTTTGCAGACTCGACACTCACTATCTTCGCCTTTACATTTAGGGCAACTAACGTCAACCTCAACACTAGGCTCTGTAAACGGGAAGAAAGATGGACGGAATTTTACCTTTGTATCATCACCGTATATTTCCTGTGCAAACTGCTCGAGAATACCTTTAAGGTCGCACATATTAATTCCTTTATCAACAACAAGACCTTCTATCTGATGGAAAACAGGGGAATGGGTTGCATCAACCTCATCTGCTCTGTAAACTCTGCCTGGACAGATGATACGTATAGGTGGCTTTCTAGAGGTCATTGTTCTGATTTGAGCGGCAGACGTTTGTGTACGTAACAATAATTCGGGTGCCAAATAGAAAGTATCTTGCATATCACGTGCAGGATGGTCGTCAGGTACGTTAAGTGCTTTAAAATTATAGAAATCAGTTTCTACCTCAGGGCCATCAACAACGTCAAATCCCATAGAACGAAAGATATCAATCATATCATCAAGTACTATGTTAAGTGGATGTAATCCGCCTTTTTTAGAACGAGTACCCGGCATAGAAATATCTAAAGTTTCTTCTTTTAATTTAAGTTCGGTTTCTCTTTCCTTGATTTCAGAAAGCATATTATCAATTGTTGTTTCGATTTCTGCTCTAACCTTATTTGCTAATTGGCCGATTATCGGTCTTTCTTCGGGGGATAAACCGCCCATCTGCTTTAGTACTGCAGTAAGTTCACCTTTTTTACCAAGATATTTAATCCTAATTTCATCAATATCTTGTTGAGTATTGGCACTAGAGAGCGCTTCAACTGCATTTAACTTAATTTGTTCAAGTTGTTGTTTCATAATTAACCTCCTAAAAAATAAAAAAGCCCGTCCACAAAGGGACGAAGCTAAAATCTCCGCGGTACCACCCGTATTTTTGCTAACAAAAGCAAACACTCTTGCAACTTTGTAACGGTGTTATCCGTCAACACTTACTTAACATACATTATGTTGTTAGGCGTTGCCGCTCGGGAATGAATTTTCTGTTTACTGTTTATAATTTACGCTTTCAGCCGTGGCGCAAACTCTCTGATACAACCTCGCAAACAGTACTTGGTTTCCTTCATAGCGTTTTAACTTATAATAATATACCATCTTATTTACAATTTTTCAAGTGTTTTATTTGATTTTTATTGATAAGTATTGTATAATAACCAAAAGGGAAGTGATTTTTGTGGATATTTTTCATGAACAACTAGTTAAAATCAAGTCTACACCCACAGTTTTAATTTCAAAAATCATTATTTGGATTATGGCGGTAATTGTATGTGCTCTGTCATTTATCGCTATGATAAATATTTCGCCGCTGCTATTATTTGCAGGCGCAGGTGTTTTGTATATCGCTTATAAAACTACTGCATCATTTAATATCGAATTTGAATATTCAGTTACCAACGGCGTTATTGATATAGATAAAATCATCAATAAAAGCAGTAGAAAAAGACTGTTTACATTCGAATGTAAGCAAATAGAAAAAATTGAGAAATTTAATATTAAGGCGTATCCAAAGTCTCAATACCATCTTTGCACCGATGATATGGATAATGCGCTTTTATTTTCGGTTAATTGCGAAAGCGGTAATCACAAAATAGTATTATCCCCGAATGAGAAACTTATGGATTATATTAAAGTGTTTTTGCCCAGAACTGTTATCAACTAAGATTAAAGGTCGGTATTGCCGGCCTTTTGCAAATTATGGTAGGTGTTTAATTTGAAATTATTTTATAGCAACAACATTCGCGCTGTTGAAAGTGCGGCAGAAAATAGTGGGTTCAGTACGTTGAGAATGATGGAAAATGCGGGTAGTGCCGCGGCAAATGTAATAATTGAGAAATACAAAATTAAGGAAGCATCGGTTGTAGTTATTGCAGGTAATGGTAATAACGGTGGAGATGGTTTTGTAACTGCCAGAAAATTATACGAGGCAGGCGCAAACGTATCGGTGGTTTTGGCATGCGGTATGCCTAAATCAGAAAACGCTTCTGAAACGTTAAGCAAACTTTCTAAATTGCCGGTTCGTATTTATAATGCAAACGATTTTGAGGCAAAAACCGTCATTAAATATGCCGATTTCGTTATTGACGCTATCTTCGGCATTAGATTTCGTGGCGAATTAGAGGGCGATGTTTTAGACCTTGTAAACATTGCAAATGAAAGCGAAGCAACTAGAATTGCTTTAGACCTACCAAGCGGATGCGAATGTGATAGCGGTAGAGTTGGTAATGTCTGTTTTTCGTCCGATATTACCATCTCGTTTATCGGTGTAAAGCCTTGTCACGTTCTATATCCTTCATCAGATTATTGTGGCAAATTAGTAATGGTGGGCATTGGCATATCAAAAGATATAGTCGATAGTGCTAGTTCTGACGTTTCTATAATCGAGGATTCAAAGGTAAAGAAAGCGATACCTTCAATAAAGAAAAGCGCTCACAAAGGCTCAAGAGGAACTGCGCTATTGGTGTGTGGAAGTTACGGAATGGCAGGAGCCGCAATTTTAAGTGCTAAAGCAGCACTAAGGTCAGGAGCAGGCTTGGTTAAACTTGCGTTACCAAATAGTGTTTATCCTATCGCTGCATCATCGCTTTTAGAAGCTGTATATTTGCCTTGCAAATCGTCGGTTGATGGCGCCATTTCGCCTGATGAATTTGAGTTGATATTATCTAATGCCGCTAAATCAAATGCAGTTCTTTTGGGATGCGGGTGCGGTAATACAAAAGAATTATACGAACTTACCGAACAACTAATTTGTAACATAGTAACACCTGTTGTTATAGATGCAGATGGAATAAACGCAATCTCCAATGACATAAGTATGTTAATGAAAAGTAAGGCGCCTATCGTTTTAACGCCGCATCCTGCAGAAATGGCTAGATTACTGAACGTTGATACCGAGTATGTGCAGACTCATCGGTTCGAGTTAGCAAGAGCCTTTGCCCAAAAGTTTTCAGTAACTTTGGTTTTAAAAGGCTCAAACACTGTTATTGCTCTAAAAGACGGTTCATTATTTGTTTGTATGCATGGAAATCCTGGCATGGCTACAGGAGGTAGCGGAGACGTATTGGCAGGTATTATCGTATCACTAATAGCACAGGGCCTACCGCCCGAACTTGCCGCGGTTTGTGGTGTTAACATTCACTCTGCCGCAGGAGATATAGCCGCCAACAATATGTCAATGCACTCTATGTTGCCATCAGATATTATTGATAGTTTGCCACAACTTTTCAAAAAACTAGAAAGTTAGTGGTATTGTGAAAAAACTTTGTTGCTTAATAATTGCTTTTTTGATGCTTTGCGGTTGTGAATCATCTAAACCTGTCATAGTCAGTGATGCGGAGTATTCAGCGATTGTCAACATAGTTTATAAGAACAATACATATCAATATAACATTATTAAAGCAAAAGACAATACTTCTTTTAAGCCTTGCGGCAATACTACACAAATAGAATTTATAGTTAAAGGTGATGACGTTACTGCTAAATATATGGAGCATTCCTCAAATTACGCCAATATGCTCGATGGCTCGGTTATTAGTATAATAAACAACTCATTGACAAAAAGTCAAAACAAAGAGGTTTTTGTTGACTATAACGGCAACTACGTGCTTCACGATACTACAAAAGCAGGCGAGTTTTCGCTAAAAATTGATAAAAGCGGATTACCGATTGAAATTAAAAGTAAAGATTTACATGTAAAATTTTCTAATGTAAAAGAGGTGTAAAAGGGAATTGAAAAGCATAGATAGAGGCGAAAAAATCAACAAACTTCGAAAAAAAGCAATGGCTTTACCTCAAAAACCAGGCGTATACATTATGCGAAATAATAACAGGGATATTATATATATTGGAAAAGCCAAGTCGTTAAAAAACAGAGTAAGCCAATATTTCGGTAGTGATACTAACCATTCCGAAAAAGTAAAACATATGGTATCAAATGTTAATGATTTTGAATATATAATTTGCGATAGTGAATTTGAAGCGCTAATACTAGAATGCTCTTTAATTAAACAACACACCCCTAAATACAATATTCTTTTAAAAGACGACAAAGGATATCATTATATAAAGATTACTAACGGCAATTTCAGAACTATAAAAACTGCTTTGCAAAAAGATGACGATACTGCTGATTATATTGGCCCATACAGTTCTGCCTTTGTTGTTAAAAAGACAGTAGAAGAAGCACAAAAAATATTTAAACTACCTCAGTGCAACAAGGAATTTATCGGCAAAAAAGAACAGAACAGACCTTGTTTGAATTTCTATATTGGCGCTTGTAGCGCGCCGTGTAGCAATAAAATAAAAAAAGATGACTACGAGTTAATGGTGGATGAAGCCATAGATTTTATCAAAGGTGGCTCAAAACTTTCGTTAAAACAGTTAGAAAAAGAAATGAGTTTAGCCTCTGAAAAACTCGAGTTTGAAAGAGCGGCAAAAATAAGAGATAGAATCAAGGCGATTATGAGCATAAACGAAAAGCAAAAAGTTATTTCATCTTCATATGAAAGTCAAGATGTTTTTGCCTTTGCATCTAACTCAAAAAAGGTCGCGGTTGAGGTTTTTTCTTTTAGAAACTCAAGGCTATGCGATAGAAAACAGTATTATATTGACCTTAACGATGATATTTATAGTTTCCGTTCGTCGTTCATTAAGCAGTTTTATTTAACAAATGATATTCCAAAAAGAATTGCTACAGACGATCAATTTGAGGATATGGAACTTATCTCTAGAATGTTAAGCGAGAAACTTGGAAAAAAAGTTGAAATTACTGTTCCACAGATTGGCGAGCAAAAACGTCTTGTTGAAATGTGTAAAACAAACGCCACGGAATATATTTCCGAAATTGAAGGGAAGCATACACATTTATCTTACGCTTTAGAAGAATTACAAACATTGTTAAACCTTGATAAAGTTCCACGATATATTGAATCGTACGATATTTCGCATACAATGGGTCACGAGAACGTTGCGGGTATGATTGTATTCCGAGACGGAAAGCCTCTTAAAAGCGCGTATAAGAAGTTTAAAATAAAATCATTTGTTGGACAAGATGATTGTCGCTCAATGGCAGAAGTAATCGAGCGTAGATTTACGGAATATTTAAACCCACAGAACGATGATAAAGGTTTTAGCACAATGCCCGACCTTATACTTCTTGACGGTGGTGTTACTCAATTAAACGCCGTACAAGCTGTTCTAAACAAACTGAATATTAAGGTTAACGTGTTTGGTATGGTAAAGGACAGTAAGCACAAAACAAATGCTATAACAAGCAATGGCGGTGAAATTATGATTAAATCAAACCGTGCTGCTTACACACTTGTTTCTAACATTCAAGAAGAAGTGCATAGGTTTGCTATAGGTTATCATAGAAAAAGTTCACAGCGAATTATGCTCCAAACAGAACTAACAGAAATCCCGGGCGTTGGTGTTGCTACTGCCGAAAAACTTTTAAAACATTTTAAGACAATGTCTGCTATTAAAAACGCTAAGTTAGATGACTTACGTAAAGTCAAAGGGCTATCTCAAAGCACCGCGCAAAACATATACACCTACTTTAATACCAAGGAATAATTTGTTCCTTGGTATTATTTTTTTAATTTTATAATAAAATCTATAAAAGGGTGTGATATTTTGGAAGGTCAACAAGAAAACCAAATCAAGAAGCAAAAGCCTAATATTAACTTTTTACTTTTCAGAATTATTGTTACTATTGGTTTAATTATATCAATAACAATAATTAAGTTTTTGTTTAATGATGCCTTTACACAAATAAAGAAGTTATATAATCAAAACATTGCAGTAAATATAACCGCAGGATATTTTAAAAACGCAGGAGGAAATTAAACTTGATATCCTTTTCTGTGGGTAAAACTAAAATTTATATTTCTTTTTCTTTTACTATCTGCATAACTTTATTAGCGCTTTTAGATAAAAGCGGTTTATTGTTTGTTTCATTTATTGCAGTATTCATGCACGAAATAGGGCATTATATTGCATTGAAAACATTGGGTATAAAATCAATAGAAATTTCGTTTGTTTTAGCGGCGGTAAAATTAAACATACAAGAACATATCGACAATAAAAGATTAGCTATAATTGCAGGAGCAGGTCCGCTGTTTAATTTGTTGCTATCAGGCCTGATTTTTACCGAAAGCCATTATATAAAATGTTTTGGTGCTGCAAATTTATTGCTTTTTATCTTTAATATACTACCAGTTTCTAATCTGGATGGTGGAGATATATTAAGATATTTTCTTTGTTCTATGTTCAAAGAGAATGGCGAAAAGATTTTTAAATATGTATCAATTATAGTAATAACTTTGTTTTTTGCACCGATAGGTGTATTTTTTATGTTAAATTTTAGTAATCCAACGATTTTACTTGTAGGTATATACTTAATTATTATGTCATATAAAAAAGTTTGAGTTGAAAGATTTGCATTTATGGTTTAAAATATATATAATTACCTTTATGGAGGAAGTTTAATTGGATAACGAAAAGTTTGAACAATTGCTATTATCTGTTCAAAAGCCCGGCAGATATTCAGGCGGAGAACTAGGTAGCATTATTAAAAATAAAGAGGATATAGACGTAAGATTTGCGTTTTGTTTTCCTGATACATACGAAATCGGTATGTCGCACCTTGGCATGAAAATACTGTATTCGCAGTTTAACGCGAGAAATGATATATGGTGCGAACGCGTATTTGCTCCTTGGATAGATTTTGAGGAAGTAATGCGCGCTAATAACCTACCTTTGTTTGCATTAGAAAGCAGAGACCCTATATCCGAGTTTGACATAATAGGTTTTACTTTGCAGTACGAAATGAGTTATACTAACGTGCTTAATATGCTGGATTTGGGCGGAATACCTGTCCGTTCAAAAGACAGAACATCCCTTACACCACTTGTTGTAGCGGGTGGCCCTTGCTGTTGTAACCCAGAACCTTTAGCCGATTTTGTAGATTTGTTTTTCTTAGGCGAGGGCGAAGAGGTTGATTTGCAGATTATTGACCTTTACAAAAAACATAAGGAGGCAGGGGACAAGCAGGCATTTTTAAAGGAAGCATCACAAATTGAGGGCGTGTACGTACCATCATTGTATGACGTAGAATACAACCAAGACAGAAGCATATCTAAAATTTCACCAAAAGAAAATGCACCCGAAAAAATCAAAAAGAGAATTATAAAAGATTTAAATAACTGCCACTATCCCGAAAGATTTATAACACCATATATCGATATTGTTCACGATAGGGTCGTACAAGAAATTTTTAGAGGATGTATCCGTGGATGCCGTTTTTGTCAAGCAGGTTACATTTATCGACCTGTGCGTGAAAAGAGCGTAGAAACTATAAATAAACAAGCAAAATGCTTATGCGAGACAACAGGATATGATGAAATCTCTCTTTCATCGTTAAGTACAAGCGATTATACCAACATTGAGCCGCTACTAAGTAGTATGCTTGATTGGTGCAATAAAGATAATATAAGTGTTGCACTGCCGTCTTTAAGAATTGACAATTTTTCTGAAGATTTACTAGAAAAAATAAGTGCAATACGTAAAAGCGGTCTAACATTTGCGCCCGAAGCCGGTACCCAACGTTTACGAGACGTTATAAATAAAAATATTACCGAGCAGGAAATTATTAACACTTGTGAGATGGCTTTCCGCGGTGGTTATACCGCAGTTAAATTATACTTTATGTTAGGTTTACCAACCGAAACTGACGAAGATTTATTAGGTATAATCAAGCTTGGTCAAAAGATTGTTGATAAATTTTATTCAATGCCTGATAAACCTAAGGGCAAGTCAGTTAACGTATCAATAAGCGTGTCTTCTTTTGTTCCAAAACCATTCACACCGTTTCAATATGAACCACAAGACACACTTGAAGAAATTAAGCGCAAGCAGTTACTTCTAAAAGACAACGTTTCCTCAAGAAAGATTTCATTAACCTACCACGATTCTTCAACTAGCTTTTTAGAGGGCGTTCTTGCACGTGGAGACAGAAGACTATGCAACGTAATCGAAAACGCTTGGAAAAGCGGTTGTAAGTTTGATAGTTGGAGTGAATGTTTCCTAGTTGATAACTGGCTAGAAGCCTTCAAAAATGAAGGTTTAGACCCAAGTTTTTACGCCAATAGAAAACGCGAGTATAACGAGGTTTTACCTTGGTCGCACTTAGATTATAGCGTAAGCGAGGAGTTTTTAATTAACGAAAATAAACTCGCACACAAAGAAACTACAACACCTAACTGCAGAGAAAAATGCTCTGCTTGCGGTGCATCATGCTATGGGGAGGGTGTTTGCTTTGAAAAACGTTAGAATCTACTTTAAAAAATTTGACAGAATGAAATTTGTATCCCATCTTGATATGAATAGATTTATGTGCAGACAACTACGCCTTTCAAAAATTCCAATTTGGTATACCGAAGGTTTTAACCCGCACCCATACGTTACTTTTTTGTTGCCACTATCCTTAGGCTTTGAAAGTAATTACGAAATAATGGACATTCGCTTAATCGACGACGAATATCCACTCTCTGAAGTTAAAGAAAATCTTTCAAAGGTTATGCCCGAATACATTGAAATTCTTGATGTTAAGGAGCCGATAAACAAGGCTGGAAAAATAGGCTTTGCTAAATATCAAATCAAGTTTACTAATTTTGATAAAGATTTACCTAAACTTCTTTCAAAGTTTTTATTGAGTGATAGCATTCTTACCGAGAAAAAAGGTAAGAAGGGGAATATTAAAACTATAGATTTAGCGCCTAAAATAGCGGATTTTTCTGTTGATTTAATTAACGATGAGTTAATTATTTCTATTACGCTTCCTGCAGGGGGCGCAGACAATATTAACCCAACACTACTATTATCCGCTTATGGCGAGTTGCCATATTATTCTGTTACTAAAATAATGGTTTATGATACGGATATGAAGAATTTTGAATAATTTAATTGTGTTTAAAAAATTGGAGGACTTTAAATGAAACACGATTTAACAATGCTCGTTGACTTATATGAGCTTACGATGGCTAACGGTATGCTAAGCAGTGGCGAAAAAGACACTATTGTGTACTTTGATATGTTTTTCCGCAGAGTACCGGATGGCGGCGGATACGCTATTGTTGCAGGCATACACCAGTTGATTGAGTATCTAGAAAACCTTGAGTTTACAGACGAAGATATTGCTTATCTAGAAAGTCTTAACCTATTCAATAAGGATTTCATAGATTATCTTAAAACTTTTAAATTCACTTGTGACGTATGGGCGATACCCGAAGGCACGCCTGTATTTCCAAAAGAGCCAATAATAACCGTACGCGGTCCTGTAATGCAAGCAATGATGATTGAAACAACTCTGCTTTTAATAGTTAATCATCAGTCTTTGATTGCTACCAAAGCTAACAGAATCGTTCGTGCAGCAGAAGGGTGCCCTGTAGTAGAATTTGGTGCCAGACGCGCGCAAGGTGCTTCTGCTGCAGTATTTGGCTCTCGCGCAGCATATATAGGTGGTTGTCTTGGTACCTCAAACCTTGAGGCGTCAAAATTATACGGCATAACCCCGTACGGCACTATGGCACACAGTTGGGTACAAATGTTTGAAAACGAGTATGATGCCTTCGCAACATACGCTAAAAACTATCCCGATAATTGTGTGTTGCTAATAGACACATATAACGTTTTAAAATCTGGCATAAAGAATGCTATTAAGGTTTTTGATGAAGTTTTAGCACCGCTTGGCCATAGGCCAAAAGGCGTTAGAATTGATAGTGGTGATATAACTTACTTAAGCAAAAAAATCAGAAAAACTTTAGACGAAGCAGGGTATAGCGATTGCAAAATTTTAGCATCTAATTCACTGGATGAGTACATTATCAGAGATATGCGCAATCAAGGTGCAGAGGTTGACAATTACTGTGTAGGCGAAAGATTGATTACCGCATCATCAGAGCCGGTTTTTGGCGGTGTATATAAACTTGTCGCTCTTGAAAAAGAAAATGAGTTAGTGCCTAGAATAAAAATAAGTGAAAACGTTGAGAAAATAACCTTGCCGGGATTTAAAACTATTTGGCGCTTGTTTGATAGAGAAACCAACAAGGCTATTGCCGATGTGATTACCTTGAAAGAAGAAAAAATCAATGACAACGAGCCTTATGAAATTTTCGATCCTCAACACACTTGGAAGAGAAAAACTGTTACTAATTTTACGGCGAAAGAAATTAAAATTAAACTTTTTGAAAACGGTAAGCGTGTATATAATTCTCCTGATGTTGTAGATATACAAAAGTATTGTTTAGAGCAAATTGATACAATGTGGGATGAAGTATTACGACTAGAAAACCCTCATAAATACTATGTTGACCTTTCTCAAGATTTATGGGATTTGCGTCAAAGTATGTTAAGCAAGTTTTCAAAGTAAAGGAGTTAATTATGAAAAGAATAGTTTCTATACTTTTATCGGCTATAATTTTATTAACGTTAGCAGGATGCGGTAACAAGGAAAACGAAAACAAAATCAAACACTCGGTTGACGTTTCTAAACTTGCTAAAGAGGGAAGAATACCAGAGGTTGAGTTTGTTATCGGCGACCCTGTTGACGGCATTAAAGATGCATTGTTTGAAATTGCAGCCAATATGTCACATGATGATTTTGTTAAGAATATGCAAGAGGCAGGTTACGCCCCCGATGGCAGCGAATACTCAAGTTATCTAAACATTATTGAAAGCGATGGTAGAACAATTCTTTCTGCAAGTTATGATTCAGCAAATGCAGTTTACTGTATGTATAATACAGAAAATCAGGATGCGGGTATTAGCGCGATTGCAGTAATCGGCTCTGCTTACGGATACGACGGTAATACTGTTATTGATTACGTTAAAAACAGCATAGATGAACAATTCACCGAATCAGAAGCTAAAAGCGATTTAGGTTTTTTGCCAAAATCCAGTGATGGTGCAACAATGATTTCGTATGAAATGGGTGTTTATAAACTTGAATTCTATTTCTCAAGTTACAATACTCTTGCCGCAACAGTCCTTTACAACACAGAAACATGGAAATAATAGGTTATTAAATGAAACGAACTAAACTCAAAGATAGAATTTTGCCTAACTACACAAAAGGCGAAGAAATTTTTAATATGGTTACCCATATTGTAGGTGGCGGAATTGGTGTTATAGCATTGATTTCTTGTGTCCTATTATCCGCCATAAAAGGCAATGCGCTAGCCATTATCAGTAGCGCTATTTATGGAATATCACTTATAGCATTATATTCAATGTCTAGCATTTATCACGGACTGCATAAAGGCACCGCAAAGAAAGTAATGCAGGTATTAGACCATTGCACAATTTACTTTCTAATTGCAGGCACATATACGCCAATTTTGCTTTGCTCTATAATAAAAGTATCGTTACTTTGGGCGGTTATTATTTTAGCGCTTGTGTGGGGGCTCGCAGCATTAGCAACCACATTAACCGCGATTGACCTTAAGAAATATCGCGTGTTTTCAATGATTTGCTACATATGTATGGGTTGGTGCATAATACTTGCAGCCGACGTTACCGTAAAAGCGTTGCACACTAATGCACTTGTACTCCTTTTATCAGGCGGAATCTCTTATACAGTTGGCGCTATATTGTACGGAATTGGCTCTAAAATTAGATATTTTCATTCAATATTCCATATTTTTGTTGTGTTAGGTAGTTTATTACACTATTTCTGCATAATATTTTACGTAATATAAAAAGAAACCCGAGCAAAAACTCGGGTTTTATATATTTTTTAGTTTCCAATAATATCTACGGTTTGATGGTGGAATTTCATATATCAAACCATACTCAGGGTCATAAAACATACCATTACAATATAATGACCAATGCCAACATTTTGGAGTTTGTAAACTCAATAGCGCAACGTTAGGAAGTTCACTTTTTTCAATGAATTGGCATCTTTCTCCAATAATAGCAATTCCATTATTATTCAGAACAGAAACCATTTGCTTATAAGTGGTTTCTCTTTCATTTTTACATTCTGTTACTATCTCTTTGACAGTTTTACCTGTTAACATCGCAAGTACTGCTTGACCGCATTGCAGGGGAGTTGGCTCAAATATATGCTTAATGTTATCATTTATCGCCATTTCATTCACCAAGATATGTAAATCGCTTAACCTTTTTGTCGCCAACGGTAACTATATCGTTCCACATACTAATAGGTCTTGCCCAAATATCGCAATTTCCATAGTTCGCCTTATAAATAACTAGTTTCTCTAAAGTTTCAGAGTGGGAGGCGATACCTAAAACTTCATATTCATTACCTTTGTAATGCAAATATTTACCTAGTTTGATATCATCCATTATTTTGCAACCTGACCTTCAAGACTATTGAAATATTCGTCCGCATCAGCAAACAGTTTATCCATTCTATCTGTTTTTTCATCAATTGTTATGTCGGACATTACTGTCTGCAAAACATCAGATTTAAACATTTCTGCCTTACCTAAAGCCAATGTAATAAGTTCAGCAGAGTTTTGGTCGCCGCTATTTGTGATAATATTTTTAAAACTAGCAGTTCTTAATACAATTTTGCTTATAATCGTTGATGCGTAATCAAATGCTTTAGGGTCTTTTTTGTCAGCAGACACAGGTTTGTGTACTGCGGGCGGGGGAGGCATCGGAATTGTTTCTTCCTTTGCATCAAAAGTTTGCTCTTGAGAATTGAGTTTGTTTAGCAATCCTTCAGAACATTTTTGCGCCTCATATAATTCGCCCTTAAGTTTGTTGTTTTCGGCAAGAAGTTGATTGATTTTTTCTTCTAACTCTGCAATACCTTCATCAGATTGATTATTTGCTTGTTCCAACTTTAAATGCAGTTCATTGTTTTCGTTCTTTATATTTTGGAGTTCTTTTTCTAACGGTTTGTCTGAAGCCTCTAAAAACTCAATTTTAGTAATGGCATTCTTTAATTTTTCACGTAACTGTTCATTCTCTGCAAGCATTAAATTTAATTTTTTATTAGTTTCATTTAGCAAAATTTTTAAGGTCTTTTTACGCATTTTATTCACCTCAATGCAATTATAATATATTTTTTAATTCTTTTCAATAATTATATTGTGATATTTTAAAGAAATTTGTCAAAATCACTTGACAATACCTTAAAAAATTTATATAGTTAAAGTATCGTTTTTGCATCTGTGTTGAGAGCGAAATCAAGTTAGTTGCTGTAAACCGATAATATGGTTTATGAAAAACTCTTTGCGGGGCTACTAACAGCGATTTTGCGGGTATCGCGCAGAGCTATTTAGCTTACGTGACACTTTGTGTCCGCAAAGGGGGATGCTTAAATGGCAGACAATAGTATTATAAAATTAGAAAACATTTCAGTATCGTTTGACGGTGAACAAATCCTTCGCGATTTCACACTGGCAATAAAGGATAAAGAGTTTGTAACTTTACTCGGTCCTTCGGGATGCGGTAAAACTACGACCCTTAGAATTATTGCAGGATTTGTAGAGCCTGATGAGGGTACTATTTTGTTTGATGGTAAAAAAATTAATGGTGTTCCTGCATACAAAAGACAGGTTAACACCATTTTTCAGCGTTATGCACTCTTCCCGCATATGAATGTTTATGATAACATTGCATTTGGTTTAGCGGTAAAAAAGGTTCCAAAGAAGGAGATAAAAGAGCGTGTTACCGAAATGCTTCGCTTGGTAAATCTTTCAGGATTTGAACGTAGGAATGTTAATAATCTTTCGGGCGGTCAACAACAAAGAGTTGCAATTGCCAGAGCGATTATAAATAGACCTAAAGTTTTATTGCTTGACGAACCTCTTGCGGCTCTCGACCTAAAAATGCGCAAAGATATGCAAGTAGAACTTAAAAACATTCAACAAAGTTTGGGCATTACTTTTGTTTTTGTTACACACGACCAAGAAGAAGCTCTAGCTATGTCTGACACAGTTGTTGTTATGAATGATGGTGAAATTCAGCAAATCGGAACACCACAGGATATTTATAACGAGCCTCAGAATGCGTTTGTAGCCGATTTTATTGGTGAATCAAATATTCTTGACGGCGTAATGAAAAAGGACTTTTTAGTTAACGTTTTCGGCAAGGATTTTACATGCCTTGACAGAGGCTTTGAGGAAAACGAAAACGTCGACGTTGTAATTCGTCCTGAAGATATTGATATTGTACCTAGCCAACAAGGCACGCTAACCGGCACCATTACGTCCGTTACGTTTATGGGTGTTCATTATGAAATTATTATTGATATTGACGGCTTTAAATGGATGATACAAACGACTGACGAACATAAAGTTGATGAGTTTGTTGGTCTTTCTATCGACCCCGATGCTATTCATATTATGAAAAAATCTCGCTATTCAGGTCTTTATGGCGATTATAGTTCATTTAGTGATGAAATTGACCAACTAGCAGAGATAGAGGAGGGCGAGAATTGAACAATAAACCCTTCGGAAGCAGATATATAGCAACACCTTATTTGGTGTGGATGGTAATATTTATTATCGTACCGATTATAATGGTTGTTTACTATGCATTTACTGATAGTTCGGGCGCATTTACGTTTGAAAACATTTCTCAACTTTCTAGATATTCAGAAACGCTTGGAATTTCGTTATTATATGCATTGATTGCAACGATTATATGTTTAGTATTGTCATACCCGTTTGCATATTTTATGGCCAGAAAAAGCGAAAATACGCAAAAAACGATGATGATGCTTGTAATGCTGCCAATGTGGATGAACTTTTTGATTCGTACATATTCTTGGATAACCATTCTTTCAAATACAGGTGTTATAAATAATACATTAAAGTGGCTAGGACTTTCTCCTGTTCAACTCATTAACACGCCTGGTGCAGTAATTTTGGGTATGGTGTATAACTATATCCCTTATATGATTTTGCCTATATACTCAATTATGTGCAAAATAGAAACACCATTATTAGAAGCCGCCGACGATTTAGGCTCTAACGGTTTTTTCAAACTTAAAAAAATTATACTTCCAATGAGCATACCCGGTATTGTGTCGGGTATTACTATGGTTTTTGTTCCTGCCGTTAGTACGTTTTACATTTCTCAAAAACTCGGCGGTGGAAAGACGTTGCTTATTGGCGACTCTATCGAAGCACAGTTTATGAGCGCAAGCAACTACAATTTAGGCGCTGCATTATCTTTAATACTTATGGTATTTATACTTATAAGTATGTTTGTAATGAACAAATTTGCAGATGAAGATGGGGGAGTGCTGATATGAAACACTTGTCCCGTATATATACTTTTTTAATCTATTTATTTTTGTTTGCACCACTAATCGTTATTGTTGTATATTCTTTTAACCTTTCTAACAGCACGTCGGTTTTTACCGGCTTTTCGTTAAAATGGTATAAAGAACTTATTCACAATACCGAACTTATAAACGCGCTAAAGAATTCTATAATTCTTGCATCGCTTTCTTCGGTTATTGCAACAATAATCGGTACTGCCGCGGCTGTTGGAACGCACGCGTTTAAAAAGAAATGGACCAAAAGCGTTACTATGTCGGTAACCAATATACCAATGATGAATCCCGATATCGTTACAGGTATATCTATGATGCTATTGTTCGTTTTTGTTGGTGCATTAATTTCTAAAAGCAGTTCTCTTAGTTTTCTAACACTGCTTATCGCACACATCACGTTCAATATACCTTATGTAATGCTATCGGTTATGCCGAAATTAAAGCAAACTGATGCTCACTTAGCGGAAGCCGCAGAAGATTTGGGTTGTACCGCCGTAAAATCATTTTTCAAGGTTATTCTTCCTTGTATATCGTCCGGTATATCTACTGGCTTCGTTATGGCGTTCACACTTTCGCTAGATGATTTCGTAATAAGTCATTTTACAAGCGGTTCGGATTTTCAAACCTTGCCAATCCTCATTTATTCAATGACAAAAAGGCGCGTAAAACTTGATATATACGCCCTTTCTACCGTTGTATTTATTGCTGTTTTGGCGCTATTGATATTAAACAATATCGCAAAATCAAGCGAGGATAACAAAAAGGCTAAAAAACGCGTATCTGTATACCCTAAGGTATGTAGAGTTGCTTCATTAGTTTTAGTTGTTGTGTTATCAGTTACCGTAATTTTATTCTCTAACTATACAGATAAAAATTCTAAACCATCTATTAGCTTATCTGCAGAATACACCAGAGAATATGCGGGAACAGAACTTAACGTATTTAACTGGGGCGAATATATTTCCGACGGCTCTGATGATACACTAGACGTTAATGCTGAATTTGAAAAAATTACGGGTATCAAAATCAACTACACAAATTATGATTCTAATGAGTCAATGTATTCTAAAATTAAAAGTGGTGGAATTTCTTACGATATTATAATTCCTTCGGATTATATGATTTCACGTATGGCTAACGAAGGACTTTTAAGAAAATTCTATCCTGAAAAGTTATCAAATTATAAATACATTAGCGATGAATATAAAAATGTGTATTTTGATAAAGATAACGAGTATTCTGTTCCTTTTTCTGTTGGTATGGTTGGTATTATTTATGATAAAACCGTTGTATCTAAAGAGGATGCATCTACTTGGAACGTGCTTTGGAACGAAAAATACAAAAAAGATGGCATTTTGAATTTTAATAATCCTCGAGATGCGTTTGCCACTGCACAACTTTTACTCGGTGTAGACATAAACACCACTAGCAAAGATGATATGAATAAAGCAGCAGAAAAACTTAAAGAGCAGAAAAACGTTTTACAATCATACGTAATGGACGAAGTTTTTGATAAAATGGAATCGGGCGAAGCGGTGGTTGCTCCATACTATGCAGGCGATTATTTAAGTATGCATGATAATAATCCAAATCTCGCATTAGCATATCCAAAAGAGGGAACTAACATATTCATTGACTCTGCTTGTATACCTACTACTACACAGAATTATGAAGCAGCGCTTATGTATATAAATTTCTTAATGGAACCTGACGTTGCATTAGCCAATGCAGAATATATCTGTTATGCATCACCTAATGAAGCAGTTATCAACAACAAAGAATACGAGTATTATAACAATAAGATGCTTTATCCTGATGATAAGGATAAGCCTACTTGTTACTATTACCACAATCAAAGCGTTGAAATTCGAAGATATATGGATAAACTCTGGGAAGACGTAAAACTATCATAAAATAAAAAAGCAGTTCGTTTTGAACTGCTTTTTTATTTTAAAAACCCATTAGTTTGCTTATATTTTCTTTTAGTAAATCAGTTGTTGCGTTTGCTTCTTCTAGGATACTGCCTACTGCTTCAATATAAACCTTAATTTTGGGCTCGGTGCCTGAAGGCCTAATTGTAACGCTAGAATTATCCTCTAGGTTAAATATAAACACGTTTGATTTTGGAAGAAGAATATCTTCAGTTTTGCCATTTGCAAGGTCGGTAGTAACAGATAATAAGTAGTCGTCAGTACTTACAACCTTTTTACCTGCAATTTCTTTAGGAGTGTTATTCCTGAAATCCGACATAATGCCGTTCATTCTCTGAACACCGCTCGCACCCTCGCAGTAGTAACTAAATTGTTGGTTAGAGTAATAGCCGTATTCATCATAAAGACTATTCATATAATCAACTAAAGTTATGCCTTTTGATTTATAGTAACACGCCATTTCGCATATTAGCATAGAAGCCACAACAGCATCTTTGTCACGAACATACGTGCCAGCTAAATAACCATAACTTTCTTCAAAACCGAAAATGCAGCGATTTTCTTCGCCTTTTTCTTCGAGTTCACGCATAACACCACAAATAAATTTAAAACCTGTTAAAACATTATAAAGTGAACAATCATATTTAGCAGCAATTTTATTAACAATGTTAGTGGTTACTATAGTTTTAACTGCAACGGGATTTTCAGGTAAAGTTCCGTTGTTTTTTCTGCTCATTAGAATATATTCAAGAAGCATGGCGCCAACTTGGTTGCCACTCATTAGCACGTATTCGCCATTGTGTTTTACTGCAATACCAACTCTATCACTATCAGGGTCAGTCGCAAGTAAAATATCAGGGTTTTCTGATTTCGCTAAATCTAATGCGCAATTAAATGCTTCGCGAATTTCAGGGTTAGGGAAGGGGGCAGTCGGAAAATTACCATCAGGCTTTTCCTGTTCTTTAACAACAACTACGTTTTTAATCCCTATTTCATCTAAAATTCTTCTAACAGGTTTATTACCGGCGCCGTGAAGCGGTGTGTATACAACCTTAAAATCACTATTTTTGCATATTTCTGTATTGATTGCTTGTTCTTTTACACTTGAGATATAACTATCAATTACCTCATCGGAAATATACTCGATCATACCGCTAGATAGCATTTTATCAAAATTCTCGGTTTTTACACCGGTAAAAACATCTATAGAATTTATAAATTCTAAAACCGTTTCACTTGCATCTAAATCAAGCTGGCAACCATCTGGACCGTACGCTTTATATCCGTTGTATTTTGATGGGTTATGGCTAGCGGTAACAACAACACCACCGTTGCATTTTAGATGTCTAACAGCAAAAGAGAGCATAGGTGTTGGCATTAGTTCTCTATAAATGTATGTTTTTATACCATTAGCAGCAAATACGCTAGCCGCAGTTTTAGCAAATAAGTCGGATTTAATTCTGCTATCATATGCTACTGCAACTGTTGGATTAGCAAAGGTTTTATTAAGATACTCTGAGAAGCCCTGCGTAGCTCTTCTAATGTTGTAAACGTTCATTCTGTTTGTACCGGCGCCTATAACCCCACGAAGACCACCAGTGCCAAATTCTAAATCCTTAAAGTCGGATCGTAGCCATGTCG